>DASQMN010000313.1:0-8167 GCA_035645475.1 Nocardioidaceae bacterium
GGAACGTCGGCAACTACTGAGCGGACTAATGCCAGGTCAGACCGGCCTTCTGGGGCATCGCTGCAGGTGAGGGCGACACGGGACACAGTTCGTCAACTACCGCTGAAGCAGGGTTTGGCGCGCGTCTCGGTCACCTCAGTGCTCGTGCGTCCGACCGTTTCGCGCGAACTTTGGTGACGGGCAGGGCACGACTCAACGGGCGGCGACGAGGGCATTGATGAGGGACTCAGCGGTCTGCTCGTCAGGACTCGTCGTCAGCCACCCCAGGTCTCCACTGACCCACCCGACGGCATGTGCTCTGCGTTTCGAGTCCCCTTCAGCGGCGCCGGTCTCGATCGTGCACGCGTACCACGGCAGCCCGTTCTCAGCAGTGCTGTCCGTCTCCATAGCCGGGCCGCCGCCATAGGGCGCTTGGGGCACTGTCCCGCTGTAGGTGCCCTTCTCGCAGGCCACGCCCGGACCGAACATGACGGCGAGTGTGCGCTCCGGCGTCTTGGTGGCCTTGGTGGTGCTCATGACCCACGCGGTGGCACCGTTCTGGGCAGGCCCATAAGCGACTCCGGTCGACCTTCCACCGGCTTTCCACCGCTTCACCGGTACCCCGGCGAGCTGGTCGGGCATGCGGTCGAACAGAGCCTCGGCGTCCCGCAGGGTGCCGGGCCACTCAACGGTGTCGATCCCCATCGCCTCGTCGCTTGCGGAGGTGTCACTTGCATCTGCCGAACTCGTCTGGGACGGCGTCGCTGACGGTCCGGCACTGGTCGAGTCGCCGCTGTCGGTCTGTCCGCAGGCGACGAGCCCGATGGAAAGCGCACACGCCAGAAGGTGTCTCGAGCGGAGTCGGCGGGTGTGGCCGCCGCGCCGCCGAGTGGCGGCTGTAGGCATGGCGACCCTCCGATCAGTCGCGGCCACGTGCCGCTTCGCTCATTGCCGCAAGCATACGACCGAGGGAGCGCCGCTGGCCATGGCCGCCACTGGGAGGCGGCCTGGAGCTATGCATCGCCGACTACAAGCGGCGCAGCCGGTTCGCCCGGCGGCGCTCACGCATTTGTGGATGTGTGGCAGCCAGTGGCGATCTCAGGTCGCTTCCATCGAATGGCCGTCGCCCCCTGGGGGTGGCGGCACCGTCCACAGCCACCGGCGCAACGTGTCACGTTCGTGCACGAGGTCGTCCCGGGTCGCGCCCGGCTCGAGCGGCTCGGGCGCCCAGTGCAACGCGTCGAACGGGCAGACGTCGATGCAGATGCTGCAGTACAGGCACAGCGATGTGTCCAAGGCGAAGCGGTCCAGCACGTTGGCGGTCAGCGGGCGCTCACCGTCCTGCTGTGTGGTCTCGGTGTGCGACTCGATCGTGATGCACCAGGCCGGGCACTCGCGAGCGCAGAGCATGCAGACGGTGCAGTTCTCCTCCTGCAACGCGATGACGCCGCGCGACCGTGCGGGAGGCTGCTCGGACGCTCCGGCCGCATCGGGCTCAGCCATCCCGACCGCCTCCAGTCGGCGTCACGGCGGTGGAGTCACTGGCGCGTCGGGTACGCCGGGGCTTCTCGACGGTGGCACCCCAGTCGCCCGCGGGTACGCCGGGCGGCCGGGTACGCCGCCGGCTCGGTGCGGCGTCGCCGTCGGCCGGGTCCTTGGCGCCGGGCCAGGCCGTCACCACACGGCTGGCGAGCACGAAGTCCTTGCGTAGCGGGTGTCCCTCGAACTCCTCAGCCAGCAGCAGGGGAGCCGAGTCGCCACCTCCGACGAACTGGAGGCCGAACATCTCGGTCGCCTCCCGCTCGTGCCAGGTCGCGCCCGCGTACACCGGTACAAGGGAGTCGAGCCGGGTCCGTCCAGCCGGGAGCAGCGTGCGTACCAGGACTGCGTCGACTCCAGGCGGCCGCTCCGGCAGGGCGACAAGCCGTACCACCACGCGGATGCCGTCTGGTGTCTCGTCGACCGCGCCCAGCCAGTCGAAGTACGTGCAGCCGGCTTCGTCTCGCAGCGCCCCCACCGCTGCCCGCCAGCGTCGATGGGGCACGTCCACAGCCAGCGTGGCGAACGACCACTCCGGCAGAGCGTTCACATCCGCCTGCCCAAGGGCCGCGGCCACGAGCGCCGAAAAGTCACTCATCGCCCGTCCCGTCCGCATCCAGCTGTCGCAGCGCTGCCAGCAGCGCCTCCGGCCGTGGTGGGCATCCAGCCACGTACACATCGACCGGCACCAGCTGGTCGACGCCCTTGGTGACGCTGTAGCTGTCCCAGTACGGGCCGCCGGAGTTCGCGCAGGATCCGTAGGAGAGCACTGCGCGAGGCGCCGGCAACGTGTCGTAGAGCCGGCGCACGGCCGGCGCGAGCTTGTCGGTCAGCGTGCCCGCCAGCACGAGGACGCTAGGGCCCTTGCCTGCCGCGGGAAGCGCGTCTTCCGACGGCGCCGCCCCCAGCGCCAGCCACTCCGGGTGGCTGCGCACCGACGCCGAGACCTCGACACCGCAGCAGGCCAGCCCCACTGCCACGACATGAAGCGACCAGCCGGGGTGCCCGTCGACGCCTGGCAACACGTAGGTGGCCGGCGCGACGGAAGCGGTCATGGCACGAGTCTAGAAAAGACCTGTCTCGCAGAAGACGTGTCCGTCCCGGCTCCCTCGCTGTCGCTGGCCGGGCCACCCGTGCAGCGGACGGGTGAGCGACCTCGTGAACGGGTACATCGGTGTACAGGCACCCGACCGGCACGCGGTCGGGCCGACCAAGCTGGAGGCAGCTCGTGCAGCAGCGGACCATAGGTGACGTCACCGTCGGAGCGATCGGCCTGGGAGCCATGCCGCTCTCGGTGCCCGGTCATCCCGACCCCGACCAGTCCCGTGCCACGATCCACGCTGCACTGGACGCGGGCGTCACTCTGATCGACACCGCTGACGCGTACAGCCCGACCGGCCGGTTGGGCCACAACGAGGAAGTCGTCGCCGACGCGCTGCGTTCGTATGGCGGCGACATCTCGAGGGTGCTGGTGGCGACGAAGGCGGGCCACACCCGCGACGGCGGGGACTGGGACGTCGACGGCCGCCCGGAGTACCTGCGCGAAGCAGCTCAGGCCTCCGCGCGCCGGCTAGGCGTGGACTCCCTCGACCTGCTGCAGCATCACCGCCCCGACCCGGACGTGCCGTACGAGGAGACCATGGGAGGACTGCGCGCCCTGCTGGACGAAGGAATTGCGGAGCGCGTCGGCATCTCCAACGCCGACCCCGACCAGATCCGGCTCGCGCAGCAGATCATCGGTGACGGCCTCGTCAGTGTGCAGAACCAGCTGTCCCCGGCCTTCCGGTCCAGCCTTCCCGAGCTCGATGTCTGTACCGAGCTGGGCTTGGCGTTCCTTCCGTGGAGCCCGCTCGGCGGCATGCGCGGGGCCAAGGACATGCCCTCGACGTTCACGCCGTTCGCCGAGGTCGCCTCGGAGCTGGACGCCAGCCCGTACCAGGTCTGCCTCGCGTGGCTGCTGGCGAAGTCGCCGGTCGTCCTGCCCATCCCCGGCGCCAGCAGGCCGGCGACCATCCAGGACTCGGCAGGAGCCAGCGAGCTGACGCTGAGCGACGACCAGATCGCCCGACTGGACGCCACCGACTCCGACTGATCCCGAGCGGGTCGCCGAGTGACCCGCGCCATGCTCGCCGAGGGAAGGTCTGAGGCGGTTGCAGACTTACGATGATGACGGCACGGCCGCAAGCCGAGCGGAGCGGCCCGCGTCCCCGATATGCGGAGGCAAGGTACGTGAGCATCGCCGGTAACGACGTGAGCAATGGCATGAGCAACGGCACAGGCAAGCAGGTCAAGCAGCTCGACCGGGTGATCATCCGGTTCGCCGGTGACTCCGGCGACGGCATGCAGCTGACCGGCGACCGGTTCACCCAGGAGACCGCCGCCTGGGGCAACGACCTGTCGACGCTGCCCAACTTCCCCGCCGAGATCCGCGCGCCGCAAGGCACCCTGCCCGGCGTGTCCAGCTTCCAGGTGCACTTCGCCGACCACGACATCCTCACCCCCGGCGACTCTCCTGACGTCCTGGTGGCGATGAACCCGGCCGCCCTGCGCGCCAACGTGGGGGACCTGCGCGCGGGTGCAACGGTCATCGTGGACACGCACGACTTCACCGCTCGCAACCTCGCCAAGGCCGGCTACCCGACCAGCCCGCTCGACGACGACACCCTCGAGCGCTTCACCGTGCACCCGGTCGACCTGACCACCATGACGGTCGAGGCCGTCAAGCACTTCGGGCTCTCCCGCAAGGAGGCCTCGCGCGCCAAGAACATGTTCGCGCTCGGTCTGGTGAGCTGGATGTACGGTCGTCCGACGCAGGGCACACTCGACTTCCTCGCGTCCCGGTTCGCCGGCAAGCCGGACATCCGCGACGCCAACGTCACGGCGTTCACCACAGGCTGGAACTTCGGCGAGACGACCGAGGCGTTCGCCGTGTCGTACGAGGTGAAGCCGGCCGCGATGCCAGCGGGGCGCTACCGCAACATCACCGGCAACCTGGCGCTGTCCTACGGACTCGTGGCTGCCGGGCAACGCTCAGGCCTGCCGGTCTTCCTCGGGTCCTACCCCATCACCCCAGCGTCGGACATCCTGCACGAGCTGAGCCGGCACAAGCGCTTCAACGTCACCACCTTCCAGGCCGAGGACGAGATCGCCGGCATCGGTGCAGCGCTCGGCGCCGCCTTCGGCGGCGCGCTCGGCGTGACCACGACCTCAGGCCCCGGGGTCGCCTTGAAGAGCGAGACCATCGGACTCGGGGTCATGCTCGAGCTTCCCCTGCTCGTGATCGACGTGCAGCGCGGCGGTCCGTCGACCGGCCTGCCCACCAAGACCGAGCAGGCCGATCTGCTGCAGGCGATGTTCGGACGCAATGGCGAGGCTCCGGTGCCGATCGTGGCGCCGCTCTCGCCCTCGGACTGCTTCGACGCCGCGATCGAGGCGGCCCGCATCGCCATCACCTACCGCACACCAGTGATGCTGCTGTCCGACGGCTACCTGGCCAACGGCTCCGAGCCGTGGCAGCTGCCCGACATCGATGCGCTGCCGAAGATCGAACCGGCCTTCGCCACCGGACCCAACACGGTCGCCGAGGACGGGAGCGAGACCTTCCGTCCGTACGTGCGCGATGAGGAGACGCTGGCCCGTCCGTGGGCCATTCCCGGTACAGCCGGCCTCGAGCACCGCATCGGCGGCATCGAGAAAGCCGATCTCACCGGCGACATCTCCTACGACCCGGCCAACCACGAGCACATGGTGCGCACCCGGCAGGCGAAGGTCGAGGCAGTCGCGGCCTCGCTGGGACCGCTCGAGGTCGACGACCCCGGCGGCAACGCCAGCGTGCTCGTGCTCGGCTGGGGCTCGACGTACGGTCCCATCGGAGCCGGTGTGCGTCGGCTCCGCCGCGAGGGCCTCTCCGTCGCGCAGGCGCATCTGCGTCACCTGAACCCGTTCCCCAACGACCTGGGCGAGGTGCTGGCCCGCTACGACACCGTGCTGGTGCCCGAGATGAACCTCGGGTACGGGTTCGGCGGACAGCTCGCGCTGCTCCTGCGCGCCAAGTACCTCGTCGACGTCGTCAGCTTCTCCAAGGTCCGGGGCCAACCCTTCGGCGCGGAGGAGATGGCCGACGCCATCCGCGGCCTGGTCGAGGCCGACCCCACCAACACGCTCAAGACCGCCGAGGAGGCGCGCTCATGACCCAGGTCGACCTGCCCGTCCCGCAGCTGCAGCGCGACGGCCTGACCGGAGTGCCCACCACCAGCGAACCGCAGAACCGCAAGGACTTCACCTCCGACCAGGAAGTCCGCTGGTGCCCGGGCTGCGGTGACTACGCGGTGCTCGCGGCAGTGCAGGGTTTCCTGCCCGAGCTCGGCCTCGAGCGGGAGAACATCACGTTCATCTCCGGGATCGGCTGCTCGTCCAGGTTCCCGTACTACCTCGACACCTTCGGCATGCACTCCATCCACGGCCGCGCGCCGGCCATCGCGACCGGCCTGGCCACGACCCGCGAGGACCTGTCGGTGTGGGTCGTCACCGGTGACGGTGACGCCTTGTCGATCGGCGGCAACCACCTCATCCACGCGATGCGGCGCAACGTCAACCTGACGATCCTGCTGTTCAACAACCGCATCTACGGCCTCACCAAGGGTCAGTACTCCCCCACCTCGGAGACCGGCAAAGTCACCAAGTCCACCCCGATGGGCTCGGTCGACACCCCGTTCAACCCGGTGTCGCTGGCCCTCGGTGCCGAGGCAACGTTCGTGGCCCGCACCATCGACTCCGACCGCAAGCACCTCACCGCGGTGCTGCGGGAGGCGGCGGCCCACCGGGGCACCTCGCTGGTGGAGATCTACCAGAACTGCCCGATCTTCAACGACCACGCGTTCACCTCGGTCAAGGATGTCCAGACCCGGGACCGCGCCGTCATCCCCCTCGAGCACGGCGCACCGATCCGGTTCGGGTCCGACTTCGAGTTCGGCATCGCTCGCGACGCCGCCACCGGGCTGCACGTCGTCGACGTCGCCGAGGTGGGTGAGGAGGCACTGCTGGTGCACGACGCGCACGCAGAGGACCCCACCCAGGCCTTCGCTCTCTCTCGGCTGACCGACGCAGGCCGGGCGCTCCAGCGCGCACCGATCGGCATCTTCCGGCAGGTCGAGCGCCCGACGTACGACGACCTGACCCGCCAGCAGGTACGCACCGCCCGCGCCGAGCAGGGCGACGGCGACTTGGCGACGCTGCTCGCCGGCAACGACACCTGGACAGTCTGAGCAGGAGTGGTTGACTCCGAGCTCCGGAAGGGTTTCTGGTACGGCTTCGCGGCGTACGTCTCGTGGGGCCTCTTCCCGCTGTACTGGACCGTGCTGCAACCGGCCGGGGCGACCGAGATCCTGGCGATGCGCGTCGTGTGCTCCCTGCTCTTCATCGCCGTGCTGCTCTCCGCAGTGCACCGTTGGTCACAGTTGCGTGACCTGGTCGCCGACCGCCGTCGACTGCTGATCGTCAGCGTCGGTGCCGTGATGATCGCGATCAACTGGGGCACCTTCATCTACGCCGTCACCTCCGGCCATGTGATCGAGACGGCGCTGGGCTACTTCATCAACCCGCTCGTGCTGGTCGCGATGGGCGTGCTGCTGCTCGGGGAGCGGCTCCGCCCCGCCCAGTGGGTGGCGCTGACGCTGGCTGCGGTCGCCGTGGTCGGACTCACGATCGACTACGGGCGACCGCCGTACATCGCGCTCACCTTGGCGTTCAGCTTCGGCACCTACGGCCTGATGAAGAAGCGGGCAGGAGTGGGAGCGAGTGAGGGGCTGGCGCTGGAGACAGCGATCCTGGCGCCACTGGCCCTGGCCTGGCTGGTCTGGCTGCAGGTCGACGGCCAGGCCGCCTTCGGCCATGAGGGCTGGGTCAACACGGCGCTGCTGCTCGGCACCGGAGTGGTGACCACGATCCCGCTGCTGCTCTTCGGTGGCGCGGCCACCCGGATCCCGATGACGACGCTGGGCCTGCTGCAGTACATCGCACCGGTCATGCAGTTCATGTTCGGGCTGTGGCTGTTCGACGAGGACATGAGCACGGCCCGGTGGGTCGGCTTCTCCCTGGTGTGGGTGTCATTGCTTCTGCTGACCGCCGACTCGGTGCGCCGGCGTCACGTGGACGCGGTCGACGTGGCGGAGCCCAGCAGGGTCTAGCACGGATCGAGCGGACCGCCCTAAAGTCTGTCCACTCGACCACTGGCGTTCACCTGCACGTCGCCCGGGGAGCTGCGCGGCTGCCTACCGTCAGGCAAAACGCCGCCGCCCTGCCACAGGAGACTCTTGATGACCCCTCGCGACCCCTCCCTACTGCCACTGATATCCACCAGCGGACCGCACGGATCGCGCAGCGCGCTGACCTGTCGAATGCGCTGCAACGACGCCTGCTCCCGACCGATGCCCAACCGCACGGACAACGAGGACTTCGCCACCGTGGCCGCCCGCGCTCTGGCGCGACGCTCGGTACTGAAGGGAGCCGCAGCCGCTTCGTCGACGCTGGCGATCAGCGGTTTGTTCGCGTCGCCTGCCGCGGCTGCCCGCAACCGCCCCACCTACGGGGAAGGCACCCTGGACTTCACGCCGGTACCGCCCAACACCCGCGACAACGTGACGGTGCCGCG
>DASQMN010000314.1:0-4471 GCA_035645475.1 Nocardioidaceae bacterium
GATGAACAGCGAGAGGCACAGGACCGTGCGCTTCGGGTACAGCTTGAACACGGTGTGAGCGATCGTGGCGATGCTGATGGTCCGTCGCTGACGGATGGTGATGGTCTCGTCAACGCCGTGCAGCTGCGTGCCGGTACTGCGCTCCACCACGCTCTCGACGTCCTGGACGATTCGCTCGCCCTCGTCCTCCTGCCCGTGGATGAACAGCCAGCGCGGACTCTCCGGGACGTTGCGGCGCACCAGGATGATGCCGATACCCAGGACTGCGCCGAGCGCGAAGGCGCCGCGCCAGCCGAGCTCAGGACTCAGGATGGCCGGGTTCAGCAGCGGGATCGTGAGCAGGGCGCCGGCGGCCGCGCCGACCCAGAAGGACCCGTTGATGGCGAGGTCGACCCGGCCGCGGTACTTGGCCGGGATGAGCTCGTCGATGGCGGAGTTGATCGCTGCGTACTCTCCCCCGATGCCGGCGCCGGTGACGAACCTGCAGGCGAAGTAGTACAGCGGGCTCATCGAGAACGCCGTCGCGACGCTACCGACCAGGTAGACGCCCAGGGTGATCATGAACAGCTTCTTGCGGCCGAATTTGTCGGTCAGCTGGCCGAAGAACAGCGCGCCCAGACAGGCACCGGCGACATACACCGCACCTGCCATGCCGATGTCGCTGCTGGACAGTCCGAGACCTGTCTCCGGATCCTTCAGCGCGTCGCTCAGCGAGCCGACGATGGTGACCTCGATGCCGTCGAGGATCCAC
This sequence comes from Nocardioidaceae bacterium, assembly GCA_035645475.1. GTDB lineage: Bacteria > Actinomycetota > Actinomycetes > Propionibacteriales > Nocardioidaceae > DASQMN01. The sequence goes on from DASQMN010000314.1 coordinate 752, forward strand.
ACCGTGCCCAGACCGACGACGACCATCCAGTGCCATCGGGCCCACGGCAGCCGGTCCATCCTCGCCGGGATGTCGGTGGTGATACGCCCTGTCTCGACGTTTGCCACGTGTGTTCTACCCCCTTGCCCGGGCATGGCATCCGTGTCTCGGACGTGCCATCTCGCTGTGCGAGGCCTCCCGGCAGGTCGAACAATGCACCCTGGACACGCCGAGCGCTAGACCCTCAGCGGCGAGTCCTGCGGTGCGAATGTGACGGATGGGGTAGAAAGGGACCCCTGTGCCGGTGTTTGGCCGGTGCTTCTACGCCTGTTGCGAGGGAGGCCGCGGTGGTTGACACCGTCAAGCGCGGGGCCGTTCTGGTCCTCGTGGCGTTCTTCTTGTACTGGGCGCTGAGCCAGCCGACCGCGTTCGCTGAGGCCGTCGTCGCGCTCATCGAGGTCATCCGCGACCTGCTGTCGTCGATCGCCGGGATGTTCGACGCGCTGCTCAGCCGACTGAGCTGACCGCGACCGACGCATGCGCCACGAGAAGGACTGGCGCGCTATCGGCGGGTGCGCTCCATGCTGAGCGTGCTGCGGGCCCACGGGGCATCGTTGTGGCCGGGCCACGACGTCACCGCCACCCTGGATGACGACGAGGAGATCAAGGACGTCGTCCGACAGCACCGCGTGGTGCTCGTCGTCCCCGTTCTGGTCGGGTTTCTCGGGCTAGCGATCGCGCTGGTTCCGGGCTGGCCACGGGTTGCCGATGCCGTCGGGCTGGTCATGGTCGCGTGGGCCGGCTGGCACGCCGTGCTGCACAGCGTCGACCGCTTCGTCATCACCAATCACCGCGTCTTCCGCGTGCGCGGCGTGCTGCGCCGCTCGCGTGCCTCCATGCCGATCCGGCGCGTCCTGGACATCACGGTTCACAAGCCGCTGATGGGACTGCTGTTCGGGTACGGCCACTTCGTCTTCGAGTCCGCGGCGCAGGAGCAGGGCCTGCGGGAGATCCGCTTCGTCGGCGATCCGGACGGACGCGAGCGGACCATCCAGCGGCTGATTCACCCGCGCACGAGCCTGCCGCCCCAGGCGGCGCACTGCCCCGGGTGCCGCTGCCCCGACCGTGACCCCGACACCGGTCTGGTGCGGGTCGCGGACGTCCGCGACGACTCCACGGTCTCCTGGAGCACCGAGCAACTGCACTGACCCGGCAGTCGTGCCGCAGACCGGTCGCAGCGTCAGGCAGGTCGTAGGCTTCGCGTCAGGTCCAGGCAACGGAGCCGGGTCTGCCGTGGAGGAGACATCGTGGCGGAGACGTCGAGCCAACCCAGCGACGCGTCTGACGGCAGGGCCAGGTGGCAGGCCCGCTACGACGCCTCCCGGGTTCGCGACGCCGACTTCACGACGCTGTCCGGGCTGACCGTCGACCCGGTCTACGGCCCGGCTCCGGGGGAGGAACCCGCAGAGTTCGACCGGATCGGCTGGCCGGGGGAGTTCCCCTTCACGCGGGGGCTCTACGCCACCGGCTATCGCGGGCGGCCCTGGACCATCCGGCAGTTCGCCGGCTTCGGGAGCGCCCGGCAGACCAACGAGCGGTACCAGATGATCCTCGCCGCCGGCGGCGGGGGCCTCTCGGTCGCCTTCGACATGCCAACCCTGATGGGGCGTGACTCCGACGACACCCACTCGCTGGGGGAGGTCGGTCACTGCGGAGTGGCGATCGACTCCGCCGCCGACATGGACCTGCTGTTCGCCGGGATACCGCTGGCTGACGTCTCCACCTCGATGACGATCTCCGGTCCCGCGGTGCCCGTCTTCTGCATGTACCTGGTCGCCGCTGAGCGGCAGGGTGCCGATCTGCGCGCCCTCGACGGCACGTTGCAGACCGACATCTTCAAGGAGTACATCGCGCAGAAGGAGTGGCTGTTCGGTCCCGAGCCGCATCTGCGGCTCATCGGCGACCTGATGGAGTACTGCGCGCAGAACATCCCGGCCTACAAACCGCTCAGCGTGTCCGGCTACCACATCCGGGAGGCGGGCTCCACCGCGGCGCAGGAGCTCGCATACACGCTGGCCGACGGATTCGCGTACGTGGAGCTCGGGCTGTCGCGTGGCCTGGACGTGGACACCTTCGCCCCCGGACTGTCCTTCTTCTTCGACGCGCACGTCGACTTCTTCGAGGAGATCGCCAAGTTCCGCGCCGCACGGCGCATCTGGGCCCGCTGGCTTCGCGACGTGTACGGCGCGCGCACCGAACGGGCGCAGTGGCTCCGCTTCCACACGCAGACGGCCGGCGTGTCACTGACCGCACAGCAGCCGTACAACAACGTCGTGCGCACGGCGGTCGAGGCGCTGGCGGCAGTGCTCGGCGGCACCAACTCGCTACACACCAACGCGCTGGACGAGACGCTCGCGCTGCCCAGTGAGCGGGCCGCCGAGATCGCTCTACGCACCCAGCAGGTGCTCGCTGAGGAGACCGGGGTGATGAATGTCGCCGACCCGCTCGGTGGGTCCTGGTACGTGGAGGCGCTCACCGACCGGATGGAGGCCGAAGCGGAGGCGATCTTCGCCCGGATCCAGGCGATGGCGCCGGGCGGCGTCGAGCACCCGATCGGGCCGATGACAGCCGGCATCCTGCGCGGTATCGAGGACGGCTGGTTCATGTCCGAGATCGCGGATGCCGCGTTCACCTACCAGACCGCGCTGGAGAAGGGCGAGAAGAAGGTGGTCGGCGTCAACTGCCATCGCAGCTCGGTCACCGACGACCTGGAGATTCTGCGGGTCAGCGGCAGCGTCGAGACCGAACAGGTGAGAGAGCTCGCCGGTCGACGCACCCAGCGCGACGAGCGCGCCGTACGTGAGGCCCTGGACGCGATGACCGCGGTGGCCGGCACCTCGGCGAACGTGGTACCGGCCATGCTGGAGGCCGCTCGACGCGAGGCGACCCTGGGCGAGATCTGTGACGCGCTGCGGGGGCTGTGGGGGGAGTACCGCGAACGCCCGCAGTTCTGAGCCGGGGGTCCGGCGGGCTGCACCGTTCGCGAAGGTGAGGGCGGCGAGGCGGCGGCCGGGCACGCGGGGAAGAATGGCCCCATGAGCACGCCGTCGTTCTCCCGCCCTGGCGCCATCGACCTTTCCATGCTGAGCCAGCCCTCGGCCGCCGCCGGTGCAGCGACTCCCCTCGGAGCCGGTGCAGGAGCCGGTGCCGGGCCCGGAGCGGCGGCCGGCGCCTACGCCGTGGACGTCACCGAGGCCAGCTTCGCCGCCGACGTCGTCGAGGCTTCGATGCAGCACCTGGTGGTGCTCGCGCTGTGGTCGCCGCGCTCGCCGGCGAGCATCCAGGTGACGAACCTGTTCACCCAGCTCAGCGACGAGTACCAGGGCCGCTTCGCCCTCGCGCGCGCCGATGTGGACGCCCTGCCCCAGGTGGCACAGGCCATCGGGGCGCAAGGCGTGCCGTTCCTGGTGGCACTGCTGCGAGGTCAGCCGGCCGCCCAGATCCCCGCTACCAACGACGCGGCCGAGGCACGCGACATCCTGGACCAGCTCACCCAGGCCGCGCTCGCCAACGGCATCACCGGCCGGGCCGCACCCCGGTCCGCACCGGCCGCGCCGGCCGAGGAGGGTCCGGCAGAGGACCCGCGGTTCGCCGACGCCGACGCCGCGCTCGCCCGCGACGACCTCGATGCAGCGGTCGCCGCCTATCGCGCCCTGGTATCGGCCAATCCGGCCGACAAGG
>DASQMN010000315.1:0-9367 GCA_035645475.1 Nocardioidaceae bacterium
GCATTTTTGCTGCTCAGGTCGAGTTCATACTCCGCCCCGTCAAGAGTCACGCGGACGGTCTCTCCCTCACCACGCTGCAGTTCTGTGCCGTCGAAGTCATCGACAAGCTGCACGACGGTTCTCTGCGCCACTTCGTTCTCCCTTGTTCGCGTACGAGACAAACTATCCATGAACGTAGCGTGAACGCACATCGACATGCTCGCCGGAAGGTATTCCGTGGGAGGGTCTGGGCTATGGCCGACCCCACTGTGCAGTCGAGGCTGATTCGTGCCGTCACTTCACTGGAGACAGCCGTCGATGCTCGCATCGGCGATTACCTTCGCCGTCGGCCGGGCTGGGCCGTGACCGTGGTGCCGTACGTGGGACACGGCTCTCGTGACTCGGTCAGCCTGCGTGCGCGCCTCGTGGCTCGCCCACTTGTCGCCCGCAGCCATGCCGGTCGGATGAAAGTACTGGTCGCCAGCATCAGCCACTATCTCAGTGCCGAGGTGGCCGGGGAGCCGGTCGAGGTCTCGGTGGCCGGCTCCACAGCGCAGGCCGTCTCCGATTCCGAGGGTTACGTCGAGGTCACCTTGGCCGTGGACTCTTTCGAGCCGGGATGGCACCCGGTCGGCTGGCAGGCGCAGTCGGGGCAGGCGGTCCCGGGCCGCGTGATGATCGTGGATCCTGAGGCCCGTCTCGGCGTAGTCAGCGACATCGACGACACCATCCTGCACACCGGCCTGACCAGGCTGCGCGAGGCGCTGAGGACCACGCTGCTCGTCGCCGAGGAGGAACGCCTGCCGATCCCGGGCGCCGCAGAGCTCTACACCGGGCTGGTCTCCGGCGACCACGGTCGCGCGCCTGTCTTCTACGTCTCCACCGGAGCGTGGAACCTGCACACGATGCTCGAGCGGTTCCTGGCTCGGCACAAGTTTCCGGCTGGGCCCATGCTGATGACCGACTGGGGCCCGGGAGGCGCTTGGCTGTTCCGGGAGGACAGCATCGCCTTCAAGTCGCGGACCATCATCGCGTTGATCGACGCCCACCCGCATCTGCGCTGGGTCCTTCTCGGTGACAGCGGCCAGCACGATCCGGAGGCCTATGCCGCGGTGGCCAGAGCTCGGCCGGGTAGCCTGCGAGCCATCTACATCCGCGAGGTGCCGCCACAGTCACCCGAGCGCGCCCGGCGAGTGCGAGAGCTGGCTGACGAGCTCGCCTCTCAGGGCCTGCCGCTGCTGCTGACCAGCGACAGCGCAGCCGCGGCTCAGCATGCTGCCTCGCTGGGGCTGCTCGACGGCTCCCAGGTGGCTCGGGTGCGCCATGCGGTAGGCGCCGGGAGCTAGCAGCGTCCTCGCTCAGGGGGCGCCAGCGACTCAGGACACGGCAGCGGGGAAAGTGGCGCCGTCGACGGTCACGTCGCTGAACAGCACGCGGTGGTCGGTGATGCGCTGCACGAGCCGGCTCTCGGCCTCACGGTAGTTGTCGAACCTCAGTCCTTTGGTGCCGAATATCCAGCTGACCGAGCGCGGGTTGTCCGCATCGCAGACCCCGTTGCGGTTCGAGCCACCTCTGGCAGCCTTCATCGGCGCCTCGCCGGTCATCCGGCAGAAGTAGTACTCACGCTCATTCATGTCCCCGAGCAGGACGATGGGCAACCCATCACCTCGGAGCTCGTTCATCAGGTCGATCTCGATTGTGGTCGCCCGTCTGCGGTACGGATCGGAGTTGGGGTGGTTTCGGTTGGTCGCTGGGTTGTGCACGTTGACGAAGTAGCTGTTCAGCCCCGTTGCGCGATTGCGCAGCTTCACGATCGGCATGGAACGCATCTGCCCGTCGAAGTAAGGGATCTGAAAGACGCTCTTGCTCATCAGTGCCCATTCGCTTCGGCGCCAGGCAATGGAGTTGTTGCTGTCCATCCGTAACAGCTTGTCTGCCGGATAGATCCCGTACGAGTCGTCGGTCACCGACACGAACCTGGCCAGCTGGTCGTACTGCAGCTCGTTGAATCCGACGACCGAGGTGTTGTTCCGAGCCAGCAGCGTGGCGGCCCACCCGATGCGGACCGGCCCCTCGGCGTACGTCTTGCTGTTGACCGTGTGAGTGGTGCCCAGGACGTTGAACGAGCTCACCTTGAAGGTGGCGACGGGCGCCACAGCCACTGCTGGCCTCATCACGGCTCCCGAGGCAGACGCCGAGGCCCCGGCCGTCATCGTCAGGCCGGCGGACAGCACGGTGGCGAGTCCCGTGGCTGTCACGGACACCAACGTCTTTCGGGAGACACCCATCTCCGCACGGTACGAATCGTCGCGAGTCTGCGAGCGCCTACGAGCTCCACATCGGGCGTTCGCCGAACAATGTGGCCCATACGCTGTGCCGAAGCGACCAGATGGCCGAGGCTTTGGCCATGACCGACGTCAGCAGCGAACCCGATGCCTGGTGAGCCCACCCGTCATCCGCACGGCCTGGTGGGGGCTGGCATCCTCATCCGCCGCTCCTGTTCTGCTCATCGGTGGGTGGACGCTTGCGGCGGCTCGGCAGCGACCTGCATTCGACTCCGTGACGCAGACCATCAGTGAGCTCGCAGCGCACGGGTCGGACGATCGGTGGGTGATGAGTGGGGCATTGGTCGGTCTCGGCCTCTGCCACCTCGTGACGGCATCGGCGCTGCGTCCTGCGGCTACGGTCGGTCGTCTGGTGCTCGCTGGGGGAGGTGCGGCGACCGTGCTCGTGGCCGCCTACCCGTTGACCGTCGGAGCCGGCTCGTCGCGCGCCCACACTTTCGCCGCCACAGTGGCTCTGGGGTCCCTGGCGATCTGGCCTGCTGCCGCCTGGCGCCGGAGTCCCGAGACGCCACCGCCTCTCCGTCCGGCGGTCTGTGCGGCAGCCTCGCTAGCGCTGCTCGGCGGACTGGCCTGGTTCGGCTATGAGCTTGGCACGGACGGGAGCCGGATCGGGCTGGCCGAGCGGGTGGCGGCCGGATCGCAGGCGGTCTGGCCCCTGGTCGTCGTCGTGTGGAGCCGGCGCGTCCGCTCCTGAGCGAGAGCAGGGCCCCGGCCGCATGGCGGTCGGGGCCCGGTGAGCAGCTGTGCTGCGGACGATCAGTCGGTTTCGCGCTGCTGCGGGAGTACGCCCGACAGGAGCTGTCGGACCTCTGACTCCCGGTAGCGGCGGTGCCCTCCGAGTGTTCGGATGGAACTGAGCTTGCCGGCCTTGGCCCATCGGGTGACGGTCTTGGGGTCGACGCGGAACATGGCCGCCACCTCTGCCGGAGTCAGCAACGTCTCCGAGTCGTGCGCTTGTGTGGTCATGTGCGGTGCCTCTCCGGTCCCCTAGGGCCCTGCACCGGTCCGGTGACCGGTGTGGTCTCGTTGCCTGAGTCGCGACGAAGAGGCGGATTTGCCCCGATCGTCGCGCTTGTCAGCGTGTAACCGAATGTACCGCCGTGAACACGGCGTGCGGGCAAAGTGGGAAGGAACCGCCCGTTCGGATGATGCCTCGGCTCCTAGAGTGTGAGGGCCGGCGCGCTTTCACCTGAGCTCGCAGCATGCACCACCCGCGCCACCCCTGTGGGTAGAACAAGGAGAGCCGACATGTCAGAGGCCCCGGTCCCTCACCCGGTTCAGGAGCGACTCCGCCTCGGCGTCCTGGCCCGAACGGCGGGTCACGAGCAGGTGGTGCACTGTCAGGACGCGGCGTCCGGGCTGCAGGCGATCATCGCCATCCATTCCACAGCGCTCGGCCCGTCGCTGGGCGGCACCCGCTTCCATCCGTACGCCAGCGAGGACGACGCGCTCGACGACGTGCTGGCCCTGTCCCGTGGCATGACGTACAAGGCAGCTCTCGCCGGGCTGGACCTGGGCGGTGGCAAGGCGGTCATCATCGGCGACCCACGCACGGACAAGAGCGAAGCGCTGCTGCGCGCCTACGGCCGCTTCGTGCACAGCCTCGCCGGGCGCTACCACACGGCGTGCGACGTCGGCACGTACCCGGTGGACATGGACGTGGTCGCGCGGGAGTGCTCCTTCGTCACCGGTCGCACGGCGGAACAGGGAGGGGCCGGCGACTCCTCGGTGCTGACCGCTCTCGGTGTCTTCCAGGGCATGCGCGCCAGCGCCGCGCACGCATGGGGTGACGCGAGCCTCCGCGGCCGGCATGTCGGCGTGGCCGGAGTCGGCAAGGTGGGTCGACATCTCGTCGGTCATCTGCTCACCGAAGGAGCTCGGGTCACGGTGACCGACGTGGACGAGCGGGCGGTCGCCGCGGTGCTGGCGGAGCATCCTGAGGTTCGCGCGGCTGACTCGACGGCCGAGCTGGTCGCGCTGGCTGACCTGGACGTCTATGCGCCGTGCGCCCTGGGCCGGGCGCTCGATGATGACGTCGTCGACCAGCTCCATGCGCACGTGGTGTGCGGTGCGGCCAACAACCAGCTCGCGCACGAGGGCGTCGCCAAACAGCTCGAGCAGCGGGGAATCGTGTACGCGCCGGACTACTGCGTCAACTCCGGCGGCCTGATCCAGGTCGCCGACGAGCTGGCCGGCTTCGACTTCGAGCGGGCCAGGGCTCGAGCCACTCGCATCTACGACACCACCGCAGCGGTGCTACGAACCGCCGTGACGGAGGGTGTGCCCCCGTCCACGGCAGCGGACCGGATAGCCGAGCGACGGATCGCCGAGGTGGGTCGGCTGTCCCAGCTGTGGCTGCCTAGCTGATACGAGCCGAGCTCAGACGGCCGAGCGACGTCCGTCGTAGCCGTCGTCGTCCAGCTCGTCGTCGTCGGCCTCGCTGGGAGCCGGCTCACCGTGCAGCTCGCGCTGCAACCTCTGGAAGTCGGTTTCGAGGGTCTGGTACTTCAGGTCGCGAGCGACCTTCGTCTGCTTGGCCTTGGCCCGGCCGCGCCCCATAGGATCGACCCCTCGCGCACATCTGGCCGGGCCGAAGCCGTGGCTCGCCCGGGCGTCGTATCAACTCTCGTACCGACAGGCTACCTGCCCCAGGTAGCGGCACGCACGCCGACCGGCACTGCCGGACGAACCGATTCCTGCGAGCCGCGAGAGCTCAGGCGTAGGTGCCGTGCAGGACGGCCTCTCCACCGGGGCGGTCGACGACGCTCCCGGCCACCCAGGAGTCGACGCCGTGCGCGGCGAGCAGGTCGCCCGCGCGCTCCGTACCGTCGGCCGGTATCAGGGCGAGCATCCCGACGCCCATGTTGAGGGTGCGTTCGAGGTCGGTCTGCGCGACGGAGCCCGCGTCCCGCACGAGGCCGAAGACCGCCTGGGGCGTCCAGGTGCCACGGTCGAGGTCGGCGCCCAGGTGCGCCGGCAGCACCCGGCTGAGATTGGCGGCCAGTCCGCCACCGGTGACGTGGGCCATCGCGTGGACGTCGCCGGAGCGGGCGAGGGCCAAGCAGGGCTGGGTGTAGAGGTGGGTCGGGGTCAACAGCTCCTCGCCCAGGGTTTGCCCGAGCTCGGGCACCTCGCGGCTCAGGGACCATCCGGCGGTCTCGAGCAGGACGTGACGCACCAGCGAGTAGCCGTTGGAGTGCAGGCCTGAGGAGCGCATCGCCAGCACGGCGTCGCCGGCTCGTACTCGGCTGACACCGAGCAGGTCGGCGGCCTCCACGACGCCGGTGGTGGCGCCGGCCAGGTCATAGGCGTCGGGCGCCAGCAGTCCGGGATGCTCGGCGGTCTCGCCACCCAGCAGGGCGCAGCCCGCCTCGGCGCACGCCCGGGCCACTCCGGCGACGATCGCGGCGATGCGCTCGGGCACCACCCGCCCGGTGGCGATGTAGTCGGTGACGAACAGGGGCTCAGCGCCGCAGACAACGAGGTCGTCGACCAGCATGGCCACGAGGTCCTGGCCGATGGTGTCGTGCACGTCGAGCTGCTGAGCGATCGCGACCTTGGTGCCGACGCCGTCTGCCGAGGTGGCCAGCAGGGGGCGGTCGTACCCCTTCAGCGCGCTGGCGTCGAAGAGTCCGGCGAAGCCGCCGATGCCCCCGATCACCTCCGGACGACGAGCCCGGTCCACCCAGTCGCGCATCAGGTCGATGGCCTTGTCGCCGGCCTCGATGTCGACGCCGGCAGCGGCGTACGTGGCGCCGCCCGTCATCTGCTCGTGCGCCGGTTGGTCGTCACGGCCGCGCGAGCGCGTCAGCCGCGCCGCCTCCGGTCAGCACGGCCGCCAGCCCGTCCACGTCGGTGCTTCGGTCGGGCACGACGGATGTCTCCAGGAGGTTCTTGCCCAGCTGGTCCTCAGCCGGCAACGGCACCGGGTAGACCCCGTCGAAGCATGCCCGGCACAGGCGGTCCTTGGGCACCGAGGTGGCAGCCACGAGCTCGTCGAGGCTCACGTAGCCGAGAGAGTCGGCGCCGATCGACCGGCAGATCTCCGCCGTGGACAGCCCGTTGGCTACCAGCTCGGCGCGGCTGGCGAAGTCGATGCCGTAGAAGCACGGCCACTTCACCGGTGGGCTCGAGATGCGCACGTGCACTTCCTTCGCGCCTGCCTCGCGCAGCATCCGGACCAGTGCCCGCTGGGTGTTGCCCCGCACGATCGAGTCGTCGACCACCACGAGCCGCTTGCCGGCGATGACGTCACGCAGCGGGTTCAGCTTGAGCCGGATGCCCAGCTGGCGGATCGTCTGGCTGGGCTGGATGAAGGTGCGCCCGACGTAGGAGTTCTTGACCAGCCCCTGGCCGTAGGGGATCCCGGACGCCTCGGCGTACCCGATGGCCGCGGGGGTGCCCGACTCGGGGACGGGAATGACGAGGTCGGCGTCGACCGGGTGCTCGGCCGCGAGCCTGCGCCCCACGTCCACGCGCACGGCATGCACGCGCTGGTCGCTGATGACGGTGTCGGGACGGGCGAGGTAGACGAACTCGAACAGGCACCCCTTGGGCGCGGCCTCGGCGAAACGCTGGCTGCGCAGGCCGTGCTCGTCGATGGCGACCAGCTCGCCCGGTTCGATCGAGCGCACGTACGAGGCGCCCACGATGTCGAGCGCCGCGGTCTCGCTGGCGACCACCCAGCCGCGCTCGAGCCGGCCGAGCACCAGCGGGCGGATGCCCTGCGGGTCCCGGGCCGCGTACAGGGTTCCCTGGTCCATGAAGACGACGGAGAACGCGCCCCGTAGGTCTCGCAGCACCTCGACGGCAGCCGACTCCAGACTGCGGTCGGGATAGCTGGCCAGCAGCGAGGTCATGACCCCGGTGTCTGTGGTGGTGAGGTCTCGCGAGCGCGGCAGGTCGAGCTCGCCGGACTCCAGGGCACGCTCGGCAACACGGTCGGCCATGTCGCGGGTGTTGGTGAGATTGCCGTTGTGGGCCAGGGCGACCGAGCCGGTGGCAGTGGCCCGCAGCGTCGGCTGGGCGTTCTCCCAGCTGCTGGCGCCGGTGGTGGAGTAGCGGGCGTGCCCGACCGCGAGGTGGCCCCGCAGCGAGTTCAGGGTGGACTCGTCGAACACCTGGGAGACCAGACCCATGTCCTTGTAGACGAGGATCTGCTGGCCGTTGCTGACCGCGATGCCGGCCGACTCCTGACCCCGGTGCTGCAAGGCGTAGAGCCCGTAGAAGGCGAGCTTGCCCACCTCTTCACCGGGCGCCCACACGCCGAACACCCCGCAGGCGTCCTGCGGGCCGATGTCTTGGGGGTCGATGTCTGAGGTGAGGAGTCCGTCTCCACCAGGCACCTGAACAGTCTAGGGGTGCGCACCTTCCGAGGCTCGCTCGCGCGCCGTGGCCGGCGCCACTCGGTTGAGCAGCAGTGCCTCAGCTGTGCAGACGCGAGCGAACTCGCCCAGATGCAGGCTCTCGTCCGTGCCGTGCGCGCGTGTGTCGGGATCCTCGACGCCGGTCACGAGAATGGCAGCGTCCGGATAGGCCTGCGCGAACTCTGCGATGAACGGGATGGACCCGCCGACGCCGATGTCGACCGGCTCGACGCCGCTCCATGCGTCTCGGAACGCCGACCGCGCGGCGTCGTACACCGACCCTCGTGCGTCCACCTGGTACGGCTGGCCGAGGTCCCCCGGCGTCACCGTCACCTGTGCCCCCCAGCCGACGCGCTCCTCGAGGTGGCGGCAGAGCACCTCACGGGCGCGGATGGCATCGTCGCCGGGCGCCACCCGCATGCTCACCACGGCGCGAGCCACGGGCACGAGGGTGTTGGAGACCCGCTGCACCGGGGGTGCGTCGATGGCGAGCACGGCGACCGCAGGCTTGGTCCACAACCGCTGCACCACAGAGCCGGTACCGATGGTGCGTACTCCCGGCAACAGCGACGACTCCGCACGCAGCCGGTCCTCCGGGTAGTCCAGGTCGCTGGCCGGCGTCTCGGTGAGGCCGTCGATCGCGACGTCACCGTCCTCGTCGTGCAGGGTGGCGAGCAGTCGCACCAGCACGGTCAAGGCGTCGGGAACGACGCCGCCCCACATGCCGGAGTGCACCGCATGCTCGAGGGTGCGTACCTCGACGACGCAGTCGGCCAGGCCGCGGAGCGAGGTGGTGAGCGCCGGCACCCCGATGTCCCAGTTGACGGAATCGGCGATCACGATCACGTCGGCGGCGAGGCGGTCGTGGTGCGCCTCGAGCAGGGCCGGCAGCGACGGGGAGCCGGACTCCTCCTCCCCCTCCACGAAGACGGTCACGCCGACCGGCGGGGCGCCGTCGTGGGCGCGGAAGGCGGCCAGGTGGGCGGCGATGCCTGCCTTGTCGTCGGCAGCGCCCCGCCCGTACAGGCGGCCGTTGCGCTGCTGAGGCTCGAAGGGGTCGCTGGACCACTCGTCGAGGTCACCCTCAGGCTGCACGTCGTGGTGCGCGTACAGCAGCACGGTGGGCGCGCCGTCTGGCGCGGGATGCCGCGCGATGACCGCGGGAGCGCCGCCTGCAGCGACCACGTCGACCTCGGCGAACCCTGCGTCCTCGAGTAGGGTCGCGACCGCCGCTGCGCTGCGGTGGCCGTGTTCCTTCCGAGCTGGGTCGTCCCAGACCGACGGAATGCGTACCAGGTCGCACAGGTCGTCGAGAACGCGCGGCATCTCCTGCTGGACGCGGGCTTGGAGGGAGGCGTCGTCAGTCATCCGGCGAGAGTACGAGGCCTACGCCCAGTGGTGCCAAGCCGGCGCATTGTGCGCGCCGGGCCACCGATCCGGCACCGGTCGCAGGCCTGTGGTCCTGCTCCGCCCGGCGATGACCGCGGTCGGGTCCGTTACCCGTCAGCCGGCGCCGCTGAAGTCGATCCGCATGACCACCCGGCGCAGCGTCGGGTGGCTCACCTCTCCGAAGCCGGCCAGCTCGAAGGTTCGGCGCGTACCGACGTGCAGCTCACCCGTCAGGATGCCGGGTCCGGGAGTGACCATCGGGTAGCCCTCGAGGGCACGGGCGCCACG
>DASQMN010000316.1:0-5654 GCA_035645475.1 Nocardioidaceae bacterium
GGCGGCCGTTGACCCGGCCCAGGGGACTGCCGTCGACGTCGATCTCGTTCCCGAACTTCGTGGCGATGACGGCCTGGTCGCGCCGGTCCTTGAGGGCTCTGCTCAGCAGCTCCTCATTCGTCCACGGTCCGTACATGTCGGCGGTGTCGAAGAAGGTGATGCCCAGCTCGAGGGCTCGGTGAATGGTGGCCACCGACTCCTCGTCGTCACCTTGGCCGTACGCGAAGCTCATGCCCATGCAACCCAGGCCCTGCTCGCTGACGACGAGGCCCTGACTGCCGAGGACGCGGTTCTGCATGGAGGCTCCTGCCGCTGAGGGGGTACGTACCACTGCGAAAGTACGCGAGAGGCGGTTGAGCCGACATCGACCGGCGGCTCAGAGCAGACGTACCAGCGCGGCCGTGAGGGCAGCCGCTGCGACAACGACGAGGAACGGTGCTCGCAGCAGCAGCGCCGCGACTCCGACGGCCAGCCCGGCGAGGCGCGCGTCGAGCACGATGCGCTCACCGGTCGTCAACGTCTGCACCGCCACGAGGGCAGCCAGCAGCACCACCGGCACGAGGTCGGCCACCCGCTGCACGACGGGGCGTGCCAGCACCCGGTCGGGAACGGACAGCCCGGCGAGCTTGAGCGCGTAGCAGCCCAGCGACGCCACTAGTACCGCCACCCACAGGCCGGTCACCGGCGCACCCCGAGCGCTAGGGCGACGACGACACTGAGCAGCACCGGGACACCGGCCGGCGCGAGCGGCACGGCGCCGATCGCCAGCGCGGCCGCCAGCAGGGCCGCCAGTCGAGCAGCCGGCGTGGACAGCCGCGGCCACAGCAGCGCGAGGAAGGCAGCCGACACCGCGGCGTCGAGTCCGTACGCACGCGGGTCGCCGAGGGTGTCGCCCACCACGGCCCCGATCGCGGTGGCGGTGTTCCACAGCACGAAGACGCCGACCCCCGTGGTCCAGAACCCGACCCGGGCCAGCTCGGGGCCGGGCTGCCCCACCGCCATCGCGGTCGACTCGTCGATGACCACCTGGGCACCGACGAAGCGCCGCCAGCCGCGCAGGCCCAGCAGCGGGCCGAGCCGGATGCCGTACAGGGCGTTGCGGGTACCCAGCAGCACCGCGCTCAGCGCTCCTGCCAGCGGAGCGCCACCTGAGGCGACGACACCGGCAAGCGCGAACTGCGAGGCACCGCTGAACAACAGCAGCGAGAGCGCACATGTCTGCGCAACGCTCAGCCCGGCGGCGACACCGACAGCGCCGAACGAGACGCCGTACGCGCCGGTCGCGGCGGCCACGCCGAGCGAGTTGCTGATCACGGACGCGCGGGTGGGGGCAGGCGGCGGCGCTCCGCCGGTGGCGGACACGCCTCAGTCCTGCGTCAGGTCCGTGTGCAGGCGCAGCTGCTTGAGGGTGACGCTTCCGTCGCCGTGCAGGTCGAGCTCGCGGTGCGCCCCGTCGGTTGCCCATCCGGCTCCGGTGAGGAACGCGCGCAGAGCGTCCTCGGTCGTACGGGTCCAGGTGAGCGCCGTGCTGAACCGGTCGGCCCGCAAGGTGTCGGCTGCCGCCTGCAGCAGGCGCGACCCGTGCCCGGCGCCGGTGTGGTCGGGGTCGAGCACCAGCTCCACCAGCTCGGCCTCGGCCACCGGGTCGGCGTCCGGGTCGGGACTGGGGACGAGCACGGCGTAGCCGCGGACAGTGTTGCGCTCCAGTGCGACGAGCACGCGGTTGCGCGCGTCACCCGGTCGCTCCAGCTGCTGAGCCCAGCGTTGCGCGAAGGCGTCGGCGTCCATGGCCGCCAGCTCCTCCTCGGCCAGCAGGCCGGCGTACCGCTGGCGCCAACAGCGCACCTGCACCGCGGCGATCGCGTCGGCGTCCCCGGCCCAGGCGATCCGCACGCTCACGTCAGCGGTGGGGGAGGAGGTCACCCGAACATCCTCGCTCACCTGGCATCCGCGAGGCGGAGCCGGGGCACGGCCTCGCTGCGCTAATCTCGCGGCGTGCGGGCGTACCTCGACTTGGTTCAGCGGGTCCTCGACGAGGGCGTCGCGAAGGGCGACCGCACCGGCACCGGCACCCTCAGCGTCTTCGGTCACCAGATGCGCTTCGACCTGTCCGCCGGCTTCCCGCTGGTGACCACCAAGAAGGTGCACGTGCACTCGGTCGTGGCCGAGCTGCTGTGGTTCCTGCGCGGTGACACCAACGTGGCGTGGCTGCACGAGCAGGGTGTGACCATTTGGGACGAGTGGGCCGACGCCGACGGCGAGCTCGGTCCGGTCTACGGCCATCAGTGGCGGTCCTGGCCGACTCCTGATGGAGGTCACGTCGACCAGCTGGCCGCCGTGGTCGAGCAGATCCGCCGTGACCCCGACTCTCGCCGGCATGTCGTCAGCGCCTGGAACGTCGCGGACATCCCCGCGATGGCGCTCGCGCCGTGCCACACGCTGTTCCAGTTCCACGTCGCCGGCGGGCGCCTGTCGTGCCAGCTCTACCAGCGCTCAGCCGACGTGTTCCTCGGCGTGCCGTTCAACATCGCGTCGTACGCGCTGCTCACCCATCTGGTCGCCCAGGTGACCGGCCTGGCCGTCGGCGACTTCGTGCACACGTTCGGGGACGCTCACCTGTACGTGAACCACCTCGACCAGGCGCGCCGCCAGCTCGAGCGCGAGCCCCGGTCACTGCCGCGGCTGCACCTCGACCCGCGGATCACCTCGCTCGACGACGTCCCGATGGACTTCATCCGCGTCGAGGGCTACGACCCGCACCCGGGCATCAAGGCTCCGATCGCGGTGTGAGCAGCGTGATCACCCTGGTGGCCGCAGTCGCCGACAACGGCGTGATCGGGCGCGACGGGGGCTTGCCGTGGCGCCTGCCCGAGGATCTGAAGCTGTTCAAGCACTTGACGCTGGGTGGCGTTCTGGTGATGGGGCGCCATACGTACGAGTCAATCGGGCGTCCACTGCCCGGCCGTACGACCGTCGTCGTGACCCGCAGCCCGCAATGGTCGGCCGACGGCGCGCTCGTGGCCCCGTCGGTTCAGGAGGCGCTGGCGACGGCTGGCGCTCACGGTGAGGTGTTCGTCGTGGGCGGCGCTGCGGTGTACGCGGCGGCGCTTCCGGTCGCCGACGTCCTGCTCATCAGCCGGGTGCACGCATCGCCACCCGGGGACACCTACTGGCCGGGTACGGACGCCGGGGGGCCGCTGCCGGACGCCGACCTGTCGTGGCGCGAGGTGTCGCGGGCGGCGTACGACGGCTTCGACCTGGTCGAGCTGGTTCCTTCCCGTTGACCTGTGCTGGTCGCGGATACCGCAGTTGGTGCCAGCAGCGACGGAACTATCGACATCGAGGCTGCCCCGACGGCCGGAATGTCGATACATTCGTCAAGGCGATCAGGCCGGGAGCGACGCAAAGCGACGGGCGACACCGGTACCGCAAACCGACAGACGATCGGACGCACCGGCCGCCGACGGCGGTAGCGTGCCACTCATGAGCACCGCCAGCCCCGCCGCCCCGTTCGGACGCGTCCTCACCGCCATGGTGACGCCGTTCGCCCCCGACGGCGAGCTCGACCTCGACGCAGCCCAGCGCGTTGCGTCGTACCTGGTCGACTCGGGCAACGACGGCCTCGTCCTGAGCGGAACGACGGGGGAGAGCCCGACCACCAGCGACGACGAGAAGTCACGCCTCGCCGCCGCGGTGCTCGAAGCCGTCGGCGATCGGGCGCACGTGATCACCGGTGTCGGCACAGCCGACACCGCCCACTCGGTACATCTGGCCGAGCAGGCCGCCAAGGTCGGCGCGCACGGCACCCTGCTGGTGACGCCGTACTACTCCAAGCCGCCGCAGTCAGGGATCGTCGAGCACGTACGCGCCGTGGCCGACGCCGGCGGCCTGCCGGTGATGCTGTACGACATCCCCGGCCGCAGCGCGGTCGGGCTGAGCGCCGAGACGCTCACCACGTTGGCTCAGCACGAGCTGGTGGTGGCGGTCAAGGACGCCACCGGCGACCTGAACCGCGGCACCGACCTGATGGCGGCCACCGACCTGGCGTTCTACTCCGGGGACGACGCGCTCAACCTCGCCTGGCTGACCCACGGCGCCGCCGGCATCGTCTCGGTCGTCGCGCACGCTGCCGCACCGGCGTACGCCGCGATGGTGCGGGCGGTCGTGGATTCCGACCTGCCGAGCGCCCTGCGCTGCCACCATGATGCGGCATCCGCCGTACGCGGGCTGATGGGCCACACCCAGGGAGCGATCGGTGCCAAGGTGGCGCTGCAGCTGCTCGGAGTGCTGGACAGCACGCGGGTGCGCGGACCGCTTCCGCAGCCCGATGCCGAGCTGGTCGACCAGGTGCGCACCGACCTGGTCGCCGCCGGCGTCCTGACCTGACAGTCCTTCGAGAGGACGACCCATGACCGTTCCCGGCCTGGCTCCACCCCGCCCGCTCGCATCTGGCGTCTTGCGGGTGACCCCGCTCGGCGGTCTGCGCGACGTCGGCCGCAACATGACGCTGTTCGAGTACGACGGCAAGCTGCTGATCGTCGACTGCGGCGTGCTGTTCCCGGAGGACCACCAGCCCGGCGTCGACCTGATCCTTCCCGACTTCGAGCCGCTGCGTGACCGGCTGGCCGACGTCGTAGGCGTGGTGCTCACCCACGGCCACGAGGACCACATCGGCGGCGTGCCGTACCTGTTGCGCGAGCGGGGCGACATCCCGCTCATCGGCTCCCGGCTCACCTTGGCGCTGCTCGAGGGCAAGCTGCGCGAGCACCGCCTGCGGAACGCGCCGACACACGAGGTGTCCGAGGGCCAGCGCATCAGCTTCGGGCCGTTCGACCTCGAGTTCGTCGCGGTCAACCACTCCATTCCCGACGCGCTGGCCGTGGCGCTGCGTACGCCGGCCGGGATGGTGCTGCACACCGGCGACTTCAAGATGGACCAGCTGCCGCTCGACGGGCGCATCACCGACCTGCGGGCGTTCGCCCGGCTCGGTGAGGAGGGCGTCGACCTTTTCCTGGTTGACTCAACCAACGCCGAGGTGCCCGGCTTCACCACCTCGGAGCGTGACATCCGCCCGGTGCTCGATCAGGTGTTCACCACCAGTGACCAGCGCATCATCGTCGCCTGCTTCGCCTCGCACGTGCACCGCGTGCAACAGGTGCTCGACGCCGCGGTCGAGCACGGCCGCAAGGTGGCCTACATCGGCCGCTCGATGGTGCGCAACATGGGCATCGCCCGCGACCTCGGCTTCCTCACCGTTCCGGCTGACGTCCTCGTCGACCACCGCGACATCGGCGACCACAAGCCTGAGGACGTGGTGCTGATCTCGACCGGCTCGCAGGGCGAGCCCATGTCCGCGCTCTCGCGCATCGCGGCCAACGCCCACGACCGGGTGCAGGTGATCGAGGGCGACACCATCGTGCTCGCCAGCTCGCTCATCCCGGGCAACGAGAACGCCATCTACCGGGTCATCAACGGCCTGGTGCGCTGGGGTGCGAACGTCGTGCACAAGGGCAACGCCAAGGTGCACGTCTCCGGCCACGCCAGCGCCGGCGAGCTCGTCTACTGCTACAACATCGTCCGCCCGCGCAACGTGATGCCGGTGCACGGCGAGAGCCGTCACCTGATCGCCAACGCCGACCTGGCGGTGGCGACCG
>DASQMN010000317.1:0-3458 GCA_035645475.1 Nocardioidaceae bacterium
GAGCTGGTGCTGGCCCGGTGCGGGTGCATTGCTTGACGGGGAGGTCTGCAAGCCGACGCAGCGCGCTCGCAGCGTGCTGCGCAGGGCTCGGTCGCGGAACCCGATCATGGACGGCACGCTAGGACCAGTTCCGGACGAAGGAGGGCCGGTACTTGCTGCGAACTCGGAAGGGGTGCGTGATGAGCGACCTGGAGATCAGCACGGCCGACGTCATCGCCGTGAGATGAGCACGTCTCCGCTCAATGTCGAACGGCGTGGGAGTGGGCCTCCTCTGCTTCTCGTCCACGGCCTCGGCTCGAGCTGGCCGTCCTGGTCGCCAGTACTGGACGAGCTGGCTCGGCACCGCCAGGTCGTGGCCATCGACCTGCCGGGCTTCGGCGGCAGCGACCCCTTACCTGTAGGAGTCACCTTCGCCGGGCTCACCGACGCGGTGGCGGAGTTCATCTCCTCAGAAGGTCTGGACGGGGTCGACACGGTGGGAAGCTCCTTGGGCGCTCGCATCGTGCTCGAGCTGGCACGCCGCGGCGTCGGCGGTGACACGGTCGCACTCAACCCGGGCGGGTTCTGGAGTCGAGGGGAGCTGCGGTACTTCAGCACCTCACTCAGGGCGTCGATCGCCTTGGTGCTCCGCCTGCAACCGGCCATGCCGGCGATCACCGGCAACGCTGCGGGACGGACGGCGCTGCTGGCGCAGTTCTCGGCTGCCCCTTGGCGGCTGCCCCAAGAGGTGGCCTTGCACGAGATGCGCAGCTTCGCCGCCGCACGTGCCCTGCACGAGACGCTGGACGCACTGGTCAACGGCCCAGTGCAGGAGGGCGCCCCGCCGGGGACCACACCGGCGCGAGTGACGATCGGATGGGGGCGCCAGGATCGGGTGACCCTTCCTCGTCAGGCTGCCCGCGCTCAACGGCTGTTCCCCGACGCTCACCTGCACTGGTTCGAGCGCTGCGGGCACTTCCCGGTGTGGGATCAGCCCCGAGAGACCGTCGACCTCATCCTGACCCGCACAGGCGCGGGGTCGTCGGACTGAGCGGTCCGCGGCTCGGCCGGGAGGTCGCCCGTGCACGCACCTGAGGTCGCCCGTGCACGCATCTATCGACTTTACGGGCGCTCGGGCGACTCGTACGTCGACAGATCCACGCGTCCGGCCTGGCTGCTCGCCGTACCCGTACGCGAGAATGACTGAGCGCTGTTGCCACCGGCAGCCCGATCTGGAGGTCACGGATGGAGAAGCGAAGGCTGGGGCGTACCGGCCATGAAAGCTCGGTGCTGATCTACGGCGCAGCGGCCCTCGGGGAGGTCGACCAGGTCACCGCTGACGCGTCGATCTCCGAGGCGCTCGAGGCCGGCATCAACCATGTCGATGTGGCGGCGGACTACGGGGACGCGGAGCTGCGACTCGCGCCGTGGATGCCGCGTATGCGCGCACAGATCTTCCTGGCCACCAAGACCGGTGAGCGCCGCAGCGACGCTGCCTTCGCGCAGATCAACGCGTCTCTGGAGCGGCTGGACACCTCCTCGCTCGATCTGCTGCAGCTGCACTCGGTCGGCGACCTGGAGACGCTCGACCAGGTGACGGCTCCCGGCGGCGCGCTCGAAGCCGCTGTGCGGGCGCAGGAGGAGGGGTTGGTCAAGGACATCGGCATCACCGGCCACACGCACACGGCGCCCCGTACTCATCTGGAGGCGCTTCGCCGACATCCCTTCGCCACCGTTCTGACGCCACTCAACCCGGCGCTGTGGCGGATACCCCAGTATCGAGCCGACTACGAAGAGCTCGTCACCGAGGTCGAGCGTCAGGACGTCGGCTTGATGACGATCAAGACGGTGGCCAGGCGCAACTGGACCGACGGCTCGGACCAGCCCTTCGCCACCTGGTACGAGCCTCACAGCGAGCCGGAGCGGATCCGGGCCAGCGTGTCGTGGGTGCTGGACCATCCCGAGCTGACCGGCCTGGCCACGCCGGGTGACGTACGGCTGCTGCGCCACGTGGTGGCCGCCGAGAGCAACCGCATGCCCGTCGACGAGGCCGAGCGAGTGCTCGCGGACGACCCGGCGTACTCCTCACCCTTCGAGTCGATGCCGGCCGGCCTCTAGCACGCAGCCCGCAGGAATGCGTTCCCGGGGCACAGTGCTTGTGCACGGGGGACGGTCACCCGCGCGACCGAGCTCCACTGGAGCGGCGGCGCTCCAGAGAGGGGCAGAACCCATGCGAGCACTGCAGTACAGGACCTACGGAGGTCCAGAAGTCGTCGAGTGGGCAGAAGCCCCCGAGCCGCAGGCAGGCCCCGGGACGATCCGTGTCGCCGTGCGTGCTGCCAGCGTCAACCCGATCGACTGGAAGAGCTACACCGGGGCCATGTCCGACGGTGCGCCGATGTCCGGAGTGGGTTACCTCGGATACGACGCGGCTGGGGTCGTCGACCAGGTCGGCGAGGGAGTGACCGGTGTCTCCGTGGGCGACGAGGTGCTGGGGCAGGGGCAGCACACCCAAGCCGAGTACGCGGTGCTGCGCGCCTGGGCTGCCAAGCCCCCCTCTGTCGACTGGGCCGTCGCGGCCGCCGCAAGCGTTGCGGGCGAGACCAGCGAACGAGGGCTGCGACTGCTCGACGTTCGGGGCGGCGACACGCTCTTCATCGACGGTGGTGCCGGCGGTGTCGGGGCCGTCGCGGTGCAGATGGCGATCGCTCGAGGAGCGACGGTCATCGCGTCCTCGAGCGAGAGCAATCACGACTACCTGCGGGAGATCGGTGCCACCCCCGTCCTGTACGGGGACGGTCTGGTCGAACGGGTTCGCGGGGCTGCCGGCGGGACGGTGGACGCGGTCTTCGACGTCGCCGGCAAGACCCCGGCCAAGGAGCTGATCAGGCTCGCGCCCGAGCCGTCCCAGGTGCTGAGCATCGCGAACTTCGCGGCCGGGGAAGATGGCGCTCGGGTCACCGGCGGGGGTCCGGACAGCGAGCCGATGTCCGCCCTGGCCGAGGTCGCCGAGCTCCTGGCGGCCAACAAGCTGGTGATGAAAGTCCAGACCTTCCCGTTCGAGCGCGCCGCCGAGGCGTACCGCATCAGCCAGGACGGCCACGTGCGCGGCAAGCTCGTCCTCGTTCCCTGATACGTCTGGCGGGTCGTCACGGCTGGACAGTTCGGGCAGCGTCGGGTACGTCTGCTCGGACGAGAACGGTCACGGCGGCGCTCTGAGGAGGCAACCATGTGGTGGTCCAGGCTCACCGGCAGGCTCGAGGACGCGAAGCAGCTCGACCCGGTGGCGGAGAAGGTCGGTGGGGTCGTCGCCCGGCTGCTGCCGCCTGGCCCGGTCAAAGATGCGCTGCACGGACGCTGGCTGGGCCACCAGCTGCACCCGCTGCTCGTCGCCCTGCCGATCGGGATGTGGTCAGGCGCCAGCCTGCTCGACTTCACGGCCGGCCGCGACGGCCAGCGCTCGGCCCAGCGTCTGGTCG
>DASQMN010000318.1:0-5920 GCA_035645475.1 Nocardioidaceae bacterium
GCCGTCGGGACGCTCATGCCCATCACACCAGGCGGCGGATCGACGGCGGTGGATGCTCGTCCGGCTTGGAGCGATGCCTCATGTGGGAATGGGACCAGGTGCCCCGGACATTCCGAGCCGGTCACGTCGTCACTGTCCGCAGCCGCGGCCGACGTCCTACAGTGCCGGCATGTGCCGCAACATTCGTCCCCTGCACAACTTCGAGCCGCCGGCGAGCGTGGACGAGGTGCGTAGCGCCGCCCTGCAGTACGTACGCAAGATCAGCGGCACCGCGTCGCCGTCCCAGCGCAACGCCGAGGCGTTCGAACGGGCGGTCGACGCTGTCACGGAGGCGTCACGTGTGCTGCTCGACTCGCTGGTGACCACGGCGCCGCCGAAGGACCGCGAGGTCGAGGCGGCCAAGGCACGTGAGCGGGCGGCGCGCCGCTACGCGTCCTGAGTCAGGCTCACCGGCGTTGTGAGCCCGTCGGTCCCCGCCACCGGGGAGTCCATCCGCTCGGGGTGCTCCAGCAGGTGGCGCAGCGCGGTGGCCACCTTGCCGGCGTGCGCACCGTCGATCAGCCGATGGTCGGCCGTCGCCCCCAGCACGAGCTGCGGCCGTACGGCCACCTGGCCGTCGACCACGGTGGGGGCGTCCTGCACGGCACCCACTGCTATGTACAGCGGCACCCGAGCGAACGGGATGGGTGCCAGGTAGCCCTCTTCCAGCCCGAGCGATCCGACATTGGACACGAACGCGGTGCCGAGCGGGAAGCCGGGCTGCCCCATCGCACCGACACCGAGCCCGCCGGCGAAGAAGCTGGTGGCGGCGATCATCGGCCGCAACGCCCAGGTCGGCGCCATCGACACGAGCCGGGAGCTGCGCCGGTACGCCGGGTCCTGCCCGGCGCGCAGCTTCCTGGCGCCACCGGACAGCGCGTGGGCGACCTCGGCCGGCGACAGCCGGTTGACGTCTTGCACCTTGATGGGTGCCAGGTCGCGGCCTCCCTCGACATCGACGGCGAACCCGATGTCGCACGAGGGCACCGGCATGATCCGCCCCAGCACCACCCGGGCACGCACCTCCGGCACCGCCTCGATCGCTCGCGCCAGCGCGGCACCCACGACGTGCGTGACGGTCACTCGCTGCCCGGTGCGCTCGCGCACCTCCGGCAGATAGGTCATCAGCCGGGAGGCGTCGACGACGATGCGGGCGTAGATGCGACCGTCCTTGGACGGCCGCCACGTCGCCACCGCGATACGCCGGCGCACCGACGCCGGCTTCGGCAGCCACTGCGGACGCAGGCTCATCTGGTCACCTGCCGCGCCATGCCGGGCCGCTGCAATCTGCGAACGTCATGGGCGTCAGTGTGCACTGTGCCCCGTCCGGCCCGGCGGTGCGGAATGCGGATGACGGCACCCGGGCAGGCTGCGAGAGTCTCCGACGTGAGCATCCGCTACCCAGCCCCGCTGCAGCCCGGTGACCGGATCGGCGTCACGGCACCGTCCACCGGCGTGCCGGGCACCCTGCAACGACGCGTCGACTTCTGCGTCGCCCACCTGCGCGAGCGGGGATACGACGTGGTCGTCGGCGACTGCATGGACGGCGCGTCGGCCACGAGCGCACCAGCAGCCGAGCGAGCCGCTGAACTGATGGACCTGCTGCTCGACCCGGCGGTCAGGGCCGTCGTGCCGCCGTGGGGTGGCGAGCTGG
Organism: Nocardioidaceae bacterium; assembly: GCA_035645475.1. GTDB lineage: Bacteria > Actinomycetota > Actinomycetes > Propionibacteriales > Nocardioidaceae > DASQMN01. Next base: position 1,694 of record DASQMN010000318.1, read on the forward strand.
CCATCGATCTGCTTCCGCTGCTGGACTTCGCGGCGGTCGCCGGAGCCGAGCCCACCTGGCTGGTGGGCTACTCCGACCTCACCACGCTGATGCTGCCGCTGACGCTGCTCACCGGTGCCGCGACGCTGCATGGCAGCAACCTGATGGACACCCCGTACGCAGCGCCGGAGCCGCTCGCGCACTGGCTGGACGCGGCGAGGCTGCCGACGGGAGGCGAGCTGCGACAGGACGCCGCGCCGGCGTACCTCGTCGACCCCTGGGACGACTACGTCGCGCATCCCGACGTCAGCTCGTGGACGCTGCGGGGGCCTGGCCGCTGGAAGGTGTTGGGCGAGCCCCGCGACGTGCTGGTGAGCGGGCGGCTGCTGGGGGGCTGCCTGGAGACGGTGTCGATGCTGACGGGGTCGGCGTACGGCGACGTGCCCGGCTTCGCGGCCGAGCAGGCGCCCGAGGGACTGCTGCTCTATGTCGAGGTGGCGGAGGCCGACGCGTTCACCGCCGCCCGCATGCTGCACGGGCTGCGCCTGGCGGGCTGGTTCGACGCCGCCAACGCGGTGCTGGTGGGGCGGCCGGCCGGACCGGGGTCGCCACACTTCTCCCAGGTCGACGCACTGGCACACGCTGTCGGGGATCTGGGCGTGCCCGTCCTGTACGACCTCGACATCGGTCACGTGCCCCCGCAGCTGGCGGTCGTCAACGGTGCGCCGGCCACGGTGGAGCTGACGGAGTCGACCGCGACGCTGGTCCAGTGGCTCACCTGATCCCGGGCGACAGCCAGCCGGTCAGCCCCGCTCGCGTGCCCCTTGACGGGCCATCGAGGCCGCGACCCGCCGCATGGTGCGGTCGTACAGCGGTCGGGCGAAGCGCTTGCCGGCGTAGGCGGCACGGGCACCCGGGTCGGGCAGGATCAGGTACCGCCTCGCGTCGATGCCGGCGAGCACCGTGGTCGCGATGTCGTCCGCGGTGCGCCTCGCGCCGTCGATCAGCCTGCGGGCGCTCTCGGCCGCCTCCGGGTCGGAGCCGGTCAGCGAGCTGCTCAGGTTGGTCCTGAAGAAGGTCGGGCACACCACCGATGTCGTGACGTCGTACGGGCCGAGCTCGTAGCGGAGGGTCTCGCTCAGTGCGACGACGGCGGCCTTGACGGCGTTGTAGGAGCTCATCTGTGGCGGGTGCACGAGCCCTGCCGCTGAGGCGATGTTGACGAGGTGCCCGCTGCGCTGGGTCTTCATCAGCGGCGCGAACGTCGCGCACCCGCGCACGACTCCGAGCAGGTTGATGTCGACGATCCACTCCCACTCCTCGAGCGGTACGACATCGATACGTCCGCCGGCTGCGACACCGGCGTTGTTGATGAGCAGGTCGAGACCCAGCCACTCCTCCTGCACCCAGGCTCGCGCGCCGGCCCAGTCCGGGTCGTTGCGCACGTTGAGCCGGCGGTACGTCACCGACGGCAGGTCGGCGAGAACGTCCGGCGCCTCGACGAGCAGATCGGTCGCGAGGACGCGGCAGCCGCGGGCAGCGAGCAGGCGGGTCAGGGCGAGTCCCAGGCCGGAGGCGGCGCCGGTGACGAGTGCGCGGTCGTTCGGGCGGATGCTCATCGCGGCCTCCCGGTGCATGACGGGCTCACGACCTTAGTGCTCTCAGACAGCCGAGCCGACCATGCTGGTTGCCCGGTTCCCGGACTTCCGCAGCCGCGTACTGCTGGTCAGTGACCGGCACCCGGAAGCAGTGCGGCCCCCGAGCGTTAGCTCGGGGGCCGCACAGGGGTGACACCGACTCGGGGTGGGAGAGCCGATGTCACGACTGGGGGCGAACGGCTGGTCGGCGACCAGGGCCACCAGGGGAGTTCGTCAGTCGGACGAGGTCACATCGACGGGGGCAGCAGCACCGAGTCGATGAGGTAGACGGTCGCGTTGGCGGTCTGGACGCCACCGCAGACGACCGAGGCCTCGTTGCCGTTGATCTTCAGCGCGTCCGGCGATCCGCTGACGGACACCTTGTCGCCCTGAGCGGTCTTGTAGCTGCCGGAGAGCTCGTCCGGGGTCATCTGGCCGGGGACCACGTGGTACGTCAGGATGCTGCTCAGCATGTCCGCGTTGGCCGGCTTGGCCAGTGCCTTGAGGGTCTTGCCGTCAAGCGCCTCGAAAGCTGAGTCGACGGGCGCGAAGACGGTGAACTCGCCACCGTTGAGGGTGTCGACCAGGTCGACCTTCGGGTTGTAGGCGCCGGTGACCGTGGCGGTCAGCGTCTTCAGCAGCGGGTTGTTGCTGGCCGCGGTCGCGACCGGGTCCTGCGCCATGCCGTCGATGGAGCCGTCGCCGCTCGGCACTGCTTCGGCGTAGTCAGCGCAGCCGGGACCCGCGAGGTTGGCCATCGCCGGCTCCATCTCGGAGTTCTCGGTGTCGTTCGCGCTGTCCGAGGGGGCCTCGGTCGTGGTCTCGTTCCCCGACGCGGTGTCGGTCTCGGAGTCGGAGCCACAGGCGGCGGTGAACATCGCCAGGCCTGCGACGGAGGCCATCGCGAGGCTCTTGCGAACGGAGTTGCTGGTCATCAGATGTCCTTTGTTGGGGAAGTGCTACGAGGGTGGTTCGGTCCGGGGTGGGCCAGGGATTGGTCACTGATCGGTACGAGATTCAGGTGGGTCGGGAGGTACTGCCGCGGTCGGTCATGCCACCGTGAAGTCGACTGACTGCCAGCCGGTGGCCCCGTCGGGCCGAGGCGGCACCCGATCGGAGGTCTGGGTGAAGCCGGATCTGTCGGTCGCCCGCGCGGTCACGTTGTGCGTGCCGGGTGTTGCGTCGAGCCAGCGGTAGGACCACTGACGCCAGGTGTCCACGCCGTCCTCGGTGGACAGCTCGGCTTCCTGCCAGTCACCGTCGTCGATCTTGACCTCGACTTTCGCGATCCCGGTCGTCTGCGCCCACGCGACGCCCCCGAAAGCGGCGTTGCCGGCCTTGAGCGTCTGGAACGAGCCGGGGACGTCGATGCGAGAGGCGGTCTTGATGGGCGCCTCGACCGACCAGTCGCGCTCGGTCCAGTACGCCGTGAAGTCCTCGAACCGGGTCACCTCTAGGTCAACGACCCACTTGGTGGCGGAGACGAAGCCGTACAGGCCGGGAACCACGAGGCGGACCGGGAAGCCGTGGTCGAGCGGCAGCGGCTCCCCGTTCATCGCGATGGCGAGCAGGGCGTCGCGGTCATCGGTCAGCGCCCCCAGAGGGGTGCCGATCGTGAAGCCGTCGACCGCGGTGGACTTGACCGCATCGGCACCTTGCTGCACCCCGGCCATGGCCAGCACGTCCTTGACGCGTACGCCGATCCAGGTGGCGTTCCCGACATACGGCCCGCCCACCTCGTTCGAGACGCAGGTCAACGTGATGCGCCGCTCGACCAGAGGCAGCTCGAGCAGGTCCGCGTAGCTGAGCTCGATCGCCTCGTCGACCAAGCCGTGCACTCGCAACCGCCAGCTGTCAGCTGACACGTTGGGGACCGACAGGTTGATGTCGACGCGGTAGAAGTCCTCGTTGGTGGTCAGGTAGGAGGAGACACCGGCCACGGGCGACTGGACTCCAGCTGGCACGCGTGGTGCGGGCATCGTCGGCTTCGGCACGACGATGTCGGCGCGCGACGAGGCGGCCGCGTTGCTGGCGAACACCTGGGACCCGATGCCACCCACTCCGGCGACGGTGCCGGTGGCCAGGGCGGCGACGAGGAACCTGCGCCGGTCGAAGTCGCCGGGGAGGTCGTCACCCGGGTGCGGCTGCAGGGGCGAGGGAGTGTTGCGTCTGGCCCGCTTGGCCAGCGCGGACAGTAGCCACGCGAAGGTGCCGACGCTCACTCCCAGGGCCAGTACCCCGGGCAGCGCGGCGACCAGCGGGCTCGCCGCGGTCGAGCCATCGGTGTAGCCGGCGATGATGGCCACCGCCCCGATCAGGCTCGTCATGGCCAGCGCCACCGTCGGGCGGCGCAGCGCCACCAGTCCGGCGACGACCGCGAGCAGGGTCAGGACGACCAGCACGCTCGCGACCAGGATCGGCTTGTCGTTCTCGCCGAACTGGCGGACCGCGTAGTCCTTGAGCGGACCAGGAGCCAGGTCGATGGCGTGGTTCCCCACGGCCACCACCGGCGACGGCACCCCGAGCAGGGCCGCGCCGACGGCAGCCGCCCCCAGGCCGGCGGCGGCAGCCAACAGGGCTGCGCCGACAGCGCTGGAGCGGGTCAACCGCG
>DASQMN010000319.1:0-4812 GCA_035645475.1 Nocardioidaceae bacterium
CAGCCTCGGGCTGCCGACGGCTTCCCCCTTCAGCGAGTTCGTCGCGGTGTCCTCGGGGCCGAGTCGGCTGCGCGTGTGGTGGCAGGACACGGCGACCTGGCGCATCGACCGACTGGAGCCGCTGGGTGGCGGCGCTCTGTACCACGAGGGTGACTCCACCATCAGCTGGAACGCTGAGTCGCTGGAGGCAACGCGTACTCACGACGGCCTCGCGCTGATCCCTCAGACGGTGGATCTGCTCCCACCTCGGCTCGCTGCGTGGTCGTTGCATGGCTCGGACACCGCGGACATCAGCCGACTGCCACCGAGCCAGGTCGCTGGGATCGAGGCAGCAGGCCTTCGCATCACGCCCACGGGTGAGCAGGGGACCATCCAACATGTCGACGTCTGGGCAGATCCCGACACCGGTCTGCCCTTGCGCGTACAGATTTGGGGCGCCGACCCGGTGCCCGCGGTCGACACGCGGTTCGTCGACATCGAGTTCGCCAGCCCATCAGAGGAAGTCACCACGTTCCAGCCACCGCAGGGGGTCTATCTGTCGGCCGGCGGCGGCCTGGCCGGGCACATCCCGGGCGTCTACCGGTCAGTCACTCTCGCTGGACTTCCGCTGCTCCCAGGACACGCGACCGAGCCGGTCACCCGCTACGGCAGCGGGCTGACGCAGTTGCTCGTGATCGCGCTCGACGAAGACGTGGCCGAGTCCCTGCGTCAGCGACTCGCTGCCGACCCGACAGCCGTCGTGGACTCCCGCGGCACGTGGCTGTCGGCTGGACCGTTGCACCTCTTGCTCACACCGTGCGTCGGACGCACGGCGAGCTGGCTGCTCACGGGCACCGTGAACGACGACACCCTGCTGAGAGCCGTGCGCACCGTGCGCACCAAGACGTGGGAGGTCTCGCCGACCGAACGCTCCTGCTGAAGTACCGGGTGGAACAAGTCGCAGTCGCGGCCAAGCCGTTCATGCTGGCGGTCAGGTGGCCAGCCATCGCTCCCGTACCAGGGGCATCCCGCTTCGGCCTTGGTCGGCCCTGACCGCCAGCACCTGGTCGACACCCACCCTGCCGATGTCGAAGGCCACCGCCGAGCCGATCATGTACAGCCGCCAGATCCTGGCCCGGCGTTCTCCGACCATGGCCGTGGCCTCTGCCCAGTGGGCATCGAGCCGACGGACCCACTCGCGCAAGGTGAGGCTGTAGTGCTCGCGAAGCGACTGGACGTCGCGCACCTCGAAGCCGGCAACCTCCAACGCCGACACCGTGTCGCCGACCCGGGACAGCTCCCCGTTGGGGAAGACGTAACCCTCGATGAAGCTGACCGTCTCCGGTTCGGGCTCACGGCGGTCGGCGATGGCGTGGTGCAGCAGGCGTCCCTGAGGGCGCAGCAGGGCCAGCAGCCCTCGGGCGTACTCCGGCAGGCCCTCACGGCCGACATGTTCGGCCATACCGATGCTGCAGATGGCGTCGTACGGACCGTCATCGACGTCGCGGTAGTCCTGCACCCGGATCTCCACCAGATGCTCGACCCCGCTGTTCGCCACCTGCTTGCGGGCCAGATCGGCTTGCTCCTCCGAGAGCGTCACCCCGACCGCGTGCACCCCGTGCTCGCGAGCCGCATGAACGACCATGGCGCCCCAGCCGCAACCGACGTCGAGGAGCCGCATCCCCGGCCGGAGGCCGAGCTTGCGCGACACCAGCTCCAGCTTGTCCCGCTGCGCGTCGGCGAGGCCGTACCCGGGTCGGTCGTCAGTCCAGTACGCGCATGAGTAGACCATCGACTCCCCGAGTACGAGCCGGTAGAACTCGTTGCTGACGTCGTAGTGATGACTGATCGCCGCCGCGTCCGCATCTGGTGAGCGCCGAAGCCGGCGCTCCCGGCGGATCTCCTCCGCCGGTGGACGGGGCGGGAGACCGACGAGGCCGAGCCGACCCGCATCGCGAAGCAGCTGGATGCGATGACGCACGCGTCGGGGTGGATTGCTGGAGTCGACGGCGTGGAGGAAGAGCTGGATGGCCAGGCAGAGATCTCCGTCGATGTCCAGGTCGCCGCTCACGTAGCCCCGAGCGAACCCGAGCTCGTTCGGTGACCACATGAGCCGACGTAGCGCCCGGCGGTTGTGCACCACCACGATCGGAGCGCTGTCAGGGCCGGCCACTGACCCGTCCCAGGCCTGGATCGCCAGGGGCAGCGGCCGGCCCAGGACCCGGCTGAGCATGGCCTGGATCCGGGCCGCGACCAGCCCCTGTCGTCGTTCCCGTCGAGCCCCCGGTCGGACGTGCATCGTCTGCCTCCGTGCGTCGTCACCTGGCCGAAAGGCAGAATAGACGCCGGTCGCGCAACGTCACGCGACTTGTGCGCCGAACGGTAGGGGGGTCGTGGACGGCAACGGGCGGGGTGGATCGGACGGCTCCTCAGCTCGCGAGGCGACAGTCGCCGTCATCGGCTTGGGCACCATCGCAGCGACGCACCTGCGGGTGATAGCCGCTAGATCCGATCTCACCGTGGCGTTCGGCGTCGATCCCCACCGGTCCGAGCTGCCAGGCAGGTACGGGTTCCCCCGGTACGCCTCTCTCGGTGAGGGACTCGCCTCATCCGTGCCGCTGGACCTGGTGGTGGTCGCGACCCCGACCGACTCGCACGTCGCACTCGTCGAGGAGGCATTGGCGAGCACGCACGCGCTCGTTCTGAGCGAGAAGCCGCTGACCCGGAGTCCGTCCGACCTGGAGCACCTTCGTCGTCACTTTCCCGACGCGACCGCCAGGCTTCGAGTCGCGCACCACTTCGCGTTCTCCCCGGAGGTGAGGTGGGCCGCGCGGACTCACCGAGCGTGGTCTGCACGAGGTGGGCCGACACGCATCGTCTCCGTTTTCAACGACCCGTACATCCGCAAGACCGCCCGGGAGCGGGCGAGCTACGTCACCAGCTGGATCGACTCCGGCCCGAACCAGCTGACGATGCTTCGCCGGTTCGTCGACGGCTTCGACGTCGTTGGGCATTCCCAAGATGTCGAAGGGCTCCGGTCGGCCACCCGGCTGACCTACGACGGTGGCGACGCCTACCTGCTGTCCAACTGGCTCACCGGAGACAGCAGCAAGCAGACGACGTTGTCGTACTCCGACGGGTCGGAGATCCGAATGGACCACACCTCGATGACAGGCGTCGCCCTGGCGAGCAGTGGGGAGATCGAGCACTTCGGCAATGACGGCAGGACCGACCGCAAGGTGGCTCACTACGCCGCGCTGTACGAGTGCCTGCTCAGCGACGCGTCACACGACCTCATCGCGCTTCCCCTGGCGGCGGAGACGACGGCTCTGCTGGCCGCCGCAGCCGATATCGTCTCTCGACCGTCCCGCGTGTCCTGGCTCATCGGATGAGGTCAGCCAGGACAGTCATACCGGGGGTGCAACCGATGGGAATCGCCTTGCGTCTACTGGTCAGGCGGCCCCATCCTTCCCCCGAGGACTCCAGCGCCGCCTCCCGTTCTGGCCAACCCGAGAATCGAGCTCCGACATGAACCGCTTCGCCGCGGCGGTCACCGCCGCCATCCTTGCTGCTGCCCCGATGGCAGCCGTCGCGCCGGCCGAAGCGGCCGGGACGACGGCCCCGAGCACCGTCGCTGCCGCAGCGCTCGGTAGCTCAGCCATCAAAGACCGCTTCGCCCGCGAACTGGCGCGCAAGGGCGACCAGGACTCCTCGACGCGCAACATCGAGCACGTCCGCGAGCTGCAGTACCGGCTCAAGTGGGCGGGTGCCTACCGCGGACCCGTCACCGGTTACTTCGGTGACCTCACGCAAGCGGCGGTGAAGCGATACCAGCGGCGCGAGAACATCAAGGCGACCGGGGTCGCCACCCGTGCGACGTGGCGCCACCTCATCCCCGACTCGACTCGGCGACGCAGTGCCGTGCCCAGCGCCTGCGACCGAGGGAAAGGCTGGGACGCCTGCTACGACCGCAAGAGTCACCAGGTGTCCCTGTGGCGCGGTGGAAGGCTGCACAACGCGTGGCTGGTGCGCGGAGGCGACCGCGGGATGGAGACCCGTACCGGCCACTTCCGGGTCTTCTACCGCAACATCGACCACGTGAGCAGCCTGTACAACAGCCCGATGCCCTACAGCCAGTTCTTCTCCGGTGGACAAGCGTTCCACGGCTCGACATACATGATGGATCCCTTCAGCGGCCACAGTCACGGCTGCGTCAACATGTACATCGAAGACGCACGCCAGCTGTGGTCGCTGACGTCCAACGTCCGCCTCGGCGTGCACGTGTACGGGCGCTGGTCGTAGAGCACCGGTCGTAGCGGTGGCGCGGGCTCGCTCAGTCGCGGCGCTCAGCCTGGCGGTGGCGCTCGTCGCAGCCGGTTGCAGCGTGGCCTCGGACGACGACGTCGATGAGTCGCGTCCCAATTCGACGGCGCCACGCAGTACGGCCACGCCCAGCGGTGTGGACCCGAGCGAGGACGTGACCGGACCGACGAAGCCGCCGCAGCCGGCTGCGCCCCGACGACCAGTCACCATCGCCTTCGCCGGCGACCTGCACTTCGAAGGCGCTCTCGAGTCGAGGCTGGCCGACCCCCGGTCTGCGGTCGGACCGCTCGGCCGCCGGCTCGAACGTGCCGACCTCTCCATCGTCAACCTGGAGAGCGCGGTCACCGACCGCGGCACTCCAGAGCCCAAGCAGTACACGTTCCAGGACCCGCCCGAGGTGTTCGACGCCTTGCAGGCGTCCGGTGTCGACGTCGTGACGATGGCGAACAACCACGGCCTCGACTACGGGCCACCGAGCGTTCCGGACGCCCTTCGAGCCGCCCGTGCAGC
>DASQMN010000320.1:0-3984 GCA_035645475.1 Nocardioidaceae bacterium
GGATGAGCTTCGTTGCCGGATCGGCGGCAGCATCGCCGACGTCAGCGGATCGTCGGACCATCCAGCACCGTGAAGGTCATCCCTGCCGCGGTCAGCCGGTCGACCAACGCAAGGCCCATCGCCTGCGCCGGGGTGACCTGCCCGGCAGTCCTCGGCACGTCATCGTGCAGCAGGCACAGCGCCGACTCCGCAAGCATCTTGGCGGTCTCGTCGTAGCCGGGATCCCCTCCGGCCACCTCGGTGACGAGATGGGCCTGCTCGAAGCCGACCGGCCAGGTCGTGTGGAAGCGAACCCGGAACCAGGACCTGGCGCGGCGCGCGGCGTCCGGTCCGTGACCGGACGGCTTGAGGCGCAGGAGCAGTTCACGGGCGGGCGTCACCTGAGCGGCTGCCGCGACGCCGGCCAATCCCAGCATCGCGGCGGCCGCTACGGCTGGGCTGCCCACCTCAACGGCGTGACTGTAGCTGAAGTCGGGGCCGTAGCGGCTCAGCGCACTGGCTGAGCGGCGCACGATGACCGGGTCGATCGTCGGGAGCGGCACGGACCACCGCTGCGTGCCGGGTACCCGTTGCGGTCGCGGAGGCAAGGAGCGCACGCGCCGCTCCCCGCGCGGCTCGAGACGGCGGCGCTCGGCAGCCGCTGTCCGGCCATGCCTGGCCCGGCCGACCGCGTTCAGGGCCGATGCATACGTCCCTCCGGAGATCGAGGCGTCAGCACGCACGAAACCACGCACCGTCAACGGCACACCTTCCGGCGTCTGATGCACCGTCCACAGCACGCCGAGGTCGTGCGGGATGGAGTCGAAGCCACAGCAGTGCACCAGTCGAGCGCCCGTCGAGACGGCTGTGTCCTGGTGCTCCAGCCACATCCGGTCGACGAACTCCGGCTCGCCGGTCAGGTCGAGGTAGTCGGTGCCCGCCCGCGCAGCGGCGGCGACGAGCGGGGCTCCGTACTGCTGGTACGGCCCCACCGTCGTCGCGACCAGACGAGTCGACTCGGTCAGCGCCTGCAGCGACGCCGCGTCGGTGGAGTCGGCGGTCACCGTGTCCACGAACGCGCCGAGGCCGGCCAGCCGGTCGGCGACCTGGGCAAGCCGCTGCGAGTTGCGCCCGGCAACCGCCCAGCGAAGGTCGGCCGGCGCATGCGTGGCCAGGTAGTCGGCTGTCAGCCCGCCGGTGAAGCCGGTGGCCCCGAACAGGACGAGGTCGTATGCGCGGTTCGGGGCCATGACCGCCACCCTGTCAGCCTCCTCGGGAGCCGCACCCCCGCGTACGCCCGGAGCGAACCGGGCTTGACCGGTCAGAGCCCGGCCGGTGGGGTGCCAGCCATGGACGTTCTCGTTCTCGGCGGTACCCGGTTCCTGTCCTCGTGCGTGGCGACGGAGGCACTGCGTCGCGGCCATCGGGTCACGTGCCTGGCCAGGGGCGAGGGAGGCGCTGTCCCCGACGGCGTCCGGTTCGTCGCGGCCGACCGGACCGAGCCCGATGCCTACACCGAGGTGCAGCAGCCTTGGGACGAGGTCGTCGACGTGTCGCGACAGCCCGGGCAGGTGCGCTCCGCGCTGGCCGCGCTCGGTTCCCGAGCGCGGCACTGGACCTTCGTCTCCACCGGCGGGGTGTACGCCGACACCGACGTGCCGGGCGGCGACGAGACCTCGCGGCTGCTGCCGGCCGAGACCGGCGACGTGATGGCCGCCGACGGCTACGGGGAGGCGAAGGTGGCGTGCGAGATGGCGTGCGAGGAGGCGGTCGGTGACCGGCTCAACCGCGTCCGCGCCGGCCTGATCGGCGGACCGGGCGATCTCAGCGACCGGCTGGGCTGGTGGCCGGCGCGCTTCGCGCAAGCCGCCGATGAGCCCGAGCGGCGACCGGTGCTGGTGCCGGTCGCGCCGCAGGGCCGCGTGCAGGTGGTGGACGTGCGCGACCTGGCGGCGTGGATGCTGGACGCCGCCGAGGGCGGCATCACCGGGGTGTTCGACGCGGTCGGCGAGCAGACGTCGCTCCGGCACGTGATCGACGCCTCGGCGCGCGTTGCGGGTTATGCCGGCCCTCGGGTGGAGATCCCGCTGGCGTGGCTGCTCGACCACGGGGTCGAGGCATGGATGGGCCCGGACTCGTTGCCGCTCACGTTGCCGGTCGAGGGCTACGAGGGCTTCACCACCCGCAGCGGAGCAGCCGCGGCAGCAGCCGGCCTGCGTCACCGCCCGCTGGCCGAGATGCTGGCCGACACGCTCGCGTACGAGAGGGAGCTGGGGCTGCACCGCGAGCGCAGCTCGGGCCTCTCCACGGATACGGAGCGACGCCTGCTGGCCCAGTGGAGCGCCTCCGCGTAGCGCTCGACCGGACCAGGCCGGCGCCGCGGGCGCTCGGCGGCGAAGGTGTCGGCGCTCCCGTTACCGGGTACCGCGCAGGATGTGGGTATGACACTGACCGGTTCGGTTCGTGCTGCCTGAGCGTAAGTGGTCACGACTGCAGCAGTTGCTGGGCGACGTGCTGCGTAACGACGACGAGGTTAGCCTCGCCTCGGCGGCCGCCTCGGCCACCCTTGACCTGCTGGACGCCTCATCGGTCTCCGTGGGGCGGTTCGACTCCGAGCGCGGCGCACTGCAGGTGCTCGTCAACCACGGGGACCTGGCGGAACGGGAGCAGGCTCGCCCGGTCGACGAGAGCTACCCCATGACGCAGCGGCCCAGCGTCGCCGAGATGGCGAATAACAAGCGAGCGTGGACGGTGGTGACCGGTGACCCGGGCGCCGCGCAGGAGCAGGCGACGCTGGCCGAGCTGGGCAAGGAGTCGGCGATGGCCTGTCCGGTGCTGCTGGGTGACCGGATGTGGGGGGAGCTGTACGTCTCTCGACGAGCCCGGCGGCGGTTCAGCCCGGACGAAGTGGCCGTGGCGGAGACGGTGGCCAGCGTGCTGGCCCTGGCTCTGCATCGGCTGACCGGCACCGAGGAGCTCCGGCGGCTCGCGTACGCCGACGCGCTCACCGGTCTCGGCAACCGCCGGCGCGCCGACGAGCTCGTCGAGCAGGCGCTGGATGTCGGCCGCGACGTCGTCCTGGCGCTGTTCGACGTCGACGGCATGAAGTCGGTCAACGACGACGAGGGCCACGCCGCCGGTGACTGGCTCCTGCAGCAGGTCGCCGTGCTGCTCGCGGAGGCCGCTGCGGCCTTCCCGGAAGGGCACGCCGTCCGCCTCGGCGGGGACGAGTTCGCCCTCGTGGTGCTGGATGCGGAGACCGCATCGGTGGCAGCAGTCGTCGAGGGTGTCGTCGCTGCCGGCACCGACGCCGCCCCGGGCGCCGGACTGTCCGCGGGTGTGGCGTCCTCACGCGACCTGGTCGGCCTCACGTCCGCCTCCCGAGCGATCTTCCGGCTCGCCGACGCCGCCCTGTACCGGGCGAAGCGCAGCGGTGGCCGGCGGCTGATGACGCAGCACACCACCCACGAGCAGTCGAGCGCGGCCTTTGCCGCGATCCAGCGCATCGAGGACGGCGAGGTGGCCGAGTCCTCCCAGCTGGTGCTGGACGACGTCGCGGTCCGCGCGACGCTGCAGGCGTTGACCGAGGTGGCGCAGCAGACAGCCGCCTCCCTTCGGGCGGCCGCCTGGTGGGTCTCCATCGCGCCCGCGGGATCCGCACAGCTGGCAGACGTCGCAGGCGACATCGACCGCGACCCTCATGACCTTCCGCCACCCGACCTGCATCCCATCCGCACGTACCGCCTCGAGGACTACCCGGCGACAGCGAACGCCGTGCGCGGCGGAGGCTGCTGGGTGTCGTTGCACGATCCGACCGTGGACCCGGACGAGGCCGCGTTCCTCGCCGAGTTCGGCTACCGGGCCAACCTGTTGGCTGGTGGCACCTGCCCGCAGGGCCACCGGTGGCTCGTCGAGGTGTTCCTGGACTCCATGAGCATCGAACCCGAGGACCCTGATCGACGCACGCAGGAGGTGATCGATGCGGTGGCCCGCGCCGTCGCCGGA
>DASQMN010000321.1:0-9212 GCA_035645475.1 Nocardioidaceae bacterium
CGACGAGTCGGTGGCGAATCACTTGGTGCAGACGGTGGACGCGTCACGTCTGATGGGAGCCAGCGTGATCATCACTGGTTTGTCCCCTGAGATTGCCCAAACCCTGGTCACCATCGGCGTGGATCTGAGCAAGATGAACACCATCGGTGATCTTCAGGGCGGTCTGGAAGAGGCCGAAAGACTGCTCGGATATGCCGCGGTCCAACAGGAAGGACTTGGTTCGCCATGAGCACCGGACCGGCGCTGGTGTCCATCCTGCGACAGGGCTCGTTCCTGATCGCCTCGATTCACACAGCCCTCGACGACACCCAGATGATCCGGTTCAAGGATGATCTCGTCGCTCAGATTGGGGAGCATCGCGCGCGCGGCATCATCATCGACGTAGCCGCACTGGACGTCCTCGACTCCTTCGGCTCTCGAACGCTGCGGAACATCGCAGAGATGGCGCGGCTTCGGGGCGCCACGACCGTCATCGTCGGAATCCAACCGGACGTCGCTTTCGCCATGGTCAAGCTCGGCATGGGTACCGGACCGATCGAAACAGCTCTGGATCTCGAGGAGGGGCTCGCCTATCTCAACAGCCGCGCGGGGTTGGGTGTCGCCGACCATCGGGCGCGCATGCCGGCCGGGAGGTGACGGCACACGAGGCGCTGACCCGCGACTACCGGGTGGCCTTCTTGAGCTACCTACCTCGTCGAGAGGAGTCCGCCCTGCACCGGGGCTATCAGCTCGGCCGAACCGCCGTGGTCGACGGCTTGAGCATGCTTGACCTGGCTCGCATACACCACCAGGTCCTTCTGGAAGTCCTGGCGAGCTCGCACCGGACCCCCGAGGACGTCACCTCTGTGGCCACGGCAGCATCGGAGTTCCTCCTCGAGGTGTTGGCCACCTATGACATGACCCAGAGGGCCTTCCGCGACACCTTGTGAGCTTACGAGCGATGGCCTCCGACCGGTGGATCGCCGACTTCTCTTGAAGGGTGCATGTTCTCGCGTCATGCGGACGGCCCCGGAGCGTCTTCCCCTGTGACGCTCTCCGGAGCATGGTGCCCAGACGAAGGAGCAACCAGATGGTCCAGTCCAGAGTGGCTCAGCCGGAGGCTCGCGCCGCCGCGCCCACCTCGCTGCCGAGATCGACGCCTGTCGGGATCACCACCTCGGTCCGCGGCTCATTCACCGACGGTATCCTCGGCACCGGGACAGCCATCGGGACGACGACGCTGCACAAGTTCTCCCAAGCCGGTGGCCAGCTGCTCGCCATGACCTCGACGACGCTGACGCTGACCGACAGCAGAGGCAGCACTCTCGGTGCGGGCACCGACAGCGCAACCACCAGCGCTGTCGCGTCCTGCGTGGGCTCCGTGCTGAGCGTCGAGCTGGGCCACATCGACGTCCATGTCCTTGGTCGGGTGGTGCACCTCGACCAGACGGTTCTCGACATCACTCCGCAGTGCGGTCCCGGTGTCTTGATGCACGACCTTCTGGGCGCTGTCGGGTGGGTGCTTCAACACGGGGCCATGGCCACTCTTGCGGCTTTGCTGAATCGGCTGCTGAGATTGCTCAGCCGACCAGGTCAGACCGAGCGCGACATGCGTACCCTCGGTCCGAGCGCCTTCTGCGGGCAAGCGCACGCCCGGTAGCACCCCCGAAGGTGGGATAGCCGCTTCCGACACCGCGTCAGTCAATGCGACTACCGATGTCCGCACGGTGCCAGGTTCCGGCGTCAGCCCGATCCCGGCACGACGACGACCACTTCCAGCGTCCGTGGCCCATGGACGCCTTCCACCCGCTGCAGCTCGATGTCGCTGGTTGCCGACGGTCCGCTGATCCAGGTCTGTGGACGAACGGGGTCGAGTCGGGCGACTCCTTCAGGCACCGTCTGGACGACCTGGTCGGCACGGACGACACACACGTGCACGTCCGGCACCAGCGTCAACGCGCGACGGCCTTGACCGAGTCCGCCGTCGAGGATCAGAGTGCCAGTCTCCGCGACTGCTGCGGCGCACCCGGTCACGACCGCCGCCACCGAGTCCAGGTCCTGGGTGCTCGCCGTTCCGTCATCGCGCAGGACGTCGCGTCCCTCGATCCACTCGTGCGGCAGTCCCGCCGGCACCACAACCAGCCCGTCCGGAGCTACGTGATCCAGGACCTCGGCAAGAGTTGCGGCCAGACCGTCCGCCGTGCACAGGTGGACGCCGGCCGTGTAGTCGACGAGACGATCCGCCAACAGCTGGAGCAGCGGAGCTGACCCCGGCGGGTGCTCGCCTCGGGTCCGATGCCCGCGTACGACATCGGGCACGCGCGGGTCCGCGCCGAGTGCTGACCGGATCCGGGCAAGCACCTCGGTGCGGGCGTCGCCGACGGGCGGCTCGGCGGAGACGTTCAAGACCGCTCCCTTGCCCACCACTGACGGAACGTCTCCCGAGGAGGCAGTGGCATGTCGCGGCTGGAGGTCCACGCGCTCAGGGGCGGTGGCAAGGCGGTGATGCGGCGGTCGGCGCCATCACGCCGCCGGCCCAGCAGCCTGCCGGCGCGGCTGGTGCTCTGCGCCACCGACCACGTCCTGGGGTCCGACATCGCCGCCGCAGCGGCTTTCATGGCGAGCGCCTCCAGTGACGGCAGCAGGTGGGTGTCCGCGCGCGTCTCGACGTGCCGGGCCCGCAGGTCGACCAGGATGCTGGGGATGTCGATCTTCACGGGGCACACGTCGTAACAGGCTCCGCACAGCGACGAGGCGTACGGCAGTGAGTCGTTCCCGCTGCTGGTCCCGTGTCCTCCGGTGATGCCGGTGAGCTGGGGCGACAGGATCGCGCCTATCGGGCCGGGGTAGACCGACCCGTAGGCATGCCCGCCCGTCCGCTCGTAGACCGGGCAGACGTTGAGGCAGGCCGAGCAGCGGATGCAGTGCAGCGCCTCGCGGCCCACCTCGTCGGCCAGGACGGCGGTCCGACCGTTGTCCAGCAGCACCAGGTGGAACTCCTGGGGGCCGTCTCCGGGCGTGACGCCGGTCCACATCGAGGTGTACGGATTCATTCGCTCCCCGGTCGACGAGCGGGGCAGCAGCTGCAGGAACACCTCCAGATCGGTCCACGCCGGTACCAGCTTCTCGATCCCCATGACCGTGATCAGCGTGCGAGGCAGCGTCAGGCACATGCGTCCGTTGCCTTCCGACTCGACCACCGCGAGCGTCCCGGTCTCTGCCACGGCGAAGTTGGCCCCTGAGACGGCGACCTGTGCGCTGAGGAACTTGGCTCGCAGGTGGCGTCGGGCGGCCTCGGCCAGATCGGGTGGGTCGTCGGTCAACCCGGTGGGGACGTCGTTCATCTCGCGCAGGAAGATGTCGCGGATCTCAGACCGGTTGCGGTGGATCGCTGGGACCAGGATGTGCGACGGCTTGTCGTGGCCGAGCTGCACGATGAGCTCGGCGAGGTCGGTCTCGAACGCCGCGATACCGGCCTGCTCCAGCGCTTCGTTGAGGCCGATCTCCTGGGTGGCCATCGACTTGACCTTGACGACCTCGTCGGCGCCGGTCACCCGGACGAGGTCGGTGACGATCCGGTTCGCTTCGCCTGCATCGCGGGCCCAGTGGACGACGCCTCCCGCTGCGCTGACCCGCTCCTCCAGCTGCTCCAGCAGCTCGGGCAGCCGCGCCATGGTCGCCGCCTTCAGCGTGCGTCCGGCCTCCCGCAGCTGCTCCCAGTCCGCCACTTCGCCGATCACAGCGGCGCGCTTGGCGCGGATGGTCTGGGTCGCCCTCCCGATGTTGCGGCGCAGCTGGGTGTCGCTCAACGCGCTTCGGGCGGCGTCGGGAAAGGACCTGTCGCCCTGCAAGTGGCCGACACCCTTGGAGGCGTGGGCGAGTGGACGTGGCATCCCCAGAAAGGTGCTCATCGACCGACCCGCTCGGCGTTGCAGTCGTCGATCTCGCAGTCGTCGATCTCGCCGTCATCGATGTCGTGCACTCGGGTGTCGCTCCCCGTGGCGGCGAGAATCTCGGCCAGGTGGATCGTCCGGACGCCGGTCCGCATCCGCGACAAGCCGCCGCCGATGTGCATCAGGCAGGAGGAGTCGCCGGCGGTGCACAGCTCGGCACCGGTGGACAGTACGTGGCGCATCTTGTCAGCGAGCATGGCTGTCGAGGTGTCGGAGTTCTTCAGCGCGAACGTGCCGCCGAAGCCGCAGCACTGGTCGGCGGCGGGCAGCTCGACCAGGTCCAGCCCTCGCACGTGCCGCAACAGCCGCAGGGGCTTGTCGCCGACACCGAGCATTCGCAGCGAGTGACAGGTCGGGTGGTAGGTCACCCGGTGCGCGAAGGTGGCGCCGACGTCCTCGATACCGAGCACGTCGACGAGCAGCTCGGAGAGCTCGTACGTGCGGGCGGCCACCGCCTCTGCACGGGTGGCTAGCTCCGTGTCACCGCCGCGGCGGGCGACCGAGGCGTGCTGGTGTCGCACCGATGCCACGCAGGACCCCGATGGCGCCACAATGACTTCGTACGGCTCGAACACCGTGACGTGGTGCTGCACCAGCGGCATTGCCTCGCGCTGGTAGCCGGTGTTGACGTGCATCTGCCCGCAGCAGGTCTGGGCCTCAGGGAAGACGACCTCGTGCCCAAGCCGCTCCAGCAGCGTGACGGTCGCGCGCGCGACAGCCGGGAACATCGTGTCGGCTAGGCAGGTCACGAAGAGCGCGATGCGCACGCACTCACCTCACATCGATGCTGGAGACAGGGCGTTGTGGCGCTACTTCTTGACTCTGACAACGAACGCAAGAGCAACAACGAACGAAACAGCTAGGGCGGCGCCCAGGAGGTTGTCGGTCATGAACAGCACCCACCCGGTAAGCCCGATGATGGTGGTGAGACCCAACACACCCACGACCAGGCCGAACCTGGCGTCGTCCAATGGAGGTGGCACCCCAGCCCTCCCGTCGAGCAGCTCGAAAGCGATGTGCGGGCACAGTAGCTCCGATGTGTCCGTCCATGCTGCAGCTGGACTCCGCCACGATCCGCGGCACTCAAATGTGCAGGATCACGTCGCCGTCGCGCTGTGTCACCCGATAAGTCTTGAGCCCCACGCGTTTCGGTTCGAGCAGCGACCGGCCGGTGGCCAGGTCGAACTCCCAGCCGTGCCAGGGGCAACGGATGACGCCATCGTCCATGCCGAGGACGTACTCGTGTGGACTTGAGGCCACGAAGGTGCCGCTCACCGAGCCGGCGCACAGCGACGCGCCCATGTGTGGGCATCGGTCGCTGATGGCGAAGAACCTCTCGCCCACACTGATGACGCCCACGCTGCGCCCGCCGACCTCGACGATCCGGCACCGGTCCCGGCGCAGCTCGTCCACGGTGCCTACCCGGAGTTCCATGGATCCTCGGTGCCCCTATCGCTGCGCCAAACGATTTGCTATGTACTGACCCTGGCGCCTCTGGGCGCCTTCCGCAACGCTTCCCGCTCAGGAGCGACTGCCATGACTGAACTGCTCGACAAGCCCGCCGACCCCGAGGTCGCGGCGAGCCGCTACGAGCTCATCGACTGCGACGTGCACCCGATCATGAGGGGTGGGATGGCCGACCTGCGTCCCTACCTGTCACGTGCGGCACAGCGTCGGCTAGGTCTCGACGAGCGGCGTAGCCTCTCGAGCATCGGGACCCGAGAGGCCGTGTCGGTGCCCCGGAACATGCTGTACGTCAACACGTCCGGTGTGCTCCGCGACGACGCCAGGGCTCCGGACGGCTCGGCGCCCGGCGCGGACCCGGCCTTCACGGCGGAGCAGCTACTCGACGGCAACGGCATCGACCGAGCGGTCCTGATCGGGGGCGAGGTGCTGGGTCTGGGTGCCATGCCTGACCCGGACGCAGCCGCGATGATCTCCTCGGCGTACAACGACTGGCTGGCTGCCACCTGGCTGGCTGCCGACAACCGGTACCGGGGATACCTGGTGGTCGGCCCTCAGGACCCGGTGCTCGCTGCCGGTGAGATCCGGCGGGCGGCCCAGGACGAGCGTTTCGTAGGCGTGTTCCTGCCCTTGACCAACATCCTCATGGGTCAGCGTCACTACTACCCCATCTATGACGCCGCGGCCGAGATCGGCCTGCCGGTGGCCGTACATCCCAACTCCGGCGAGGGGATCTTCCGGACCTCGCCGCCGATGGCCGGGGGCACCCCGACCTACTACGTCGAGTGGCACAGCGGACTGAGCCAGATCTTCCAGGCCAACGTCATCAGCCTGATCTGCCACGGCGTGTTCGAACGGTTCCCGGGTCTGCGGGTGATCATCACCGAGGGCGGCCTGGCCTGGGTCCCCGACGTCATGTGGCGGCTGGACAAGAACGTGAAGGGCCTTCGTGACGAGGTGCCCTGGATGAAGAGGCTCCCGAGCGAGTACCTCGTCGACCACGTTCGCTTCACGACTCAGCCGATGCCAGAACCCCGGCGCCGCAGCCACCTGCACACGCTTCTGGAGATTGTGCGCGCGGAGCGCACCTTGATGTTCAGCTCGGACTACCCGCACTGGGACTTCGACGACCCCCGTCACGTGCTCACGACCCTCCCCGCCGAGATAGGTGACCGGGTCAAGGCCCAGAACGCGATCGAGACCTACGGAAGGCGGCTCTGACATGGCTGACCAGCACGGTGCAGCACACCTCACCTCGGGAATGCGCGAGCAGGCGGACCACGGCGAGGACAGCTATCGAGGTCAGCGACGTCTGCACGACAAGGTGACCGTCGTGACCGGGGGAGACTCGGGGATCGGTCGCGCCGTCGCACTGGCGTTCGCTCGCGAGGGAGCCGACGTCGTGATCGGCTACCTCGACGGAGAGGACGAGGACGCCGAGGAGACGGCACGGCTGGTCGAGGAGGCCGGCCGCAGAGTGGTCCCTGTCCCGGGCGACCTGACGGCGGAGGAGGCTTGTGTCGGCCTGGTCGACCGAGCGGTCGAGGAGTTCGGTCGAATCGATGTCCTCGTCAACAACGCCGCCTATCAGCTGGCCCAGCCGCGGGGCATCGCCGACATCACGACCGAGCAGTTCGATCGGACGATGAAGACGAACCTCTACGCGATGTTCTGGTTGTGCAAGACCGCACTGCCGCACATGCGTCCGGGTTCGTCCATCATCAACACCTCGTCGGTGCTGGCGTCCACGCCGTCGCCCGAGCTGCTCGACTACGCAACCACCAAGGCTGGGATCGCCAACTTCACCCGTGCCCTGGCCTGGTCGGCGGCCGAGCAGGGCGTTCGGGTCAACTCCGTGGCGCCGGGACCGACCTGGACACCGCTCGTCCGATCAACGATGCCGGAGGAGATGGTGGAGCAGTTCGGGGAGCAGAGCCCGCTCGGCCGAGCAGCCCAACCGGCCGAGGTCGCGACGGCGTTCGTCTACCTTGCCTCATCGGAATCCAGCTACGTCACGGGTGAGGTGCTGGCGGTGACGGGCGGTCTCCCCGTGATGGCCTGACCCAAGCTGGCTCACGGGCGGACGCGGTGACTCCTGTCCAACCGGGGGCGCGTCTGGTGCTTCGCAAATCGATTGGCTAGCCTGCGGGCCGGAAGGTCGCCCACCCCGGTGCGCCGCCGAGGAGAAGAGAGACAGCCATGAGCAGCACCCGCCAGGCCATCGTCGTGCGCGGCGGGTGGGAGGGTCACAGCCCCGTCGAGGCCACTGACCGGTTCATCCCGTTCCTGGAGAAGCACGACTTCACCGTCGAGGTCCACGAGGATCCCGAGGTGTACGCGGACGCCGACAAGCTGGCCGCCACAGATCTCGTGCTCCAGTGCTACACGCAGGGCGTCGCCACCGACGAGCAGGTGCTCGGCCTGTCGAAGGCGGTCGCCGCCGGGACGGGCCTGGCGGGCTGGCATGGCGGGATCGTGGACTCGTACCGGGGCTCGCCCGACTACCTCCACCTGACCGGCGGCCAGTGGGCCGCCCACCCCGGCGACTTCGTGGACTACGAGGTCGAGGTGGTGGACGAACGCGCCGACCACGAGATCGTCGCCGGCTTGAGCCGGTGGGCGCTGCACACCGAGCAGTACTGGGTGCTCACTGACGAGCTCAACGACGTCTTGGTCACCACGACCTTCGATGTCCGAGACGACACACCGTGGCGCCAGCGGCTGACGTGCCCCGCGGTGTGGACCCGTCAGTGGGGCACAGGCAGAGTGTTCGTCTCGACGATGGGCCACAAGCTCGATGACCTCGACCACCCCGATGTGCGGCTGCTGACGGAGCGGGGTCTTCTGTGGGCGAGTCGCTGAAGCGGGTCCTCCTCGACACCGACCTGGCGATGGGGGCGCCCGGCTCGGACATCGACGACGGCTTCGCGCTGGCGCTGGCTCTGGCCGACCCGGGGATGCTGGTCGAAGCGGTGACGACGGTCGGCGGCAACAGCGACGTGGTGACCTCCACCCGCCTCACCCGCGAGCTGCTCGACGTCCTCGGACGCTCCGAGGTGCCGGTCGTCGAAGGTGCCCCGAGAGGTGACGCGGCGGCGGAGGATCTGGTGCGCCGCGTGCTGGCCGAGCCTGGCGAGCTGACCGTGGTGGCCATCGGTCCACTGACCAACGTGGCGCGGGCGGTGTCCCTCGACGCGCGGTTCGTCGAGGCCGTCGCGGAGGTCGTCGTGATGGGCGGCGTGTTCCTCGAGCACACCAACGTCGCAGCGATGCCTGGGGAGTACAACTTCTGGTGCGACCCCGCCGCCGCCCAGGCAGTGCTGGACAGCGGCCTGCCGCTGCGGCTGGTGGGACTCGACGTCACTCGGCGGGTGCGACTGACGCGCGCCGACGCCGACGACCTCGCCCGCAGCGGAGCGTTCGGTCGGCTCGCCGCCGAGCACACCCACGGCTGGATCGACTTCCAGGAGCGCGTGAAGCCCCGCGAGGAGCTCGAGCAGGGCAGCTGTGCGCTGCATGATCCGCTGGCGGTCGCGGTGGTGACCCGGCCCGACCTCGTCAGCTGGCGTGACGCGCACGTGGCGGTCGAGACCGAGAGTCACGTGACTCGGGGCGTGGCGGTGGCAGACCTGCTCATGTGGGAGGCCCCGCCGGTGCCCAACTGCCGGATCGCCACCAACGTCGACGCGGACGCGTTCCGGGCGCTGTTCCTGGACCGGATGGCGGGGTTGCCGTGAGCGCCGCCCAGGGTCGTTCCGCTCCGCAGCCGAGCCCGTGGTCGACCCGACGGGTACTGGGGCAGGGTGCGCTGCCGTT
>DASQMN010000322.1:0-14321 GCA_035645475.1 Nocardioidaceae bacterium
TCCTCGCCCACCGAGTTGTCGTACTCGACTCCTGCGGCGCGTCGTCGCGGTTCGGCCATGAGGAACCTCTTGGGAAGGAGTGACCCGACCATGCTCGGCTGGAGCGCACAGTACGCAGCAGGGGAGGTCTGTCAACCTCCCACGCTGGCCGGCGAGCCCGAAGCCGGCACCGGAGTGGGTACGGGAGCCGGTGCGGGAGCCGGCGAGGGAGTGGTGAAGAGGCTGTGCACGGGGCGGTTCGGGGGCGATGCCGGGTCCGGCCGCTGGGGCTGCGGGGCCGTCGGGTCTAGCATCCGCATGCGCCCCGCACTCACACTGCCGCTGAGCGCTCATTGCCCACAACAGATCACTGCCCACAACCGCTCAGTGCCCAACTGCAAGGGAGACCGCGATGGCGACCGACGGCTCGAGTGAAGCACCTCTCACACTGGAACGCCTACGGGTGCTGGTGGACGACGGAACGATCGACACCGTGCTGGTGGCCTGCACCGACATGCAGGGACGTCTACAGGGCAAGCGCATCCACGCGCCGTTCTTCCTGGCCGACACCCTCGAGCACGGTACGGAGGGGTGCAACTACATCCTCGCGGTCGACGTCGATATGGAGACGGTCGGCGGGTACGCCATGAGCTCGTGGGAGCACGGCTACGGCGACCTGCAGTTCGTGCCCGACCTGTCTACGTTGCGGCTGGTGCCGTGGCTCGAGGGCACAGCGATGGTCCAGTGCGACCTCGCCTGGCTGGACGACGCGCACACCCCGGTGGCGGAGTCGCCGCGTCAGGTGCTGCGCGCCCAAGTCGACCGTGCCGCCGCCTTGGGCTACGAGGCGTTCGCCGGCACCGAGCTCGAGTTCCTGCTGTTCAACGACACCTACGAGGCGGCGTGGGACGCCGGCTACCGCGGGCTGACTCCGGCGAACCGGTACAACATCGACTACTCCCTGCTGGGTACCAGCAAGGTGGCACCCCTCCTGCGTGACATCGCCAACGGCATGTCCGTCGCCGGTCTCACGCCGGAGTCCGCCAAGGGCGAGTGCAACCTCGGCCAGCAGGAGATCGCCTTCCGCTTCGACTCCGCACTGCGCAGCGCGGATGGGCACGTCGTCTACAAGCAAGGCGCAAAGGAGATCGCGTCCAACCACGGCAAGGCCATCACGTTCATGGCGAAGTACAACGAGCGCGAGGGGAACTCCTGCCATCTGCACATGAGCTTGCGGGGTACGGACGGCACGGTCGTCTTCGACGAGGACGGGAAGGCGAGCCCGGTCTTCGACTCCTTCGTGGCCGGCGTCCAGGCGACGATGGCGGAGATGACGCTGCTGTACGCACCGAACGTCAACTCCTACAAGCGCTTCGCCAAGGGCTCGTTCGCCCCAACGGCCATCGCGTGGGGCCACGACAACCGCACGTGTGCGCTTCGGGCGGTGGGGCACGGGCCGGGGCTGCGGGTGGAGAACCGGGTCCCGGGCGGCGACGTGAACCCCTACCTCGGACTGGCCGCGATGCTGGCCGGAGGTCTGCACGGCATCGAGCAGGAGCTTGTGCTGGAGCCACCCTTCGAGGGCAACGCCTACGTCTCGGACAAGCCGACGGTGCCGACGACGCTGGAGCAGGCTCGCGAGCTCTTCGCCGGCTCCAAGGTGGCTCGAGCGGCATTCGGCGATGTTGTCGTGGACCACTACGTCAACGCCGCTGACGTCGAGCTCACCGCGTTCCACGCGGCTGTCACCGACTGGGAACGCATCCGCGGCTTCGAACGGTTGTGACCCCCGTGACTACTCTCGCCGATCGCTCCGCCGAGCACGTGATCATCGACCCAGCGACCGAGGAGGTCGTCGCCTCCGTCGCGTCGTCGTCGCTCGAGCAGACCGACACCGCGATCGCCACGGCGACCGCCGCCTTCGCCTCTTGGCGCGCCATCGCGCCGGCCGACCGGGCCCGGCTGCTGCACCGGTTCGCCGCCACGGTGGACGCAGCGACCGAGGAGCTGGCGGGGCTCGAGGTGCGCGAAGCGGGCCACCCGATCGGCAACGCCCGGTGGGAGGCCGGCAACCTGCGCGACGTGCTGACGTACTACGCGTCGGCTCCCGAGCGGCTCTTCGGGCGCCAGATCCCGGTCGAGGGTGGTGTCGACATCACGTTCAAGGAGCCCCTTGGCGTCGTCGGGGTGATCGTCCCGTGGAACTTCCCGATGCCGATCGCCGGCTGGGGGCTCGCCCCGGCGCTGGCCGCGGGCAACTGCGTGGTGCTCAAGCCGGCCGAGCTCACACCGCTGACCGCTCTGCGCGTCGCGGAGCTGGCCCTGGAGGCCGGGCTGCCCGAAGGAGTGCTGCAGGTGGTACCCGGTGCCGGCTCGGTCGTTGGTGAGCGCTTCGTGTCCTCGCCGGACGTCCACAAGATCTGCTTCACCGGCTCGAGCGCGGTCGGGCGGCGCGTCATGGCCGGCGCGGCCGAGCACGTCAAGCGCGTGACGCTCGAGCTCGGTGGCAAGAGCGCCAATATCGTGTTCGCCGACGCCGACCTGGAGAAGGCGGCGGCGACCGCTCCGTACGGTGTTTTCGACAACGCCGGCCAGGACTGCTGCGCGCGCAGCCGCATCCTGGTCCAGCGGTCGGTCTACGACCGTTTCCTCGAGCTGCTGGAGCCCGCCGTGCTCGGCGTGCGTGTCGGGGCGCCTGAGGAGGAGCACACGGAGATGGGTCCCCTGATCTCCGCTGGACAGCGGGAGCGGGTCAGCTCCTACGTCGAGGGTGACGACGCCGACGTCGCCGTACGCGGGACCGCGCCTGCCGGACCGGGGTGGTGGTACCCGCCGACGGTGGTGCTGCCGCACAGCGACCAGGACCGGGTATGGCGCGAGGAGGTCTTCGGCCCGGTGGTGGCCGTGCTGCCTTTCGACGACGAGGCCGATGCGGTCGCCAAGGCCAACGACACCCAGTACGGCCTGTCCGGATCCATCTGGACCCGTGACCTCGGCCGGGCACTGCGGATGTCGCGTGCGGTGGAGGCCGGCAACCTGAGCGTCAACTCCCATGCCTCTGTGCGCTACTCCACTCCCTTCGGCGGGTTCAAGCAGTCCGGGCTCGGCCGAGAGCTCGGACCGGACGCGCTCGACTCCTTCACCGAGGTCAAGAACGTGTTCCTCGCCGATGACTGATCCGGTCACCGCCCCGTTGACCCCAGCCCCCATGACCTACCCCGAGGACGACCCGGTGACTGCCGATACCCCTGACCCCACCTCCACGGTCCGCCGCCTGGTCGGGCGTACGGCCGTGATCACCGGTGGCTGCTCGGGCATCGGGCTCGCGAGCGCGCGCCGGTTCGCTGCCGAGGGCGCCTACGTGGTGATCGGCGACGTGGACGACGAACGGGGACCGGACGCGGCCGCCCAGGTCGGCGGACGCTACGTCCACGTCGACGTCACCGACGCCGAGCAGGTCGAGGCGCTCTTCGCCGACGCTCACGCTGAGCGGGGCCGGATCGACATCGCCATGAACAACGCCGGGATCAACCCGCCCGACGACGCGTCGATCGTCGACACCGGCCTGGACGTGTGGCGCCGCGTGCAGGAGGTCAACCTGACCAGCGTCTACCTGTGCTGCAAGGCGGTGCTGCCGTACATGCGGCAGCAGCAGCGCGGCTCGATCATCAACACGGCGTCCTTCGTGGCGGTGATGGGCGCGGCGACGTCGCAGATCTCCTACAGCGCCAGCAAGGGCGGCGTGCTGTCGATGACCCGCGAGCTCGGTGTGGAGTTCGCGCGGGAGGGCATCCGCATCAACGCCCTGTGCCCCGGACCTGTCAACACGCCACTGCTGGCCGAGCTCTTCGCCAGCGACCCCACGCGGGCGGCGCGACGGCTGGTGCACGTACCGATGGGCAGGTTCGCAGAGCCGGAGGAGATCGCCGCCGCGGCGGCGTTCCTGGCCAGTGACGACTCGAGCTTCATGACCGCCTCCAGCTTCCTGGTCGACGGTGGCATCAGCGGTGCCTACGTCACGCCGGTCTAGCCCGTGGCAGCGCCGCTGATCGGGATCACCTCCTACGTCGAACCCGCGTCGTGGGCCGTGTGGCGCGACGTGCCCGCCGCCCTCGTACCGCACCGCTATGTCGAGCACGTGCAGCGGGCGGGGGGCCTTGCGGTGGTGGTGCCCCCACTGGAGCCCGGCGCGAGTGACGATCAGCTCGCCGCCCTGCTGGCCCGTCTCGACGGGTTGATCCTCGCCGGCGGTGTCGACGTCGAGCCGCGCCAGTACGGCGCGCCGGCTCATCCGAAGGTGCAGCGGTCGCGCCCCGACCGCGACGCCTTGGAGATCGGGCTCGCCCGCCTCTCCGAGCGCGACGACGTACCCGTGCTCGGGGTGTGCCGAGGCATGCAGGTGATGGCGGTTGCGGCCGGTGGCACCCTGGAGCAGCACCTTCCCGACCGGCTCGAGCACGTCGAGCACTCACCCGCCCCGGGCACGTTCGGCTGGCACCCGGTCCGCACCGAGCCGGGAAGTCGCGTCGCCGACCTGTTGGGGGAGAGCGTCGACGTCGCCACTTACCACCATCAGGGAGTGCAGACCCATCCCGGTCTGGTTCCGACGGCGTGGTCGGACGACGGGATCGTGGAGGCGCTGGAGGCGCCCGGCGCGCGCTTCCGGCTCGGCGTGCAGTGGCATCCAGAGGCAGGTGACGACCCGCGGCTGTTCGAGGCGCTGGTGGCTGCCGCCAGGGCCTGAGCCGCCGGCATCGTTCCCGCCCAGCGGGGCGGTCGGCGCGGTGCTCGCAGTATCTTGCTCCCCCTCACCGGCTGACGATCACGAGGACGGAACGCCTTGCGCAACCAGGTCCAGCTGATCGCCTATGCCGACCGGCTCGGCGGCTCACTACCGGAGCTTCGCGAGCTTGTCGACGGACCGCTCGCCGGCGTCTTCGGCGGAGTGCACGTTCTGCCGTTCTTCCGCCCGTACGACGGCGCCGACGCCGGGTTCGATCCGGCTGACCACACCGAGGTCGACCCCCGCCTGGGCACCTGGGAGGACCTCACCGCGCTCGGTGCCTCGAGAGACCTGGTCGTGGACGTCATCGTCAACCACGTCTCGGTCGACGCGCCGCAGTTCCAGGACTACCTGGCGCACGGCGCGAGCTCTGCGTACGCGGGCATGTTCCTCACGATGTCCTCGGTCTTCCCCGAGGGCCTGACGGAGCAAGACCTGCTGACGTTGTACCGACCGCGGCCGGGCCTGCCGTTCACCGCATACAGCTTCGCCGACGGTGACCACCGGCTGTTGTGGACGACCTTCACCAGCCGCCAGATCGACCTCGACACGCGCTCGCAGCAGGCCCGGGACTATCTGACCCAGGTGCTCGAGCGGCTGGCGGCTTGTGGCGCGGCGATGATCCGGCTGGATGCCGTGGGCTACTCGGTGAAGACCGCCGGTACCCGAAGCTTCATGACACCTGAGACGTTCGCCCTCATCGACGAGCTCACCGGACAGGCGCGGACGCTCGGCCTGGAGGTGCTCGTCGAGGTTCACTCCCACTTCAAGAAGCAGATCGAGATCGCGAGCCGCGTCGACTGGGTCTACGACTTCGCCCTGCCGCCGCTGATCCTGCACACCCTCACGTCGGGTGACGGCACAGCGCTGCTGCGATGGATCCGCCAGCGACCGCACAACGCCGTCACGGTCCTCGACACCCATGACGGGATAGGGGTGGTCGACGTCGGTGCCGACTCGGCCGACAAGTCACTGGCTGGGCTCCTCGGGCCGGAGGACATCGACTCGCTGGTGGAGTCCATCCACGCCAACAGCGAGGGCACCAGCCGCCGGGCGACGGGGGCCGCGGCCTCCAACGTCGATCTGTACCAGGTGAACTGCACCTACTACGACGCTCTGGGTCGCGACGACGAGCACTACCTGCTGTCCAGGCTGCTCCAGTTCTTCATCCCGGGCATTCCGCAGGTCTACTACGTCGGCCTGCTCGCCGGTGGCAACGACATGGAGCTGCTGACCCGCACCGGGGTGGGACGCGACGTCAACCGTCACCACTACACGCGGACCGAGGTCGCCGAAGCGCTGGAGCGCCCGGTGGTGCAGGCGCTGCTGCGGCTCATCCGCTTCCGCAACTCCCACCCGGCATTCGGTGGCGACTTCTCGGCCACCGGCGACGGTCAGGCCTTCGAGCTTGCGTGGTGGCGGGGCGACGAGCGGAGTGCGCTCGCGCTCGACCTGTCCAGCGGCACCTACACGGTCAGCTGGACCGCCGACGGCGCCCTGCACGTCGTCAGCGACGTTGCCGAGCTGCCCTGAGCTTGTCAGTCGGCCCTTGTCAGTCGGCCCTGGTCGCGTCGGCCGGTGTCGCGTCGGTCGGCGTGACATCGGTGGGCGTGCCGCCCGTCAGCTCCAGCAGCTCGGCGTACGTCGTGGGAAACACCGCGTAGGGGTGGCCGGCGGCCGCCCAGATCACCGGGTGCTGAGCCAGCCAACGATCCACCAGCGTGCGTACCGGCGCGGGATGACCGACCGGGGACACCCCGCCGATGGCCTGACCGGTGTGCGCGCGCACGAAGTCCGGCGAGGCACGCGCCAGCTTCGCCAGGGCGTGCTGCTCGGCGAGGTATCCCGTGTCGACCCGGTGGGCCCCCGACGTCAGCACCAGCACCGCCTCGCCGCCCGCGTCGAACACCAAGCTGTTGACGATGGCCCCGACGTGCACCCCCAGGGCGGCCGCCGCCTCCTGGGCCGTGCGCGCGGAGTCGGGCAGCACGCGTACCGCGCCGGCGGCGCCTCGTTCTTCGAGGGCGGCCATGACGGTCAGGACACGTGGGTGGCGAGCCGGGTCTGGGATGTCGGTCACCTGGGCAGTGTGCCGTGGGTCCCCCAATCTCGAGACAGCGATTGACGTCTTGTCGGACGAGGGGTTTACTCTTCTCATGGATCGAACACTTGTTCGATCGAACGGTTGAGGGGTTGTTCGCGGCATCTCCTCGGCCAGCTGGGCTCCGTCCGGAGCGGCACGACTCGACCCGTGCCGCTGCGGGCGGTGACCGGACCGCCGCGAGCTGAGGGGAAGCTCCTCGCGTCGGTCCGGTCGTCCCATCGTTTGCGCCACTTCCCTGGTGCAGCGCGTCTCTCGCCGAGAGGTGCGCTGATCACATCACGCCCTTACCGGGGCCTGCTGGGAGGAGATGCAGTGCGACGTTACGACGACCCCGTGGAGGTGCGCCGCGGACTGGTCGACGCGGTTGAGGCTCCCGAGCAGTTCGTGTGGCGCGACCGGTTGTGGCGGGTGTGCGCGGTGGTGTCCCACTGGGTGGAGACCGGTCCGTGGTGGGAGCAGCGTGGCATCACCGAGCTGCTGGGCTCGGAGTCAGGTGCCGAGCCATCGGGTCCCGCAGCGGAGCAGCGCTCAGGTGTCTCCGCTCCCGGCTCCCTGCTGCTGGCCGAGCGTGAGGTGTGGCGGGTTGACGCCGCTCGCGGACGGCACGGAATCGGAGCCGACCCCTCGAGTGGACTACGCGGCACCTTCGACCTGACCTATGACAGCGACACCGGGCAGTGGCACCTCACCCGGTGCCTGGACTGAGGTGAGCGCAGTGTCAGCGCAGGCACAGCCGTCGGTCCGCTCCACGGCATTCCGTGGGCGCTACGGCGATGCGTGCGAGCTGTTGGACCGCGCCGACCGGGCACTGGCCGAGGCACGGGGAGCCGACAGCCCGGCCCGCCAGTACTGCTGCGCGCACGTCGCGGCACTGCGCACGGCAGCAGCTGTGCTTGCGGTCCGTACCCGGGCGGCACGCCGGGGGCAGCGCAACGCCTGGGAGCTGTTGGCCAGCGTGGCCCCCGAGCTGGGAGAGTGGGCCGGCTTCTTCGCTGCCGGGGCGGCCAAGCGGGCCGCGGCCGAGTGCGGTGCTCGCACCGCGGTCACCCTGCGGGAGGCCGACGACCTCGTCCGCGACGTCGAGCACTTCATGCACGTCGTCGAAGACGTGCTGGGTCTGGCTCGCCCGCTGGCATGGCGTCCCCACCTCGCCGCATCCCCGCTCCGCGCTCCGGATGACCTCCGCCGTGGCTGACCCGTTCGTCCACCTGCATGTGGCCTCCGGCTACTCGCTGCGACACGGCGCGGCACTTCCGCACGTTCTCGTGCAGCGTGCCGCCGAGGCAGAGATGGACACCCTTGCCCTGACCGACCGAGACGGTGTCTACGGCGCGGTCCGCTTCGCCAAGGCGTGCCTGCGAGCCGGCATCCGCCCGGTGCTGGGAGCCGACCTGGCCGTCGAACCATGGCCAACGTCCGGCGCTTCCGGCCGGGGCGGTTCCGGCCGAGGCGCTTCCAGTCGGGCTGCCATTGCCTCAGGGGCCACCACCTCGGGCGTCACCGTTCCCGACACGGCGTCGCCGGTAAGGCGCACTCCTGCTCGTGGCGGTGCCTACCGTGACGCAGGGCTGCCCCGACTGACCCTGCTCGCCGGCAACCGTGCCGGCTGGGGAGCGCTGTGCCGGTTGATCTCCGCGACTCACCTGCGCGGTGAGCGCGGCGAGCCGGTCACCACCCCTGAGCTCATCGGGTCCCACCTCGGCGGTGGTGACGTGGTGGTGATGCTCGGGCCCTCCTCCGATGTGGGCAGAGCCGTGGCGAGTCGCCACGACGACCTGGCATCGGCCCTGCTGCGCCGGTGGCGAGAGGTGGTCGGCCCCGGTGACCTGCTGGTCGAGATCGTCTCGCACCGGCGACCCGGGTCCGGGCCGGGCAGCACCCCGCATGCCGCCCGAATGCTGCGGCTTGCCGAGCGCGCCGGCCTGGAGGTGGTGCTGACCAACCAGGTCCGTCACGCCGACCATGCCGACGCACCGGTCACCGACATCCTGGATGCCGTCCGCCGGCTGGTGCCGCTCGACCCGCGCCACCTCGACCGCGGCAACGCCGAGGGGTACCTCAAGACCGGCAAGCAGATGGCCGAGGTGGCCGACGAGATCTGTCGGCACGCCGGCCTGTCCGGCCGGGACACCGACCGGCTGCTCGCCCGCACCCGTACGGTCGCCGACCGGGTAGCGCTCGACCCCCACCGCGACCTCGGCCTCGGCGAGGTGCACTTTCCTGAGCTGAATCCCCAGCTGAACAGCGCTGAGCTGAGCGGCCTTGGACTGGATCGCACCGGGTTGACAGCGGCGGAGGCTGCCGCGGCTGTCCTGCGCCAGCGGTGCACCGCCGGTCTCGGCGACCGTTACGGCTCTGCTGTCGGTCCCCGGGTCCTGGACCGGCTCGACGACGAGCTGCACGTCATCACCGGCAAGGGCTTCTCCTCCTACTTCCTCACCGTTGCCGACGTCTGCGACCTGATCCGGGACCTCGGAGTTCGCTGCGCAGCCCGTGGGTCCGGTGCCGGCAGCCTGGTCAACTACCTGCTCGGCATCTCCGGGGTCGACCCGCTGCAGCATGACCTGGTGATGGAGCGGTTCCTGTCCCCGCTGCGCCAGGCTCTGCCCGACATCGATGTCGATGTCGAGTCAGCGCGCCGTACGGAGGTCTATGAGCACGTCCTGGCCCGCTTCGGCGGTGACCGGTGTGCATGCGTGGCGATGATGGACACCTATCGGGTCCGCCATGCCATCCGCGACGTCGGTGGCGCCCTGGGCATGCCGCTCGGGGAGATCGACACCATCGCCAAGGCGTTCCCGCACGTACGCGCTCGCGATGCCCGCAACGCGTTGCGGGAGCTGCCTGAGCTGCGTGCTTCCGGTCTGGGCGAGCGACGGCTGGCGTTGTTGTTCGACCTGGTCGAACGCCTCGACGGGCTGCCCCGCCACATCGCCCTCCACCCGTGCGGCGTGGTGCTGTCCGATGCCACCTTGCTCGACCGCACCCCGGTCGAGGCCAGCTACGCCGGGTTCCCGATGAGCCAGTTCGACAAGGACGACGTCGAGGATCTCGGCCTGCTCAAGCTCGATCTGCTCGGCATCCGCATGCAGTCCGCGATGGCGCACGCAATGAGTGAGGTGGCGCGCGTCGACGACGTCCGCGTGGACGTCGACGACCGTGCGCAGGTGCCGCTGGACGACCCTGCGACCTATGCGCTGATCGCACGGTCCAAGACGCTGGGCTGCTTCCAGATCGAGTCACCTGGCCAGCGTGAGCTGGTCGGCAAGTTCGGTCCCGAGACGTTCGACGACCTCATCACCGACATCTCGCTGTTCCGGCCCGGGCCGGTCAAGAGCGACATGGTGACCCCGTTCCTGTCTGCCCGGCACGGCTGGGCCGACCCGGCGTACCCGCATCCCGATCTCGAGGAGATCTTGCGGTCCACCAGCGGAGTGGTGGTCTTCCACGAGCAGGTGATCGAGATCGTGGCTCGGTTCACCGGCTGCTCCCTGGCCGAGGCCGACGAAGCCCGCCGGGCGTTGGGGGACCGGGAGGGCAAGGCTGACGTGCGGGCCTGGTTCTTCCCACAGTCACTGGCCCGCGGCTATGCCGAGGCTGTCGTGCAGCGGGTGTGGGAGATCCTGGAGGCATTCGCCTCGTTCGGCTTCTGCAAGGCCCACGCAGCGGCGTTCGCCTTGCCCACCTACCAGTCGGCCTGGCTCAAGACCCACCACACCGCGGCGTTTCTCGCCGGCGTGCTGACCCACGACCCGGGCATGTATCCGAAGCGGTTGATCCTCGACGACGCCCGGCAGTTCGGTATCGCCGTGCTTCCGCTCGACGTCAACGTCTGTGACGACACCTACCGGATCGAGCGGGTCGACCCCCGCGACGAACCACCTCCTCGGGTGTTGGGGCAAGACCCCCGGGTCGTGCACGATCCGATGCTTCCCGACGCCCGCGCCTATGGCATCAGGCTGAGCCTCGCCGATGTGAAGGGCATCAGCGAGGCCGAGATCGCCCGCATCGTGGCCGGTCAGCCGTACTCCTCGATGACCGACTTCTGGCACCGCGCGCGTGTCTCTCGCCCCATCGTGGAGCGGCTCGTGGTCGCTGGTGGGTTCGACGGCATCTACGGGATCGGGTCATCGATCCCTGTGCGGCGCCGCGGCACCGTCACCCGCCGCGACCTGCTGCTGCAGGTGCTCGAGCTGGATCGGTGGTCGCGAGCCACCGACCGGGCCCAGCGGGCGTCATCCCCCCGCATCCGCAAGGGCAGAGGTCGAGATGCTGACCCGGCCCCAAGCGTCGACCGGACCGGTCCCGGCGCTCAGTCCTCAGCGCCGGGTGAACCGGCGGCGAGTACCGGCACACGGCCGAGCATCGACGTGCGACGACGGGCGGCAGCGCAGTCTCGGGCTCCTGCGCCGGTCGAGCCTGCCGAAGCCGTGCAGCTCACCCTCGACCTCGGCGACGCCCCAGGCGAGGCCGAGCGCTCGGGTCTGCCGGAGATGACCCGCGGCGAACGGGTACGCGCCGAGCTGGAGGTCCTCGGGCTCGACGTGAGCAGTCATGTCATCGACTTCTACAACCCGTTGCTCGACGAGCTGGGCGTCACCCGGTCGGCTCAGCTGCTCCAAGGCCGCAGCCGCAGCACGTTGCTGATCGCTGGTGTGAAGGTTGCCACTCAGACCCCGCCGATCCGTTCTGGGCGGCGCGTCGTCTTCCTGACCCTCGACGACGGCACCGGTCCGGTCGATGCCACGTTCTTCGAAGACGTCCAGGGCCCGTACGCGACCACCGTGTTCCACTCCTGGCTGCTGCTCGTGCGCGGTGAGCTGCGCCGCACCGGCCCACGAGGGGTGTCGGTCCGAGCGACCGGGTGCTGGGAGCTGCCGGCGCTGCATGCACTGTGGCGCGAGCAGGGCATCGACGCAGTGCACGCCACCATGGCCGAGGTACCGCCGGGCACCACCGAGATTGGAGAACAGGCGCTGCACGGTGCCGCGGAGAGCCGCGCGTCCCGCCCGGTGATGGTCCGGCCTGATCGGTACTCCAGCGATGTCGAGGAGCAGGGCTCCTCCGCCGGGGGCATGGGGAGGCGCCGAGTGCTGGTGCACACCAGCGGATTCCGTCAGTCGCCGTACTCCGATATCAAGCCTGCCGGCACCGACGCCAAGAGCGCACCGCGCAAGCTGTGGCACTCCAGCTCGGGAAGCTCCGGCGGATGAGCAGGTCCATCGGGTCGGGTGCCGTCCCCAGCGGGGTGCCCTCACTAGGGTGGGCGAGCACCAGCCGGCACCGTCGAGGAGGCACCGCGTGGTCGAGCAACGGCGCGGTGCCCTGCGCACCGCAGTCGTCTGGGACGCCGTCGCAGCACTGCTCGCCGAGCAAAGCGAGCTGCGAGTCGTCGACCTCGGCGGTGGCACCGGGGGGCTGGCTGTACGGGTGGCTGCTCTCGGCCACCGTGTCACCGTCGTCGACCCCAGCCCTGATGCCTTGGCAGCGCTGCAACGCCGAGCCGACGACGACGGCGTCGCGGAGCGTGTTCACGGTGTGCAAGGGGATGCTGCTGATCTGCACGACCACGTCGAACCGGGCGGGGCCGATCTGGTGCTCTGCCACGGTGTGCTCGAAGTGGTCGACGAGCCGGACCAGGCACTGGCCTCGATCCATCAGGCCCTGCGCCCCGGTGGCTCGCTCAGCGTCGTGGTCGCCGGCCGGCTCGCCAGCGTGGTCGCCCGGGCGTTGGCCGGGCACTTCGACCAGGCCACCGAGCTGCTTCACGACATCCCTGCCGCCGGTGGGCGACCGGCGGGTACCGGGGACGGTCGACGCCGAGAGCCCCGCCGCTACACCCGCGAGGAGATCCTCGACCTGCTGGATCGGCACGCGTTGCGCGCAGGCGAGGTCCATGCCGTACGCGTCTTCACCGACCTGGTTCCCAGCGCTCTGCTCGATGCCGAACCCGGTGCAGCCTCGGCGTTGCTCGCCCTCGAGCGAGCCGTCTCCGAGCGGCCGGAGTTCGTGGCGCTGGCAGCTCAGCTTCACGTTGTGGCCCGACGCGACTGACGTCCCTGGCGCTGCGAAGACCGGCGACCCCCACGAGTCCGGCCTGAGCCGCTGCTGCGTTTTCAGCGCGACGCGGGGGAGGGCTCGATGAGCGCTGCCCGTCCTCCCGACTCATCGCAGGCCAGCGGCGCGGACGACACCGGCTGCTCGATCCTGCACGTCGACATGGACGCCTTCTACGCCTCGGTAGCCGTCCGTGAGCGACCCGAGCTGCGCGGCGCGCCCGTCATCGTCGGTGGAGGCCACCGTGGCGTGGTGCTGTCCGCCAGCTACCAGGCCCGCGCGAGCGGGGTCCGTTCCGCGATGCCGATGATGCGAGCTCGGCGACTGTGCCCGCAGGCCACCGTCCTCTCTCCCGACTTCGAACAGTTCACCGCGGTGTCCCGGGCAGTCATGGAGACATTTCGCTCGGTCACACCGCTGGTGGAGGCGGTCTCCCTCGACGAGGCGTTCCTCGACGTGTCCGGTGCCGGTCGACGCATCGGCTCAGCCCGAGCCGTGGCCGACTACCTGCACGCCCGCATCAGCGACGAACAGGGCATCACGTGCTCGGTAGGAGTCGCGTCCACCACGGCCTTGGCCAAGCTCGCCTCCCGGCAGGCCAAACCGGACGGCGTCGTGGTCGTCCCGCGAGACGGCGCGACCGCCTTCTTGCATCCGCTGGCAGTGGAGGCACTGTGGGGGGTGGGGGAGAAGACAGCCGAGGCACTGCACCGGTTGGGACTCCACACCGTCGGTGACTTGGCCCACACCCCGGTCGACCTGGTGTGCCGGGCTCTCGGTCAGGCAGCCGGCAGTACCTTGCATGACCTCGCGTGGGGTGGTGGCCGGCGCACGGTGACCCCACGCCGAGGACCGGACGAACCCGACCGCAGCATGGGAGCCGACGAGACGTTCTCGCGCGACACCGACGACCCGGCCGTGGTCAACCGCGAGCTGCTGCGGTTGTCGACCAAGCTCGCCGCCCGGCTCCGGAGCGCGAGAGTTGCCGGGCGCACGGTGGTCCTGCGGGTGCGCTTCGCCGACTTCACCACTCTCACCCGGTCACGGACCTTGCGGGACCACACCGATCTGGCCCGCGAGATCCACGCCGAAGCCACCGCACTGTTCGAAGGCCTTCACCTGCAACGCGCTCGCATCCGTCTGGTCGGCGTACGCGTCGAAGGGCTCGTGCCGATCGAACAGGCACACCGCCAACTGGTGCTCGGCGCTCGAGACCGAGGGTGGTCAGAAGCCGAGCGTGCGGTAGACCGCGCCGTCCACCGGTTCGGCGAGAGTGCCGTACGACCCGCCCGACTGCTCGGTACCACTCGCCCCTGAGGTGCGGGTCGTGCCTCGATCCCACGCGCCGTGGACGAGGCCGCCTCACGGCCACCGCTACGAGCCCAGACCATTCCTTGC
>DASQMN010000323.1:0-17243 GCA_035645475.1 Nocardioidaceae bacterium
TGGATGAGGTGCCGTTCCACGAGCGGGCGCTGCGTACGGCACTGGCCGCCCGGGGCATCGGCTCGCTGACGGTCAAGAAGCGGGGAGTCGACATCGTTCCCGAGCGTCTGCGGGCCAAGCTGCGTCTGCGCGGCGGGAACCGGGCGACTCTGGTGCTGACGCGCGTCGCCGGGGCGGGGCGGGCGTACCTCGTGGAGCCGCTCAGCACCCGTTCCGGCTGAGGCCGGCGACCCGCACCGGTAGCCGGCCGGGCGCTGGAGCGTCGCCGAGCAGCACGTCGACGAGCGCGCGCATCGAGGCCGGCCCGTCACCGAACGTCGCCAGCAGCACCGGCGCGTCGCTGCTGCCGAGTGGGTACGGGGTGTCGGTGGCGACGACGACATCGGCGCTGGCCGGTCCGGCGCCATAGCCGAGCAGGACCACCGAATCGGCCTCGGTCGAGGTGCTGACCGGTAGGCCGGCTCTCCGTGCGGCTCGGGCGAAGGCGGCGACAGCCGTCGCGTCGCCGGTCGGGTGTACGGCGGCGTCCACCAGTCGGCCGCTGCACGGGCCGGACACCGACGTCACGGCCGCTCGGGCCTGCCGGGCCAGTACGGCCGGGTGCGACCGCAGCTGCGGCTCGGCGCCGGACTCGGCCTCCTGGTGCAGCAGCAGGCCGACCATGCGCGTCGCCGCCTCGTGGAGCCGCGCACGCGGCAGGGACCCGGCACGGACGGCGTCGCTCACGGCGTCGATCGCACCGGCCGGATCCGGAGGCATCAGCAGGACGTCGTTGCCGGCGCGCAACGCCCGCACCGCGGCCTCGCGGCTGCCGTAGGCAGCCGTCACCCCGGCCATGTTGAGCGCGTCGGTGATGACGACTCCGTCGTACCCCAGCTCGCGACGCAGCAGACCGGTCACCATCGGCCGGCTGAGCGAGGACGGCACGCCGGGATCGACGGCTCGCACGGCGATGTGGGCCGACATGATCGCGGGCACGCCTGAGTCGACCGCCCGCTCGAACGGCACGAGATCACGGTTGCGCAGCTGCCGCAGCGACGCGTTCTGCACCGGCAGCTGCTCGTGGCTGTCGGCCGGGACGCTCCCGTGACCGGGGAAGTGCTTGATGGCCGACAGGACACCGCCACGCTCGTACCCGCGCAGCGAGGCAGCGGTGGTGCTGCTGACGAGCCCCGGTCGGTCGCCGGCCGACCTGCTGCCGATCGTGGGGTCGTCGGGACCGGTCGTGACGTCGGCCACCGGGGCGAACACGGAGGTGAACCCCGCCGCTCGGAGCTCATCGGCGGTGGCGTGCGCGACCTCGGTGCTGAGCCGGTCGTCGCGGGCCGCGCCCTGCGCCATGTAGGGGCCGAACGCGGTGAACGGCGCGCCGAGACGCTGGACGATCCCGCCCTCCTGGTCGACGCCGATCCACAGCGGGAATCCCCGCTGGGCACGGGTCTGCAGAGCGCCCAGGCGATCGGCCAGCGTGGTGGTGTCGCCGACGTTCTCCTCCAGCAGGATGACGCCGCCGAGGTGCTGCTGCCGTACCAGCTGCTCCGGCGGTGTCGTGCCCGAGTACGAGGCGACGACGACCTGCCCGGCACGCTCACGCACGCTCATGGCATCGACCAGCTCCGCAGCCTGGCCCATCTCGGCGTCACTCGGCCCGCCGGTCCAGCCGGCCGGTTCCGGTGTGGGCGCCGGAGGCTCGGCGGGCTCCGTCGACGGGGCGCTGCTCCGAGTCGGCTCCGGCGTGGGCTGCGCGCCGGTCGGCGACTCACTGCTCTGCTCTGCGCCGGTCGGCGCCGCTTCGGCGGGCTCGTCGCCGGCTGAGTCCGTACACGAGACGAGCACCGCAACGCTCAGCGCGGCGACGGACGCCCTGATGCCCCTGGATCGTCGGCGAGCGAGGAGCGTGAACATCCCCGTCAGCCTGTCAGACCGACCCTATGCTGGCGGCGTACTTCAGCCACGGCGGCCCCATTGGGCACCAGTCGACTCGGCGGCGGCCTCATCTTGCACCAGGCGCCGCGTGGAGTCCCATCTGGCACCAGTCGACTCGGCGACACCCCGATCCAGGACCAGACCGCCGTGGCGAAATCAGAGGCAGCAGCCCGTCCCCCAGCAGTACCGTCCCGCCATGAGCGGAGCCGTACAGGTCAAGCGGCTTGAACGGCATCAGCTCGACGAGCTGGTCACGTCGCTGCGCGCATGGGAGTCGCCCGGCGGCTATCCGCTGGGGCTGCACGTCGGCGACGTCGGCTGGCACGCCCGGCTTGGCGACGAGAAGCTCGGGGGCAGCGTGCGGGTGCTGGAGCGGGACGGCGATGTGGTCGCCGCCGGCTTGTTCGAGCCCGGGCTGGCCCGACCGCGACTGGCGCCGGGGTGTGAGACCGACCCCGACGTGTGCGCGGCGCTCGCCGACGAGATCGAGACCGATCCCGGCGAGCAGGTGTGGAGCGACGCGGCACCAGGCAGCCTGCTCCGCACCGCCCTCTCGGCCAGGGGGTGGACGCTCGACCCCGAGCCGTGGGTGGTGCTGTACCGGCCGTTGTCCGCCTCCGACGCCGACCTGGGTGACGCTCAGGTACGCCCGGTGCAGGAGTCGCACGATGTCGCCGACCGGGTGGCCGTGCAGCGGGCGGCGTTCGAGGGGTCGACCTTCACCGTCGAGGCCTGGCACCGGATGTCAGCGACGGCCGCGTACGACCCGGCACTCGACCTGCTGGCGAGGGACAGCGACGGCACCCCGGTGGCAGCCGCAACAGCGTGGTCAGCCGGACCCGGGCGCTCCGCGATCCTGGAGCCGGTCGGGTCGCACCCCGAGCACCGCGGCGGTGGGCACGGCCGCCGGGTGGTGCTCGCCGCGCTGGGTGCGCTAGCCCGTGCCGGCGCCAGCGGCGTCACGGTGCACACCCCTGCCGACAACCGTGTCGCCGTCGCCGCATACGAGTCGTGCGGGCTGCGGCGTCTGCACTCGACGGAGGCGATGGTGCGCGACGCTCAGACGAGTACGAACCACACCGCCACGGGATAGGCGAGCGCCAGGGCCAGGCCGACACCGGGGCCGAGCACCTCGCGCGGCCACAGCGTCACGGCGACGCAGACGGCGGCCACCACGCCGGCCACGGCCAGCAACAAGGACGTCGACGTCAGAGCCAGCGGCGCCACCAGGGCACCGACGCCGAGCGACACGGTGGCGTTGTACGCGACCGCGCCGAGCGCTCCGGCGACTGCCAGCTCCTCGACTCCGTGGCGCCGCGCCGCGGGTACCAGGGCCAGCATCTCGGCGCTGGTCGCGAGAGCCAGCAGCGTCAGGCCGATCGGACCGTCCCCCAGACCGGTGGCCGTGACCGCCCGCTCGGCGCCGAGGACGGCAACCACCCCGCCGGCGACCATGCCGGCGAGGCCCAGCCCGAGCAGAGCGACGTCGTGCGGCGAGCTCGACGTGTGCGGCTCACCTGCCTCACCGATCGCGGGTGGTGTGCGCTCGAGCCGCCACACCACCGCGACCGCGACCACATACGTGAGGCACAGCAGCAGTCCCTCGATCCGAGCGACGTCTCCGCCGACCACCATCAGCCCGGCGAAGCCACTCGCGAACGCTGCGGCAGCGGCGTACCGGCGTACGCCCGCAGTCAGCCCGATCGGCGCGAGCAGGGCAACCAGTCCCAGGGTGAGGGTGGCGATGACGAGGTTGGCCCCCAAGGCGTCACCGGCGGCGAGATCGGGCCGGCCCCGTGCCGAGGCGAGACCGGCTACCAGCGCCTCCTCCGGTTCGGCGCCGGCGAGCAGCACGGCCAAGCCGAACGTGGTGAGCCCGACTCGCCGTGCAGCCCCGGTCACGTGCTCGGCGAACAGCTCGGCACCGATGGTCAGCAGCGCACCTCCGGCGACCAGCAGAGCCAGACCCCAGAGCACCGCTCAAGCCACCACCGAGGTCACCGGCATCGAGGAGTCGGCGGGCAGGTCGAGTGCGCTCGCGGAGCGTCCCCGGCTGACCAGCTCGGCACCGAGAGCGGCCACCATCGCACCGTTGTCGGTGCACAGCCCCGGACGCGGCACTCGTACGGTGATGCCGGCCGCACCTGCCCGCTCCTCCGCCAGGGCGCGCAAGCGCCGGTTGGCGGCGACACCACCGCCGATCAGCAGCGTGTCGACTCCCTGCTGCTGGCAGGCAGCCACGGCCTTGCGCGTAAGAACGTCGCAGACCGCCTCCTGGAAGGAGGCGGCCACGTCGGCCACCGGCACGGGCTCCCCGTCGCGCTCCCGACTCTCAACCCACCTCGCCACCGCGGTCTTCAGGCCGGAGAAGGAGAAGTCGAAGCGGTGGCGCTCCAGGTCGCGCCCCGTGCTCAACCCGCGCGGGAACCGGACGTACGCCCGGTCGCCGTCCGCGGCCACCCGGTCGATGTGCGGCCCGCCGGGGAAAGGCAGCCCAAGCACGCGGGCGACCTTGTCGAAGGCCTCGCCCGCGGCGTCGTCGATGGTCGCCCCCAGCGGTTCCACCGTTGCGGTCACGTCCTCGACCAGCAGCAGCGAGGAGTGCCCGCCGCTGACCAGCAACGCCAGGCACGGCTCAGGCAGCGGGCCGTGCTCGAGCTGGTCGACCGCCACGTGGGCGGCGAGGTGGTTGACGCCGTACAACGGCACGCCCAGCCCGATCGCGAGCGCCTTGGCGGCCGCGACACCGATCAGCAGGGCACCGGTGAGGCCCGGCCCGCTGGTGACAGACAGCGCGTCGACATCGCGCAGCCGTACGCCCGCATCGGCGCACGCCCGCTCGATCGTCGGCACCATCGCCTCGAGGTGCGCCCGGCTCGCGACCTCGGGTACGACGCCGCCGAAGCGGGCGTGCTCCTCCACGCTGGATGCGACCGCATCCGCGAGCAGCGCGTTGCCCCGCACGATGCCCACTCCGGTCTCGTCGCAGGAGGTCTCGATGCCGAGAACCAGAGGGGCGTCGGTACTCACCCAGCCATCGTCGCACCGCAGCGCAATGCGGTGGACGCCGCTCGCCCATCCGGGCAGGCTCGCGGCATGGCTCCCAACGACGTACCCGACACCTTCGACGAGCGCACGACCTTGACGACGATGCTGACGTACGCCCGGGAGATCGCGATCAGCAAGGCCGCGGGGCTCAGCGACGAGGAGGCCGCTCAGACGCCGCTGAGCACCTCACCGCTGATGACGATCGGCGGAGTGCTGCACCACCTGACCTGGGTGGAACGCGACTGGATCGACCGGCGCATGCTCGGCGGGCCCGACGAGGGACCATGGACCGAGGACGAACCTGACCGCGAGTACACCCTCGGCGCCATCACCCCGCTCGCCGACGTCCTCGCCGAGTACCGCGAGCAGACGGCCAGGCTGGACGCCCGCCTGGACGGGCTCGCCCTCGACACACCGGCGGCGATGCCGCTCAGCGACGGGTCGCCGATCACGCTTCGCTGGATCCTGCTGCACCTGGTGGAGGAGACGTCACGGCACAACGGCCACCTCGACATCCTGCGCGAGCTGATCGACGGGACCGTGGGCGACTGAGTCAGGTCCCGCGAGCGGCGCGGCGAGCGGCGCGCGCTGCCAGCTCGGCCTCGTCCAGCCGGTGCGCCTCCTCCGGTGTCGGCGCCGTGCCGCCGTACGACACCGGGGCCCACCACTGACCCTCCGGTGGCTCGGGGTGCGCGCGGATGGTGGCGTCGAGCAGCGCGGACATCGACGCCCGCAGCTCGTCGGTCTCACCCGCCGGGTTCCTGGCGGTCGGGTGCAGCGGCGCCCCGACCGTCACTGAGATCGTGTTGCCACGCCGGAAGTCGCGGGGATGGTCCTTGGTCATCAGCCGCTGGGTCCCCCACACCACGATCGGGATGAGCGGTACGCCCGCCGCCGAGGCCATCCGCACGGTGCCGGACTTGAAGTCCTTGAGCTCCATGCTGCGGCTGATCGTCGCCTCCGGGAAGACCCCCACCAGCTCGCCGTCCTTGAGGTAGCGCAGCGCCATGCGGAACGACGCGATGCCGTTGTCGCGGTCGACCGGGATGTGGTGCAGCGAGCGCATCACCGGCCCACCGACGGGGTGGTCGAAGACCTCCTTCTTCGCCATGAACCGCACCAGCCGGTCGCTGTCCTGAGCGGCGAGACCGGCGAAGATGAAGTCGACGTAGCTGACGTGGTTGATGGCGAGGACCGCCCCGCCCGTCCGCGGGATGTGGTGGGTGCCAAAGATCCGGAACTGGATTCCCAGCACCTTGAACAGCGCACGGCAGGTCGCCACGATCGGGGGGTAGGTGAGGTCACGCACGAGGCACACCGTAGACGGGATCGTCCGGAGCACGGCTCAGCACCAACGCGTCCCGGCCGGGGCCGTAGTACGCGGGCCGGCGGTCGATCGCGACGAAGCCGGCGCCGGCGTAGAGCGCCTGCGCGGCGGTGTTGTCATCAGCCACCTCGAGCAGCACCGGGCGCGAGCCCGCCCGGGTGAGCAACGTGTCGAGCAGCGCGCGGCCGATCCCCCGCCGCTGGGCCGGCTTCGCGACCGCCACCCTCAGCACGTCGCAGACATCGCCCTCCAGCAGAACCGCCCAGCCCACGAGCGCGTCGGCGTGCTCAGCCACCACCACATGCCGCGAGGAGGCGGTCACTTCGTGCAGCACGGCCGCGTGCGCCCAGCCGTCGGTGCCGAAGGCGGCCGACTCGACCGCGACCAGAGCGGCCGCGTCCTCGACAGTGCCGGCGCGAAGCCTCACGTGACCCGCTTGCGAGGTCCCGGCTCGCTGACGTCGGGGCGGCGCAGGTAGCACGGTCGAGGCGCAACCAGCTCGACCGCGCCCACTGTGCGTGCCTCGGCTAGCACGGCCGCCGACGGGTCGTCGGGACCGTCGACCGGGATGAGCAGGTCGGCGTAGATCCGGGCACCGCGGCCCACTACCGGTGCTCCGGCGAGCCGCTCGGCCAAGACGGCGGGCCGGTCGACGTGCGGACCCTCCAGGCGGCGGGAGCCAACGTATCGAGCCCAGTACACCTCGCGCCGGCGTGCGTCGGTGGCGACCACGAACGGCCGCCCGGACGCCCGCAGCTCGACCTGCGCCGCGGCGAGCGTGTCAAGGGACACCACCCCGCGCACCGGTATGTCGAGCACCGCACCCAGCGTGCGAGCCGTGACGACTCCGACTCGCAAGCCGGTGTAGGGGCCAGGACCGATGCCGACGAGGATCTCGGTCAGCTGGCGGGGATGGACACCCGCGTGCTCGAGCAACCCGTCGATCGCGGGGGCGAGCAGCTCGCCGTGGCGGGGTCCGGCTTCGATGTCGGAGCACCCGACCACACGGCTGCCGTCGTGCAGGGCCACGGTCACGACCGGGGAAGCGGTGTCGAGGGCGAGCAGCACGACAGGTGAGCCTAGGCGGACGGCGCCGCGACGGGAGCCGCTCCGAGCAGGCGTGAGCGCAGCGGCGCTCCTACCCACCGGGGCCCGTGCGGGCGTACCGAGACGACGCGGCTGTCCGGGGACGGCTGGGCGGTGGGGATGTCGCGGCGCGGACCGGCCGCCGCCAGCGCCGCTCTGCCGCCTTCGCTCCAGCGCTGCAGGCGTACGTCGAGCCAGGACTCGGCGAGCTCCTCGGCGAGCCCGGCTCCCCACTCCACGACGGTGACCGCTCGCTCCAGCGTCTCGTCGAGGTCCAGGTCGTCGAGCTCGGCGGCGCCACCCAGCCGATAGGCGTCGACGTGCACCAGGGCCGGGCCTTCGCCGAGGCTGGGATGCACCCGCGCCAGTACGAAGGTCGGCGAGGTCACCTCGCCACGCACCCCCAGTCCGGCACCCAGACCCCGCGTGAGCGTGGTCTTGCCGGCTCCCAGCTCGCCGCTGAGCACCACGACGTCACTGGCTTGCACGACCCCGGCGAGCCGCGTGCCGAATGCCTCTGTCGCCTCGGCCGTCGGCAGCTCCGCGGCCAGCCATAGCGCCTTGCCGAGCTGCAGCATCGGCCCGCTGCGCGCGAGGACGACGTAGCCTCGCCGCTGCCAGAAGGACACAGTCTCGGGCAGCTCGACGCGGGCCTGCAGCCACAGGCCGTCGAGGCCTCGACCCTCCGCCACGTCCTCCGCGACACCGACCATCGCCGACGCGACCCCGTGTGCCTGGTGCGCGGGGTCGACCGACACCCGGCGAAGGCCGAGCAG
Source organism: Nocardioidaceae bacterium (assembly GCA_035645475.1). Classification (GTDB taxonomy): domain Bacteria; phylum Actinomycetota; class Actinomycetes; order Propionibacteriales; family Nocardioidaceae; genus DASQMN01. The sequence goes on from DASQMN010000323.1 coordinate 8,164, forward strand.
ACCCGCGCGACTCTCGTCGAACACGAGCGCGCCGACCGGTTGGTCGCGCCGCAGCACCAGCAAGCCACCGGCACCCCCGAGCACCGCCCGCACGCTGTCCGCCGACTCCTCCAGCGCGGTGCTGGGTGGGACGAGCTGGGGTCGAGCAGCGAACGCCCGGCGAATCACCCCGAGCACCGCCTCGGCGTCGTCGGGGCCGGCGTCGACCACTCGCAGGGCGGCGCCTGGCACGTCGCTCACGAGGCTGCCGGACCGGCCGTGTGCTGACGTCCGGCGGCGAGGTCGGCGACCAGCCTCAGGTCGGCGCGTAAGGCCTGCAACGGTGCACCGGCCGGTCCGAACCTGATCGCCGCGGAGGGGTGGTACGTGGGGACCACCGGCCGGCCGTGCAGCTGGTGCACGGTTCCGTGCACGTCGACGAGCCGGGGAGCGCGGCCGCGGAACGGTCCGAGCGCCCATGCCATGGCGGTGCTTCCGAGTGTCACGATCACCGCCGGTTGCAAGGCTCGGACCTGTGCGTCGAGCCAGGGCCGGCACGTGGTCTGCTCGGCGCGGGTGGGTGTGCGGTTCTCCGGTGGCCGGCACTTGACGGTGTTCGCCACGGCCAGCTCAGCGCGGTCCAGTCCCACCTCGGCGAGCACCTGGTCCAGCAGCTGGCCGGACCGGCCGACGAAGGGCAGCCCGCCTTCGTCCTCACTGCGACCGGGGGCCTCGCCTATCAGGAGCACTCGCGCCCCGGCCGGGGCGACGCCTGGCACCACGTTGGTGCGTGACTCGGCCAGCCGGCACGCGGTACAGGTCGACATCTCCAGGGACAGCGCACCCCACGTGGTGGCCTGCGGGTCGACGCTCACGAGTCGACCGCATCGGCGGCAGCGGCGGCCCCCGAGGGCTGGCCGGCACGCTCGAGCAGCGCGAGCAGGAGCTCGTTGAGCTCGGCGTGACGCTCCAGCATCAGCAGGTGTCCCGAGTCGGGCAGTACGACCAGCTCGGCGGTGTGGATGGCCTCCGCGAGCCGCCGGCTGTGCCGGGGCGGTGTGATGACGTCGCGCTCGCCGACGACGATCAGCGTCGGCAGGCCGACGAACGCCGGCAGGACGTCGGAGAGGTCGAGCTGGACGAACAGCGGCCAGAAGGCGGTGTACACGCTCACCGGGGCAGCCGCGAGCATCCGGTCGGCGAAGGCGACGTGTGCCTCGCGCGGGGAGGAGCCGAACCCGTAGCGGCGCACTGCGTCGTAGGCGAGGTCGGCGGCGAGGCGGCGCGGAGCCTCGACGAGCCAGGGAGCCCTTTCGACCGTGCCGCGCAGCAGCGGCGACAGGCGGGTGAGCGAGGTGGCCGGCAGTCCGTGCGCATGCCGGCCGAAGTGCCCGGGGCTGGTCGCGATCAAGGAGATCGCTGCGATGCGCTCGGCCACGAAGGACGGGGCCTGCTCCGCGAGAGCCATGATCGCCATGGCACCCATCGAGTGCCCGACGAGCGCGACGGGTCCGGTCGGTGCCAGCGCGTCGACGACCGCGTGCAGGTCGCTGGCCAGCTGCTCGATGGTGCTGCCCTCGGGAGGCGACCATTCGCTGTCCCCATGGCTGCGCTGGTCGTAGGTGATGACCCGGTACGACTCCCGCAGCGCCGCCCGCTGGTAGTGCCAGGACTGGGAGGTCAGCCCCCAGCCGTGGGTGAGCACCACGGTGGGGGCGTCCGGCCTCGGGTGAGCCGGCTCGTCGACCTGCACGTGCAGGCAGAGCCCGTCGCGGGCGACGACCTGATGCACCTGGCCGGTGAGCGAGCCCAGTGCTGCATCACCGGCGGCCAGGGTGGCCCGGCGGCGCAGCATCCGAGTGGCGCGCACGGTGGCTCCGGTCACCGCGGCGGCGCCGACCAGCCCGACGGCGCCGGCCAGCGACCACGCGCGCGACGTGGTCATCGGGACTGGCCCGACGCCGGTGACGTGTCCGAGTAGGTGCGGGGTACCCGGGGACCGATCCGGGTGACGATCTCGTAGGAGATGGTGCCGACCGCCTCGGCCCACTCCTGTGCGGTCGGCTCACCGTTGTGGCCGGACCCGAAGAGCACCACCTCGGCGCCGGCCGCGTCGGTGGCGCCCGGACCGAGGTCGACCATGACCTGGTCCATGCACACTCGCCCGACCAGTGGCACGCGACGACCGCCGACGAAGAGGTCGACCGCTGAGGAGGCATGGCGGGGCACGCCGTCGCCGTACCCGAGCGGCACGAGTCCCAGCACCGTCGCGCGTGAGGTCACATGGGTGTGCCCGTACGAGACGCCGCTGCCTGCTGGAACCGCCTTCACCAGAGCGAGGCGCCCGCGCAGCGTCATCGCCGGTTGCAGCCCCAGCCCGGCCGAGTCGGCGTGCTCCGGCGCCGGCGACAGCCCGTACGCGGCGATGCCGCAGCGCACCAGGTCATAGCGCGAGGACGGCCGGGTGAGCGCGGCGGCGGAATTTGCGAGGTGGCGCAGACCGGGCTCGAGTCCCCCCTCCGCGCACACCCGGAGCGCGTGCTCGAAGGCCTGCTCCTGGGACGCAAGCGACGGGTGCCCCACCTCGTCGGCGCAGGCCAGGTGCGACCAGGTTCCCGTCACCTCGATGCGGCCCCGCTCCCGGGCAGCGCGGGCCGCGCGTACCAGAGCGGGCCACTCGGCGGGAACGGCTCCGTTGCGCGACAGCCCGGTGTCGACCTTCAGCTGCACTCGCGCGACCCGGTTCAAGGACTCCGCCGCCGCCACGATCTCCGCCAGCTGGCGTACCGAGGAGGCCGTGACGTCGATGTCGGCGGCCACTGCCGGCGCGTAAGCCTCGCCGGGCACTGCGAGCCAGCACAGCAGCCGTCCGGTGTCTCCCGCCGCCCGCAACGCGAGTGCCTCGTCGAGGACCGCGACGCCGAGCCAGGGGGCACCGGCCTGTCGCGCCGCCTGCGCGACTTCGACCGCACCGTGCCCGTACCCCTGCGCCTTGACGACGACGAGCAGCTGCGCCGGCGCGACCTGGTCGCGCAGCGAGGCCACGTTCGCGCGGACGGCGGCGAGGTCGACGACCGCCTCGGCGCGCGGCCGGCCCGCAGGGTCAGCCACGGGCACCTGACAGCAGCACCGCGATCGTCTCCGGGAGAGCGCGGGCAACGGTGGACGCGGTGACCGGGCCACCGATCTCCCCGCCGGCCACGCGGCTGGCGGCTCCGTGCACCCACGCCGCCGCCACCCCGGCAGACCGCGGATCGAGCCCAGCCGCGAGCAGCGAACCGGCGAGGCCGGCCAGCACGTCGCCCGCCCCAGCGGTGGCCAGCCAGGGCGACCCGGTGTGAACCACGTCGACGAGGCCGCTGCCGGGCTCGGCGACCAAAGTGCGGGCGCCCTTGAGCAGCACCGTGCAGCCGGTGCGCTCGGCTCCCTCACGTACGGCGCTGAGCGGGTCCTGCTCAACCTCGTCGCGGGATACGTCGAGCAGGCGGGAGAGCTCACCGGCGTGCGGAGTGATCAGCATGGGGCGGTCAGGTTCGGCCGGCAGGAAGCGCAGACCATCGGCGTCGACCAGGAGGGGCACCCGGCCCGACTCCTCGTCGCCCAGACCGGCAGCCAACGCCTCAGCTGCGTCGTCCCCGCCACCTGGGCCGACCACCCACGCCTGCACGCGGCCGGCACCGAGCACGACCTCGGGGAAGTGATCGAGTACCGAGCGGCCGACCGCCTCGGGCCCGGCGTAGCGGATCATCCCGGCCAGACCGGCCGAGGCGCCGGCCACACAGAGCCGGGCAGCACCGGCGTAGCCCGCAGATCCCGCCCGCACGCCGACCACTCCGCGGGTGTACTTGTGGTCGCTCGGCCCCGGCACGGGCAGCATCGCAGCCACGTCGCCGGCCTGAACCGCTCGTACCGAGGGTTCCGGCAGGTACGGCCCGAGCCCGATGTCGACCAGGTGCACGACCCCGGCCCGGTCTGCCGCAGGGCCGGCCAGCAGCGCGGGCTTGTGGGTCCCGAAGGTGACGGTGACGTCGGCGTGCACGGTGTCCCGATGCGGGCTTTCCGGCAGTGTGCCGCCGTCGACGTCGACGCCGCTGGGCACGTCGACGGCCACGACCAGCGCACCGGCCGCATCCGCGGCCGACAGCAGCGCGGGGACCGGCTCGCGCAGGCCCGGCTTGCCGCCGATGCCCACCACTCCGTCGAGCACCAGGTCGGTCACCGTCCAGTCGACGGTCTCCACGACACGGGCACCGGCGCTGACGGCCGCGGCCCGCCCGGCGGCGTGTAGCGGGGTGCTGGTGGGCACCACCTGCACCTGCGCCCCGCGCGACGCCAGCGCGGCCGCGGCGAACAGGGCGTCGCCGCCGTTGTTGCCGGACCCTGCCAGCACCACCACCCGGCGGCCGTAGGCGCCGCCGAGCAGGTCGACGCAGGCTGCGGCGAGCCCGGCGGCGGCTCGGGTCATCAGCGCTCCGTCGGGCACGGTCAGCATCAGCTCGGCCTCCGCGGCCCTGATCTGCTCGACCAAGTGCGCCTCACGCACGAGGCGCCCCTTCCAGCACGACGAAGGCCGTGGCGATGCCCGCGTCGTGGGCGATGGACAGGTGCGATGCGACCACACCCAGCTCCTGCGCACACGCCGCGATGGTCCCGCTGAGCCGCAGGTGCGGGCGGCCGTCGGGTCCGGACGTCACCTCGGCGTCATGCCACGCCAGGCTCTCCGGTGCTCCCAGCGCCTTGGCGAGCGCCTCCTTGGCCGCGAACCGGCCGGCCAGGGTGTGCGGCGGCGAGTCGGCCTCCTGCGCGGTGAAGACCCGGGCGGCCACGGCCGGGGTGCGCTGCACGATGGCGGTGAACCGGGCGATGTCGACGACGTCGACCCCCACGCCCACGATCATGCGCGCCGCCCCACGAGTGGCGTACCGCTGCTCACTCGACGGTGACCGACTTGGCCAGGTTGCGGGGCTGGTCCACGTCGTGGCCGAGGCAGTCGGCGAGCTCGGCGGCGAAGATCTGCAGGGGCACGGTCGCCACCAGCGGCTGCATCAAGGTGGGCACCCGCGGCAGGCGGATCACCTCGTCGGCGTACGGCAGGATCCGGTCGTCGCCGTCCTCGACGAGCACGATGGTGCGCGCCCCCCTCGCCCTGACCTCCTGGATGTTGGACACCACCTTGTCGTGCAGCTGGTCGCGCCCGTGCGGCGGCACGATGACGAAGACCGGCACGCCGGGCTCGACGAGAGCGATCGGACCGTGCTTCAGCTCACCGGCAGCGAAGCCCTCAGCGTGCAGGTAGGCGAGCTCCTTCAGCTTCAGGGCCCCTTCCAGCGCCACCGGGTAGCCGACGTGGCGGCCCAGGAAGAGCACGGACCGGCTGTCGGCCAGTGACCGCGCCAGCGTGCGTACCTGCTCCCCTTCGGCGAGCAGGCGACGGATCCCGTCGGGCACGGCCTGCAGCTGACGCATGATGGCTTGGATCTCGTCGCCGTACTTCATGCCCCGGACCTGGGCGAGGTACAGGCCGAGCAGGTAGCAGGCGACGATCTGGGAAAGGAAGGCCTTGGTCGAGGCGACCGCGATCTCCGGACCGGCGTGGGTGTAGATCACCGCATCGGACTCGCGCGGAATCGTCGAGCCGTTGGTGTTGCAGATCGCCAGCACCCGTGATCGCTGCAGGCGGGCGTGCCGGATCGCCATCAGCGTGTCCATGGTCTCCCCGGACTGACTGATGGCCACCACCAGTGTGGAGCGGTCCAGGATGGGGTCGCGATAGCGGAACTCGCTGGCCAGCTCCACCTCGCACGGCAAGCGCGTCCAGTGCTCGATCGCGTACTTGGCCACCATGCCGGCGTACGACGCGGTGCCGCAGGCGACAATGATCACCTTGTCGATCTCGCGCAGCTCGCCGTCGGACAGCCTCATCTCGTCCAGCTGCAAGGACCCGTCCTCCGCGAGCCGGCCGAGCAGCGTGTCTGCCACGGCCTGCGGCTGCTCGTCGATCTCCTTGAGCATGAACCAGCCGTAGCCGCCCTTCTCGGCCGCCGAGGCGTCCCAGTCGACGTGATAGGGCTTGGTGTCCGCCGGCTGCCCGTCGAAGCCGGTGACGGTCACGTCGGTCGGGGTGATGACCACGACCTGGTCCTGACCGAGCTCGACGGCCTCGCGGGTGTGCTCGATGAAGGCGGCGACGTCGGAGGCGATGTAGTTCTCGCCCTCCCCCCGCCCGACCACCAGCGGTGAGCTGCGCCGGGCCGCCGCCACCACATCAGGCTGGGCGGCGTCCACCACGACCAGAGTGAACGCGCCGTCCAGCCGCCCGCACACCCGGCGCAACGCCTCGCCGAGGTCGGCGGTGCCTGCCAGCTCCTCCTCGAGCAGGTGCGCGACCACTTCGGTGTCGGTCTCGGAGACCAGCTCGTGCCCGGCTGCCTCCGCGTCGGACCGGAGCCGGGCGAAGTTCTCGATGATGCCGTTGTGCACCACCGCCACCCGGCCGGTGCAGTCGGTGTGTGGGTGGGCGTTGACGTCGTTGGGTGCGCCGTGCGTCGCCCAGCGGGTGTGCCCGATGCCGGTCACTGCCTCGGGCATCGGCTCCTCGGCCAGCAGCTTGTCCAGGTTGCCGAGCTTGCCGGCCCGCTTGGCGGTGTGCACCGTGCTGGACGTGCCATCGACGAGGGCCACACCGGCGGAGTCGTACCCCCGGTACTCGAGGCGGCGCAACCCGTCGATCACCACCGCCTGGGCCTGCCGCGGCCCGACGTACCCCACGATCCCGCACATGCGCCGAAGCCTACCGAGGCGACCCCCTCGAGCCGGTCAGGCAGGATGAGCGCTCATGAGCGAGTCCGGGAGAGACAGCGGCTCCCCGTTCATGGAGCTCGACCGCAGCAGCTGGGCGGCGCTGGCCGGCTCTGCGGAGCTGCCGCTGGACGCCGACGACCTGGCCCGGCTGCGCACCCTCGGCGACGAGGTCGGCCTGGACGAGGTCCGCGACGTCTACCTCCCGCTGTCCCAGCTGCTCAGCATGCATGTGCGGCACTCAGCCGAGCTGCACCGTTCCACCGAGGAGTTCCTGGGCCGGCCGCAGCCGCAGCGCACGCCGTTCGTGATCGCGGTGGCCGGGTCGGTGGCGGTCGGCAAGTCGACCACCGCCCGCCTCCTGTGCGAGCTGCTGCGTCGCTGGCCGCAGCACCCGCGGGTGTCACTGGTGACCACCGACGGCTTCCTGCTGCCCAATGCCGAGCTGGCCAGGCAGGGACTGCTGGAGCGGAAGGGTTTCCCGGAGTCGTACGACCTGCGAGCGCTGCTGCGCTTCGTGATCGACGTCAAGTCCGGGGCGGAGACCGTATCCGCTCCGGTGTACTCCCACCTGGCCTACGACGTGACCGACGAGCACGTGAGCATCGAGCAGCCCGACATCGTCATCCTGGAGGGGCTCACCGTGCTGCAGCCGGCCCGCGTCCGCGGTGACGGCCGCCCGGGGCTCGCGGTCAGCGACTTCTTCGACTTCTCGGTCTACGTCGACGCCGCCGCCAGCGACATCCGCGCCTGGTACGTGCGGCGGTTCCTGCGACTGCGCGAGACCGCGTTCCGCGACCCGCGCTCGTACTTCGCGCGGTACGCCGCGCTGAGTACCGACGAGGCGACTTACCAGGCCGAGCGGCTGTGGGACGCCATCAACGGGCCGAACCTGCGGGAGAACATCGCGCCGACCCGTGGCCGGGCCTCGCTGGTGCTGCGCAAGGACGCCGACCACTCGGTGCGCCGCGTCCGTCTGCGCAAGCTCTAGCCGTCCGGCCGGCCGCCGTACCTAAGGCGACGTGCTGGGTGGCGAGCAGTCCGACCACGTCATCCGCTGGTGAATCTTGCTGCATTCGTGTTGCCCGAACAGCACCGATGTCGATAGATCCGTTGCGCGCCCGCGACGTCGACGCCGCCAGCAGCGAGTCATCGGATGCTCAACCGGGCACCGGCCCCTGCCACTCGCCCATCCGCTCGACCGAACGGAAGCCCATGGCGTCGTTGACGGCAGACATCGGTGGGTTGTCCTCGGCGTTGAAGGTGTGCAGCTCGGTGCGGTCGGGATGCCCGGCCTGCATACGCGAGAGGTTGGCGACCTTCAGGGCCAGCCCGAGCCGGTGCCCCCGGTGCCGGGGCAGCACCAGCGTGTCCCACTGGTACGCCCGCCCGGGGTCGGTGCCGGCCACCACCACCGTGGTGTGCGCGACGAGCTCGCCGTCCGGTCCGACGGCGGCCGTGGTGTAAGCCGTGCGCCGCATCCGCTCGAGCTCGTGCTCCTCGGTGCGCAGGCGCTTCTCGTCGTACGCCTCGTCCTCGAGCTCCAGCTCGCCACGCGGAGCCTCGGAGATGATCGAGCTGCGCAGCCGGCAGTAGGAGTCGAGGTACTCCTCGGGGCAAGGTCCGACCCACTGAACCAGGCGATAGTCGGAGTGATGCGGGGCTATCGATGCCGCAAGCTCCCGCAGACGTGCCGGCGGCACCGGCAGGTCGAGCACCCGGTGCAAGTCGGTCAGCCGGTTGGTCATCCCGAAGGAGGCTGCGAAGGCCTCGCCCGGACGAAGCCGTGTGTCGAGCGCGCGCCCGGTCGGATCGGTCTGCGCGCCCGCGATCCAGCAGGAGAGGGTCGTGCGGCCGTGCTCACGGGCCAGCGCGAAGGCATGCTGCGCGAGCTGCGTACCGATCCCGCGCCGTCGGGCTTCGGGCACCACGCGAACGGAGGCGTCGAGCAGGGTCAGGTTGTCGAGCAGTGGCCGGTTGACCTCCAGCGAACCGACCGCGGCGTCGCCATCGAAGGCCAGCCACGCGTCAGCAGCGCTTGCGGTGGGCGTCGCACCATAGGTCACCGCGAGCTCAGAAGTCGTGTACGTCATCGGGTACGCGCGCTCGTACCGGTCGGACTCCTGCAGCACGCTGTGCAAGGACTCGAGCATGCCGTCGTCGCGCGGGTCCACGGGCACGATGCGGATGTCTGCACTCACAACGCCTGAGCGTAGGGAGGCGCGCCTTCACGCGTCACGCCGTTAGCGCCATCCATCCCGCTCGTGCGCATCAGCTGACCGGGGTGACCGACTCCAGCGCTA
>DASQMN010000324.1:0-11053 GCA_035645475.1 Nocardioidaceae bacterium
CGGAGACACTGGACACCTACTCGCACCTGTGGCCGGACTCCGAGGACCGTACCCGTGCGGCGGTTGACGCGGTGCTTGCATTCGCTTGTGCCCCGTGCGTGCCCCACGCTGGTGACTCTACGGAGTCCTAGCAGGTCAGGCGGCTAACATGGTGTCCAGTCAGCGGTAGTTGACGAACTGCACCGGGAAGTCGTAGTCGGCTCCTTTAACCAGCGCGATCACCTCTTGCAGGTCGTCACGCTTCTTGCTCGAGACGCGGAGCTCGTCGCCCTGCACCTGAGCCTTGACGCCCTTGGGTCCCTCATCGCGGATCAGCTTGGCCACCTTCTTGGCCTGCTCCTGGCTGATGCCCTGCTTGAGCGAGCACGAGATCTTCGCAACCTGCCCTGACTGCCGCGGCTCGCCGGCGTCGAGTGCCTTGAGCGAGATCTGACGCTTGATCAGCTTCTCCTTGAAGACGTCGAGCACGGCAAGGGCACGCTCCTCGGCGTTGGCGGTGATCTCCACGCCCATGTCGCCCTGCCACTCGATGGAGGCCCCGGTGTGCTTGAAGTCGAAGCGCTGGGAGATCTCCCGCGCGGTCTGGTTCAGGGCGTTGTCGACCTCTTGACGGTCGACCTTGCTGACGATGTCGAAAGAGGAGTCGGCGGCCATCACGTGCTCCTTGGGCGGCGGCGGGTGGGTACGACGTGCGGTCGGGACAGCCTATGGGCTGCGCTATCGTGTGCCGTCGTCGTGGCCGGCTCCACCCGGTCACGACTTCGGCAGGTTGCCCGAGCGGCCAATGGGAGCGGACTGTAAATCCGTCGGCTTATGCCTACGCAGGTTCGAATCCTGCACCTGCCACCGGCGCCACGACGTGGGGAAGACATGACGAGCCTTACCGCCGCGAACCTTGCCTCACTCCCGTCCGAGGTCGCGGTGCCGTCATACGACCGGTCGCGCGTGCGGTCCGGGATCGTGCACTTCGGCGTCGGTGGGTTCCACCGGGCCCATCAAGCCATGTACCTCGACGACTTGATGAACGCGGGCCTTGCCATGGACTGGGGCATCACCGGCGTCGGGGTGCTGCCGCAGGACCGTCCGATGCTCGAGGTCATGTCCGCCCAGGACCGCCTCTACACCTTGGTGGTCAAGCACCCGGACGGGTCGCTCAGCCCGCGGGTGGTCGGGTCGATCGTCGACTACCTGCTCGCGCCCGACGACCCCGAGGCGGTGCTCGCTCGTCTGGTCGACCCGGCCACTCGGGTGGTGTCCCTGACCATCACCGAGGGCGGCTACAACGTGAGCGCCACCGGTGAGTTCGTTCCGGACCCGCAGATCGAGCAGGACCTCGAGCCCGATGTCCCCCCCAGCACCGTCGTCGGGTATCTCACCGAGGCACTGGTACGCCGGCGGGCTGCCGGCACGAGTCCGTTCGTGGTTATGTCATGCGACAACATCGCCGGCAACGGCGAGGTGACAGCCGCGATGGTGACCGGCTTCGCCCGGCTACGGGATCCTGAGCTCGCCACCTGGATCGAGCAGTCGGTGAGCTTCCCCAGCTCGATGGTCGACCGCATCACCCCCGTGACCACCGACGTCGACCGGGCCAGACTCAGCGACGCGTTCGGCGTCGAGGACGCCTGGCCGGTCGTGTGCGAGCCCTTCGCCCAGTGGGTGCTGGAGGAGCGCTTTCCCGACGGCCGCCCACCCTGGGAGGACGCCGGTGTGCAGGTGGTCGACGACGTCGAGCCGTACGAGCTGATGAAGCTGCGCCTGCTCAACGCCGGCCACCAGGCCATCGGCTACCTGGGCTATCTGGCCGGCTACCGCTACGCCCATGAGGTCTGCAGCGACCCGCTGTTCGTCCGTTTCCTCCGCGGCTACATGGACGACGAGGCGACACCGTCACTGCCTGAGGTGCCGGGCATCGACCTCGATGCCTACAAGAGCAACCTCGTCGAGCGCTTCGCCAGCCCGGAGATCAAGGACACCCTCGCCCGGCTGTGCGCCTACAGCTCCGACCGGATTCCGCCCTGGCTGCTGCCCGTCGTACGCCATCAGCTGGCAAGCGGCGGGGAGGTGCGCCGGTCGGCCCTGATCGTCGCGGCGTGGGCTCGCTACGCCGAGGCTGTCGACGAGTCCGGGGAGCCGATCGACGTGGTCGACCGCCGCCGCGACAGCGTGCTGGCGAAGGCCCAGCAGCAGGGGGAGGAGCCGCTGGCGTTTCTGCAGGACGGCGAGCTGTTCGGCGACATCGCCGAAGACGAGACCTTCACGTCCGCCTACCTCGCTGCCCTGGAGTCCTTGCATGTCAACGGGGCCCGCGCCACGCTCGAGCACTGGGAGGACACGGTGAGGTCTTCTAGCGGTGCAGGGAGCCGCTGACGGGCTGCCCAGTCCGATGTCGTGGGCATGCCTGGGCCTGTGTATCCTCGAACGTCGCCCGCCCCAATAGCTCAGTCGGCAGAGCGTCTCCATGGTAAGGAGAAGGTCTACGGTTCGATTCCGTATTGGGGCTCTGGGTCCGGCGCCCGTGGAGGCGATCGACCTCCCAGGGAGCCGCCCCGTGGCGGGGTAGCTCAGGTGGTTAGAGCACACGGCTCATAATCGTGGTGTCGCGGGTTCAAGTCCCGCCCCCGCTACTACGGCAACACGGCAGGACACCGGCAACACACGGGCAACATGGCACGACACGGCAGGACCAGCACCCCGCACCGAAACCCGGCACCATCCAGCATCACCCGACGTACAGATGAGGCAGTCCAGTGGCCAGCAAGAGCGCAGACGTCCGGCCGAAGATCACCTTGGCCTGCACCGAGTGCAAGGAGCGCAACTACATCACTCGCAAGAACCGGCGCAACGACCCCGACCGGCTCGAGCTGAAGAAGTACTGCCCTCGCGACCGTCGCCAGACGGTGCACCGTGAGACTCGCTGACCCACAGCGCGCCTGACATGGCAGTCGATCCCGACCTCGCGGGCAGGGTGCTCGCACCCACGCCGGCCTATGACGTGAGCCGGTCGGCGATCGCCTCGTTCGCGGCGGCGATCGGCTCCGACGACCCGGTCCACTTCGACGTCGCGGCCGCCCACGCAGCGGGTCACCGTGACGTGGTGGCGCCGCCGACCTTCCCGATCGTGGTGGCCTTCCAGGCGATGCGCGCTCTGCTGGCCGATCCCCGGGCCGGCATCGAGCTGCGAAACGTCGTGCACGCCCAGCAGCGGTTCGAGTACCAGCGTCCCGTCTTCGCCGGTGACGTTCTGACGGCCACGCTCACGGTGGAGTCGGTACGGCGCGCGGCCGGAACCGACCTGCTGGCCACCCGCAGCGACATCAGCACCGCCGCCGGCGAACTGGTGTGCGCGGCGTACGCCAACCTCGCCCATCGGGCTCCGGTGTGAGCGAGCTGGCCCCGGGGCAGTCACTGGCACCGCTGACCTACTCGGTCACTCGCGCCGACCTCGTCGCCTACGCCGGGACGAGCGGTGACCTCAACCCGATCCACTGGTCGGATCGCGTCGCGACGTCGGTCGGGCTGCCGGGAGTCGTCGCCCACGGGATGTACACCATGGCGCTCGCCGGGCGCGCGGTGTCGCACTGGGCCGGCAGTTCTGACGCTGTCGTCGAGTTTGGCTGCCGTTTCACCCGGCCGGTCGTGGTGCCCGACGACGATGAGGGCATCGCCGTGCAGGTGGCCGGAACCGTGCAGGTGCACGACGATCCGGCCCTGCTCCGCATCGACCTGAGCGTGAGCGCCGCCGGGCAGACCGTGCTCGGCCAAGCCCGCGCCGTCGTACGACGCCGGTGACCGGGCGGTGACCGGGCGGTGACCACGCTCGAGCACGCACAGGCCACGCTCGCCGATCTCACCACCCTGCGGCTGGGTGGTCCGGCTCGCCGCGTGATCGAGGTCGACACCGAGGCAGACCTGGTCAAGGCCGTCGCGGCGGTCGACAAGGCCGGGGGGCCGCTGCTGGTCGTGGGGGGCGGCTCGAACCTGGTGGTGGCCGACGAGGGCTTCGACGGGACCGTCGTGCTCGTGCGCACCGACGGTGTCGAGGCGTCCGGGGACATGTGCGGTGGAGCGTCCGTGGAGGTCGCGGCCGGGACCGACTGGGACACCCTCGTCGAGCGCGCCCAGCAGGAGGGCTGGGTAGGGATCGAGTGCCTGTCCGGCATTCCCGGCAGCACCGGCGCCACCCCGCTGCAGAACGTCGGCGCCTATGGCCAGGAGGTAGCCCAGACGATCGCCTCGGTGCGCACGTGGGACCGGCACGCCGGCAGGCAACGGACCTTCGCCGCCGCCGAGTGCGACTTCGGCTACCGCACCAGCCGCTTCAAGGCCGAACCGGACCGGCACGTGGTGCTGGCGGTGACGTTCGCGCTGCGATTCGGCGACCTGTCGACACCGCTCACGTACGCCGAGCTGGCCCGCACCGTGGGCGTCCCACTCGGCCAGCGGGCACCCCTGGCCGACGTGCGTCAGGTGGTGCTCGACCTGCGCCGGAGGAAGGGAATGGTTCTGGACGCGTCCGACCACGACACCTGGAGCGCCGGCTCTTTCTTCACCAACCCGGTCCTCGACGCCGAACACGCCGACCTGCTGCCGCCTGGGGCTCCGCGCTTCGCGCAGCCGGACGGACGCGTCAAGACCAGCGCCGCCTGGCTCATCGAGAACGCCGGCTTCGCCAAGGGCCACGGTCGAGGGCGGGTGCGGCTGTCCACCAAGCACACGCTGGCGGTCACCAACCGCGGAGATGCCCGCACCGCCGACCTGATCGATCTGGCCCGCGAGATCCGCGACGGCGTGCAGGAGCGCTTCGGCATCGTCCTCGCGCCCGAGCCGGTCACGGTCGGCTTCAGCCTCTGAGCGCTCCCGCGTCCAGCCAGGCGTCGATGCCGTCCAGCAGTGACTGGCGTACCTCAGCCGGAGCCTTGGAGCCGCGCACCGACATGCGCGCCAGCTCGGCGAGCCTGGCGTCGTCGAGCCCGTGCGCGGCGCGTACGACCGCGTACTGGCCGGCCAGCCGGGATCCGAAGAGCAGCGGGTCGTCGGCACCCAGGGCCACGGGCACCCCGGCCGCCAGCAGCTCGGGGATGGGCACCTCCTCCAGCGCCGCATAGACGCCGAGGGCCACGTTCGACACCGGGCACACCTCCAGCGTCACCCCGGAGTCCACCACCTGGGCCAGCACACGGGGATCCTCCACGCAGCGGACGCCGTGCCCCACCCGGTCGGCGTGCAGCGCGTCGAGCACGCCGGAGACAGAATCCGCCCCGCGCAGCTCTCCGCCATGGGGAGCGCTCAGCAGCCCGGCACGGCGAGCGATGTCGAACGCGGGGGCGAAGTCGGACGTGCGCCCCCGCCGCTCGTCGTTGCTGAGGCCGAAGCCGACCACGCCGCGGCCGGCGTACTGGCGCGCCAGGCGGGCGAGCGTGCGGGCGTCCAGCGGGTGCCGGGTGCGGTTGGCCGCAACGATGACGCCGATGTGCAGGCCGGTGGCTCGCGCCGCGGCTCGCACCGCGTCCAGGACCAGGTCGGTGAACGCGGTGATGCCGCCGAAACGAGCCGCATAGCCGGAGGGGTCCACCTGGATCTCCATCCACCCCGAGCCGTCGGCCACGTCGTCCTGCGCCGCCTCGAGCACCAGCCTGCGTACGTCCTCCTCGGTGCGCAGCACCGAGCGCGCCACGTCGTACAGGCGCTGGAAGCGGAACCAGCCCTTCTCGTCCGCTACCGAGAGCTCCGGAGGCCACTGCTCGCTGAGAGCCGCCGGCAGACGGATACCGTCCCGGTGCGCCAGCTCGACCAGCGTCGAGTGGCGCATCGAGCCGGTGAAGTGCAGATGCAGGTGCGCCTTGGGCAACGCGTGCAGGTCGCGCTGCTCGCTCAGCGGACACTCCCACCGGTGCCGAACAACTTCTGCAGCCGGCTGACGCCTTCGACCAGGTCGTCGTCGCCCAGCGCGTACGACAGCCGGAGGTAGCCCGGGGCACCGAACGCCTCACCGGGTACGACGGCCACCTCGACCTCGTCCAGGATCACCTCGGCCAGCTCAGCGGACGTGGTCGGCGTGCGCCCCGCCACCTCGTTACCCAGCAGACCGCGTACCGAGGGGAACGCGTAGAAGGCGCCGGTCGGCTCGGGGCACTCGACGCCGCTGATCTCATTGAGCATCCGCACGATCGTCTGTCGCCGGCGGTCGAACGCCTCACGCATGGTGGCTGCCGCCGACAGGTCCCCCTCCAGCGCGGCCAGCGCCGCTCGCTGCGCCACGTTGTTGACGTTCGAGGTGGCGTGCGACTGCAGGTTCGTCGCCGCCTTGACCACGTCGCTCGGACCGATCAGCCAGCCGACGCGCCACCCGGTCATCGCGTACGTCTTGGCGACCCCGTTGACGACGATGCAGCGGTCGGCCAGCTCGGGGCACACCACCGGCAGCGACGCTGTCGTCACGCCGCCGTAGGTCAGGTGCTCGTAGATCTCGTCGGTGACGGCCCACAGGCCCGCATCCAGCAGGAATCGCCCGATCGCCTCGATCTCGGCCTCGGTGTTCACCGCGCCGGTCGGGTTCGAGGGCGAGCACAGCAACATTGCCTTGGTGCGGTCGGTCGTCGCCGCCGAGAGCTGCTGGACACTCACCTTGTAGCCCTGCGACTCATCGGCCAGCACCTCGACCGGCACTCCACCGGCCAGCCGGATGGCTTCCGGGTACGTGGTCCAGTACGGAGCCGGCAGCAGCACCTCGTCGCCCGGGTCGAGCAGCGTGGCGAAGGCCTCGTAGATCGCCTGCTTGCCGCCGTTGGTGACCAGCACCTGCGCCGGCTCCACCGCGTACCCGGAGTCGCGTTCGGTCTTGGCCGCGATCGCCTTCTTGAGCTCGGGCAGGCCACCGGCCGGGGTGTAGCGGTGGTTGCGCGGATCGCGGCACGCAGCCACCGCAGCCTCGACGATGTAGTCCGGCGTCGCGAAGTCGGGCTCACCGGCGCCGAATCCGATGACGGGTCGGCCGGCCGCTTTCAGGGCCTTGGCCTTGGCATCGACCGCGAGAGTCGCCGACTCGGCAATAGCACCCACCCTCGCCGACACCCGTGCAGCTTCAGGCGCTGCGGCAGAAGGCGGTCCGGACGACACTGAAGGAGTCGAGGTGCTCATGAGCTCATGGTGTCACTGCTCAGCCCGCCGGCGCTCCCGCCTGTCATCGCTGGTTCGACTCGGATCGG
The DNA here is from genome assembly GCA_035645475.1 of Nocardioidaceae bacterium. Taxonomy (GTDB): domain Bacteria; phylum Actinomycetota; class Actinomycetes; order Propionibacteriales; family Nocardioidaceae; genus DASQMN01. The sequence continues at coordinate 7,209 of DASQMN010000324.1, forward strand.
CGCCAGCGCGTAGACTCCATCGGCGGTGGCTTCCACCGTGTCGCCATGCCCTGGTACGGCTCGCTCGTGCCACCGCTCGGCGGCGCTCCAGGGACCGCTTAGGGCAGTAGCTCAACTGGCAGAGCATCGGTCTCCAAAACCGAAGGTTGGGGGTTCGAGTCCCTCCTGCCCTGCAGTGCACGACCGACCAGCCGACACGACCGAGACAGACGATGAAGGAGGAGACGTGAGCGACACGCGATCGAGCACCCCGGCTCAGCAGGCGCAGCCGCCTGGCCGCACGTCGCCCCCCACGTTCTACCGCCAGGTGGTCGCCGAGCTCCGCAAGGTCGTGTGGCCGACGCAGCAGCAGGTCGTCACCTACTTCTTCGTCGTCCTCGTCTTCGTCCTGGTCATGATGGCGATCGTGGCCGGCCTCGACGCCGCGTTCGGAAAGGCCATGTTCGAGATCTTCGCCTGACCGACCCGGAGGCGGCCACATCCTGCGTCGCGGCACGCACCCTCTCGTACCGCAACGCCCACAGCTCCAGCATCGACAACGCGATCCAGTGAAGGTGACTGAAACAACCGTGTCCCAGTACTCCGACGACGTCGGCCCCGATTTCTCCGACGAGGTCGGTCCCGACTTCCTGCGCCACGGCGTGCCCGACGGCCCTCCGGACCTCGCCTCCGACCTCGAGCAGGACCACGAGATCGCCGAGGTGGAGGCCGGGCTCGACGCAGCCGTCGAGGAGACGATGGTTGAGAGCGACGACGCTGAGGCCATGGCCGCCGATGGGCCTGCGGCCTCCAGCGGGGGTGTGGAGAACGAGGCACCGGAGTCCGATGCCGTGCAGGTCATCGACCCTGACGCCGACGCGCTGGTCGCTCAGGCGCTGCTCGAGGTGGACGAGGGAGCCGAGGAAGCGCAGGCCGACGTCGAGGAGGACCTGGCTGACGTACTGGCCGCGGAGGAGGCCGAGGACGCGCCGGTCGACCCGCTCGAGGAGTTCCGGGCCACCTTGTACAACCAGCCCGGTGAGTGGTTCGTCGTGCACACCTACTCCGGCATGGAGAACCGGGTGAAGACCAACCTGGAGAACCGCAAGGTCTCGCTGAACATGGAGGAGTACATCCACGACGTGGTCGTCCCCGTCGAGGAGGTCGCCGAGATCAAGAACGGCCAGCGCCGCATGGTCAAGCGCACCGTGCTCCCCGGCTACGTGCTGGTGCGGATGGACCTCACCGACGAGTCCTGGGCCGCCGTACGCCACACCCCGTCGGTGACCGGCTTCGTCGGCCACTCGCACCAGCCCGTCCCGCTCAGCCTGGCCGAGGTGGAGAGCATGCTCGCCCCGTCGGTCGAGGCAGCGGCCGCGGTCGCGACCGCTGGCGGCGCCGAGGCGGGTACCACCAAGAAGACACCGAAGGTGGAGTTCACCGACTTCGCGCCCAGCGACTCGGTCATGGTGGTCGACGGCCCGTTCGCGACGCTGCACGCCACCATCACCGAGATCAACGTCGACGCGCAGCGGGTCAAGGCGCTGGTGGAGATCTTCGGCCGCGAGACCCCCGTCGAGCTCAGCTTCACCCAGATCCAGCGAGTCTGACCCGACCCCGATCAGCACCCGCTCCAGACACAGACCAAGGAAGTAACGCTCATGCCCCCCAAGAAGAAGATCGCCGCGCTGGTCAAGGTGCAGCTCAACGCCGGTGCGGCGACGCCGGCCCCGCCCGTTGGTACCGCACTCGGACCGCACGGCGTCAACATCATGGAGTTCTGCAAGGCCTACAACGCGGCGACCGAACCGATGCGTGGCAGCGTCGTCCCCGTCGAGATCACCATCTACGAGGACCGCTCCTTCACGTTCATCACCAAGACGCCGCCTGCCGCGGAGCTGATCAAGAAGGCCGCCGGGCTGAGCAAGGGCTCCGCGGTTCCGCAGCGCGACAAGGTCGGCAGGCTCGACCGGGACCAGGTGCGCGAGATCGCCACCACGAAGCTCCCCGACCTCAATGCCAACGATGTCGATGCCGCGATGAAGATCGTCGAGGGCACCGCACGCTCCATGGGCGTGACCATCGACGGCTGATCCCACAGCTGAGCAGCCGATCTGGCTGGTTCGCTGCAACACCCCTCCGCGCAGAACGCGCGAGGGCCGCAACCGTGGCAGGGCCGACCGTGGCCCGTGACGACCACATCCGGTGCACTGACACCGAGAAGGGCAGTTCCTCATGAAGCGCAGCAAGAGCTACCGCGCAGCCGCCGCCGGCATCGATCCCGACACCGTGTACGCCCCGATGACCGCGGTCAGCAAGGCGCGTTCAGCAGCCACCACCCGCTTCGACGCGACCATCGACGTCGCGATGCGGCTGGGTGTCGACCCCCGCAAGGCCGACCAGATGGTTCGTGGCACCGTGAACCTTCCGCACGGCACCGGCAAGACCGCACGCGTGCTCGTCTTCGCCGTGGGTGACCGGGCCGAGGCCGCGCGTGAGGCCGGCGCCGACCACGTCGGATCGGACGACCTGGTGGAACGCGTCTCCGGTGGCTGGCTCGACTTCGACGCCGTCGTCGCCACCCCCGACATGATGGGCCGGGTGGGTCGGCTGGGACGGGTGCTCGGCCCTCGCGGACTCATGCCCAACCCGAAGACCGGAACGGTGACGCCGGACGTCGCCAAGGCGGTGTCCGACATCAAGGGCGGCAAGATCGAGTTCCGGGTCGACCGGCACGCCAACCTGCACTTCATCATCGGCAAGGCCTCCTTCACCGAGCAGCAGCTGGTGGAGAACTACGCGGCCGCTCTGGACGAGGTGCTGCGGCTGAAGCCCGCGAGCTCCAAGGGGCGGTACCTGCGAAGCATCACGCTGTCGCCGACGATGGGCCCCGGAGTCCATGTCGATCCCAACCGCACGCGCAACCTCACGGTCGCCGACGAGGCCTGATTTGGCCCTCGCTCGGCGGCTCCCGTAGGCTGTCACCACCAAAGACCGCTGGTCGGTCGGCCCTGCGCCGGTCCGAAGAGCCTCACATTCGAGGCGGCCCGCGCAGGTGAGCACCAGTTCCGGCACTTCTGTGCCGTCTGCCCCGTGCGCTCCTGCGCCGGGGCGTTCGTCGTCTGCGGGCTCTCCGCCCGGCCACGGTCGTCCGCCGGTTCGCCGGCCGCACCTGTGGAAGGAGATTCATGGCGCGACCTGACAAGGCTGCTGCCGTCGCCGAGCTCACCGAGGAGTTCCGCAGCTCCAACGGCGCGGTGCTCACCGAGTACCGCGGGCTCACCGTCAAGCAGCTGCAAGAGCTTCGGCGCACGCTCGGCGACACCGCCAGCTATGCCGTCGTCAAGAACACGCTGACCCGCCTCGCCGCTCGCGACGCCGGAATCGACGGTATGGACGAGCTGCTGGTCGGCCCCTCCGCCATCGCCTTCATCAAGGGCGACCCGGTGGAGGCGGCAAAGGGCCTGCGCAACTTCGCTCGAGGCAACCCGCCGTTGGTGATCAAGGGTGGCGTGCTCGACGGCAAGCCGGTGAGTCCCGATGAGATCAACCGGTTCGCCGACCTCGAGTCGCGGGAGGTGCTGCTCGCCAAGCTCGCCGGCGCAATGACCGCGTCGCTGTCCGGGGCCGCATCGCTGTTCTCGGCCCCGGTCGCCCAGGCGGCCCGGCTGCTTGCCGCGCTCCAGGCCAAGGCCGAGGAGGACCCGTCGGTCCTCGCCGCCGGTCCCGGAGCGCTGGAGGTAGGAGAGGCTCCCGTTGCAGCCGACTCGGCACCGGAGCCCAGTGCTGTTGCTGGCCCGGGCGACGCACCCGAGGGCGACCCCGTCTCCACGGACGCCTGAGTCCGAACAGCACCGCTAGTAGCT
>DASQMN010000325.1:0-17136 GCA_035645475.1 Nocardioidaceae bacterium
CACGGACACGGCCGAGGTAGGCCACACGTTCCCGTGGAGCTACGACTACGTCGCGGGCGCCCATCGCCCTCAGAGACACCGAGCCGGTGCCGCTGGCGCTGCGTGACCCGAGCCAGCGTCGCTGGGCGAGCTGTGGGGCCAAGGCGAAGATGGCTCCAGTTACCAACCGCATCACGAGGTAGCGCTTCGCGTCTGCCCTGCGTTGTCATGGCCAACAGGCTAGGTCCACGGACAACGGCCCTTTGCGCTGCCGATGCATCGGCCTCGCGCCAGCCCACGCAACGGGCGCTCGCAGCACGCCGCCGCCTCCGGATGCGATCCGCCAGCTCTGACCGCACAGTGGAGCCCATGTCCACGAACACCCAGTCCGTTCACCAAGCCTCCGCGACCGCCGACTCGGGTGGGGTGCACTCCGACGACGATGCCGTGGGCCTAGCCCTGGCCCTCGCCGGTGACGCTGACGCTCGACCAGGCACGACGACTCCTGAGCACCTGATGGCTGCGGCACTGGCCGGCTGCCTGCAGCAGGCACTGACCGTGGCCAGCAGCACGATCGAGGCCGAGGTGGACGCCTCCGTGACGAGCACCGTCACACTGCAGAGCGGCGACGGCGCCGGCTACACAGCATGCTTCGAGCTCGTGGTGTCGGGCCTCGGTGGCGACCACGGCGAACAGCTGCTCGAACAGGCCAAGGCGCTGTGCCCGTTCACCAAGGCCTTGGACGCCGACCGGCTGACCGTACGACTCGCCTGAGCAGTCGGCTCTCGCTCGGCGTCAGGTCAGCGCGGCGACAACCGAGGGTGCCATGGCGCGCAGCGCGCGGCCGCGGTGGCTGATGGCGTCCTTGTCTTCGGCGGTGAGCTCCGCCGTCGTGAGCTCCCAGCCGTCGGCGACGAAGAGCGGGTCGTACCCGAAGCCGCCGCTGCCTCGAACTTCGTGCAGCAGCCGGCCGTGCATGACACCCTCCTCCACCTTCTCGGTGCCGTCGGGAAGGACGAACGCGACCGCGCACCGGAACTCCGCGCCCCGCCGCGAAGCGGGCACGTCACGCAGCTGAGCCAGCAGCAGGTCGATGTTGGCGGTGTCGTCCTTGGCCCGGCCGGACCACCGCGCAGACAGCACTCCGGGCATGCCGTTGAGCGCGTCGACGCACAGCCCGGAGTCGTCGGCCAGAGCAGGCAGGCCGGTCGACGCGACGGCTGCCCTCGCCTTGAGCAGCGCGTTGCCGGCGAAGGTCGGCTCGGTCTCCACGGGCTCGTCCACCACTCCGACGTCGTCGAGACCGACGACCTCGAGCGAGCCCGCGATGGGGTCCAGGATGCGGCGGAGCTCGACGAGCTTGCCCTCGTTGTGAGTCGCGAGCAGCACTCGGCTCATGCCGAACCAGGATCAAGCGCCTCGTTCTGGCGACCGGTCAGCTGAGCGCAGCCGGCGACGGCGAGGTCGAGCAGGGCGTCCAGCAGAGCCCGGTCGAACGGCGCGCCCTCGGCGGTGCCCTGCACCTCGACGAAGTGGCCGTCGCCGGTCATGACGACGTTCATGTCGGTGCCTGCGCGGACGTCCTCGGTGTAGTGCAGGTCAAGCACCGGGGCGTCGTCGACCACCCCGACCGACACAGCGGCCACGCTCGCGGTGAGAGGCTCCCCCACCAGGGCGCCTCGATCTCGCAGGTACGCCACGGCGTCGGCGAGGGCCACGTACGCGCCGGTCACTGCGGCCGTGCGGGTGCCGCCGTCGGCCTGAAGGACGTCGCAGTCCAGCACGATCGTGTTCTCACCGAGTGCCTCGAGGTCGATCGCCGCCCGCAACGAGCGGCCCACGAGCCGGGAGATCTCGTGCGTTCGTCCACCGATCTTGCCGCGGACGCTCTCGCGGTCCGAGCGAGTGTGCGTTGAGCGGGGCAGCATGGCGTACTCCGCGGTGACCCAGCCCAGCCCGGAGCCCTTGCGCCAGCGCGGCACCCCCTCGGTCACGCTGGCCACGCACAGCACCCGGGTGCGCCCGAACTCGACGAGCACCGACCCTTCGGCGTGGTCCAGCCAGTTGCGGGTGATGCGTACGTCGCGCAACTGGTCGGGGCGGCGTCCGTCGTCGCGGGTCGTCATGCGCGCGACCCTATCCAGGCGCACGTCACACCTCGTACGACGAGCCCGCCTTGACCAGCTCGAAGGGAACCTGTGCCACGGAGGCGGCGTCGGCGATTACCTCGTCGGGCGCGTTCCAAGGCGGCACGTGCGTGAGCAGCAGTCGCCCCACACCGGCGTCGGTGGCGTGCTGCGCGGCCTGACGGCCGGTCAGGTGCAGGTCGGGTGGGTTGTCGCGAGACTCCACGAAGGACGCCTCGGCGAGCAGCAGGTCAGCGCCACGCGCCAGGTCGACGAGCTCGGGGCTTGGGCCGGTGTCACCCGAGTACACCAGCGTGCGCGAGCCGTGGCGCACCCGCAGTGCGTACGACTCGACCGGGTGCACGACGCGGGAGACGTCGAGGTCGAAGGGGCCCAGTCGCATCGTCGAGTCGGAGTACGTGACGAAGTCGAACTCCTCATGCATGCCCGGGTCGATCGCCAGGTCGTAGGCGCGTGCCAGCCGGTCCGCAGTGCCGGCCGGTCCCCACACCGGGAGCCGCCGGCTGTGGCCCTGCGGGTGGTAGCGAAGCAGCACGTGCAGGCCACACAGGTCCAGACAGTGGTCGGCGTGCAGGTGTGACAGCGCGATCGCGTCGAGGTAACGCGGGTCCAGGTGCCGCTGCAGCGCCCCCAGCGCACCGTTGCCCAGGTCGAGCAACAGCCGGTACGTGCGCCCCTCGAACGGCGCCTCGACGAGGTAGCAGCTGGCCGGCGAGTCCGGCCCGGGGAAGGAGCCCGAGCAGCCGACCACGGTGAGCCTCATGCTCCGGCTCCCGCGAGCTGGTGCACGCCATCGATCTCCGGTCCGAGGAACCGGCGACCCAGGGCACGGAAGTCCTCCGGCTCCCCGGTGGTGATGAACTGGTGCCGCGGCGCCGGCAGCGACACGTCCCGCTGCAGCCCGTGCCGCAGCAGCAGGGCATAGACGTCCTTGGCCGTCTCCTCCGCGCTGGACACCAGCGTCACGTCGTCGCCGAGGACGTACGACAGCACGCCGGTCAGCAGCGGGTAGTGCGTGCAGCCGAGCACCAGGGTGTCGATGCCGGCTCCCACCAGGGGGTTCAGGTAGTCGTGCGCCACCGCGAGCAGCTCGGGGCCGCTGGTCACGCCCGCCTCCACGAACTCCACGAAGCGCGGGCAGGCTCTTGTGTGCAGGCTGATCTGCGGCGCCGCGGCGAAGGCGTCCTCGTAGGCCATCGACCGGGCCGTCGCCTGTGTGCACACGACGCCCACCCGGCCGTTGCGGGTGGCCGCGACCGCTCGCCGAGTAGCCGGCAGGATCACCTCGACGACCGGGACGTCGTAACGCTCCCGGGCGTCGCGAAGGACCGCCGCGCTGGCTGAGTTGCACGCGATGACGAGGGCCTTCACTCCAGAGTCGACAAGGCGGTCCAGGCACTCCAGCGCGTACTCGCGGACGAGGGAGATCGGCTCGGGTCCATACGGCTGGCGGGCGGTGTCGCCCAGGTACAGCACCGGCTCGTGCGGCAGCTGGTCGAGCACCGAGCGGGCAACGGTGAGGCCACCGAAGCCGGAGTCGAAGATGCCGATGGGTGCGTCAGCCACTGCCGAATCGTAGGCGCCTGACTACCCGCCCGAACCGAACCTGCGCCGCAGATCACACGTGATCTGATGCACGTGCCGACTCGTGAGCGCCTCAGAACGGCAACTGCGCCTGCGGCGGTGCGTGCGTCGGATCGACGCCGTCGAAGAGACTGCTGACCGACTCACCGGCGTGGATCCGAGCGATGGCCGAGGCGAACAACGGAGCCACCGACCGCACCGCCAGCTCGGGCCAGTCCTGGTCCGGCGGGGGGACGGTGTCGGTGGTGACGACCTCGGTCACCGTCGGGTGACTGCGCAGCCGGTCCACGGCCTTGCCGGTGAACAGCCCGTGGGTGCACGCCACCGAGGCGCTTCCGCAGCCCTCTTCGGCGAGACGGTCGAGCAGCTGCACGATGGACGCGCCGGTGGCGATCTCGTCGTCGAGCACCAGCACGTCCTTGCCGCTCACGTCACCGACGATGGCGTCGATGACGACTCGGTCGTCGGCGAGGCGCTGCTTGCTGCCCGCGGCGACCGGCAGGCCGAGCAGCCGGGCGAACTGGGTCGCGGTCTTCGCGTTGCCGAGGTCGGGCGAGACGACCACCGTGTTGCTCAGGTCGCGACCGCGGTAGTGCTGGGCGAGCTCGCCGAGCGCGGTGAGGTTGTCGACGGGCACGGAGAAGAAGCCATGCACCTGGGGTGCGTGCAGCGCCATCGTGATGACGCGGTCCGCTCCGGCGGTGGCCAGCATGTCGGCGACGAGGCGGCCACCGATCGCGATCCGGGAGGCGTCCTTCTTGTCGGAGCGGGCGTACGCGAAGTGCGGGATCACGGCCGTCACCCGCTCGGACGACGCACCCCTGGCGGCGTCCAGCATCAGCAGCAGCTCCATCAGGTGCTCCTGGGTCGGTGGCACCAGGGGCTGAACGACGTAGACGTCGCGGTTGCGGCAGTTGGCTTGCAGCTGCACCTGCAGGCAGTCGTTGCTGAACCGCTTCACCGGGGCCGGAGACAGCGGTACGCCGAGCTCGTTGCAGATGAGCTGCGCCAGTCCGGCATGCGCGCTGCCGGAGAAGACGACGATGCAGCCGCTGCCTGTGCTCACGCCCACAGCTGACCCTCCAGGCTTTCCTCGGCCTCGTCGACTGTTCCCTCGTAGGCGCCGGTCGACAGGTACTTCCACCCACCGTCGCAGACCACGAAGACAATGTCTGCACGCTCGCCTGACTTGACGGACTTGGCGGCCTGGCTGAGCGCCGCGTGCAGGATCGCGCCGGTCGAGATGCCGGCGAAGATGCCCTCCGAGGTCAGCAGCTCACGCACCCGGCGTACGGCGTCGCGCGGGCCGACGCTGAACCGGGCGTCGATGAGCGCGGAGTCGTACAGCTCGGGGACGAAACCCTCGTCGAGGTTGCGCAGGCCGTAGACGAGCTCGCCGTAGCGCGGCTCGGCGGCGACGATGCGCACCTCGGGCTTGTGCTGGCGGAAGAACCGCCCCACGCCCATCAAAGTGCCGGTCGTGCCGAGCCCGGCCACGAAGTGGGTCACCTCGGGCAGGTCGGCGAGGATCTCCGGCCCGGTCGTCTGCTCGTGCGCCTCGGCGTTGGCAGGGTTGCCGTACTGGTAGAGCATCACCCAGTCGGGATGCTCGTCGGCGAGCCGCTTGGCCACCCGTACGGCCTCGTTGGAGCCACCGGCGGCCGGTGAGGAGACGATCTCGGCGCCCCACATGCGCAGCAGCTGCCGGCGCTCGACGGAGGTGTTCTCCGGCATCACGCACACCAGGCGATAGCCGCGAAGGGTGGCCACCATCGCCAGCGAGATGCCGGTGTTGCCCGAGGTGGGCTCCAGGATCGTGCAGCCCGGCCGCAGACGTCCGTCCTTCTCCGCCGCCACCAGCATGGCCAGCGCGGCGCGGTCCTTGATCGACCCGGTGGGGTTCTGGTCCTCCAGCTTCGCCCACAGCCGTACGTCGGGCGACGGCGAGAGCCGAGGCAGACCCACCAGCGGGGTCTGCCCGACCGAGTCGATCAGGGAGTCGAAGCGCATGAGGAGGGGTCAGCGAGCCCCGCCGGCGACGGCGGGCAGTACCACGACGGCGTCTCCGTCGGACACCTTGGTGTCCAGGCCGCCGGTGAACCGAACGTCCTCGTCGTTGACGTAGACGTTGATGAAGCGCCGCAGCTCGTTCCCGTCGACGATGCGGGCCTTGATGCCGGTGTGGCGCGACTCGACGTCGTCGATGACCTCAGCCAGCGTCGAACCCGCGCCCGACACGGCCTTCTCACCGCCGGTGTAGGTGCGCAGAATGGTCGGGACCCGGACCTCGATGGCCATGACTTCTCCGGTGGTGTCGGTGCCGGCGGAGTGCTCGGCAGGTGCAGCTGTCGGCGGTGCCTTCGTGGCGTGCGTCGCCCAGGGCAACGTCGCGCGCGTGGGGGTCATTCCGTGGCGCCGGCAGAGGAGACCACCCTCACGTCCTCCTCGGTGACCTCGCCGTCGACGATGCGGAAGGAGCGGAGCTCGACCGGGCCCTCGTCGTTGCCGCACTCGCGGGTGGACACGAGCACGTAGTGCGCCCCCGGCTCCTGGGCCAGCGCTATGTCGGTACGGCTCGGGTACGCCTGCGTGGCGGTGTGCGAGTGGTAGACCACCACCGGCTCCTCGTCGCGCTCGTCCATCTCGCGGTAGAGCGCGAGCAGGTCGGCGGAGTCGAACTCGTAGAACGTCGGCGACATGGCGGCGTTGAGCATGGGGATGAACCGCTCCGGCCGGTCCGAGCCCGCCGGTCCGGCGACCACGCCGCATGCTTCGTCGGGGTGGTCGCGCCTCGCGTGCGCCACGATCGCGTCGTACGTCGCGCGGTCCAGGGTCAGCACGGGCGCAGCGTAGGTCGCTCGACGCGCGCGCCCCGGTGACTTGGTCCAGATGGCGAGATCACTGCGGCCGTTCCTGTGCGGCGTACGCACGCAGGCTCTCGATCACCCGGTCCAGGTAGCCCGCCACCGCACGCCGCTGGTCATCGTCGAGTCCCGCGGCCGCGGCCTCGAGTGACGCGACAAGCGGCATGACCGCGGCCCACCCGTCCCTTCTGGCTTTCTCCGTGGGCACCAGCACCAGGCGGCGTCGATCGGAGTCGTGCGGCTCGCGGCGCACGTGACCGGTGCCCTCGAGGCGGTCCACCAGTGCGGTCGCGGATGCGGGCCGGATGCCGAGTGACGTGCTGATCTCGGCCGGCCCGACGGGGCCGTTGAGCAGCAGACGCTCGAGCGCCTGCAAGTCGGACATCCCGATCCCGAGCCTGGCTGCCATCGCGACCTGAGACCCGTGCGTGGCGTCGGACAGCAGTCTCAGCCGCTCCGCAAGGTCACGGGCGGACGGAGGCGGGTCCTGCTGTTGACGCGGCTCGGCCATCGTCGTACCTTAGTCCACCAGATAGTTAGATAGACTTATAGCTAGCTATGTGGAGGTATTATGGGTGAGCCACAGATCGTCACCAGGGCGCTTGGAACGCCGCTTCGGGGAGACCCGCGCGGTCGATGGCGTCGACCTCGTCGTAGCAGCCGGGGAGGTCTACGGCTTCCTCGGCCCCAACGGAGCCGGCAAGTCGACGCTCACCCGGATGCTGTGCACGCTGCTGGCTCCAACCGCCGGCTCGGCGTACGTGGCCGGCAAGGACGTCGTCACCGAGACCACGGCCGTGCGCCTGCGCATCGGCGCGGCGCTGCAGGAGGCGGGGCTCGATGACAAGCAGACCGGCGCCGAGCTGCTGCGACTGCAGGGCCGCCTGTACGGCTTGTCCCGGCCCGACACCGAACGACGTCTGGCCGAGCTGAGCGAGCTGATCGATCTCGGCGACGCTCTCTCGCGGCGGGTAGGGACGTACTCCGGCGGGATGAAGCGGCGGTTGGACCTGGCGCTCGCGCTGATGCACAACCCATCCGTGCTCTTCCTCGATGAGCCCACGACCGGGCTCGACCCGGTCAGCCGGCGAGCGGTGTGGGACGAGGTTCGCCGGCTCAACCGCGAGCTGGGGATGACGATCTTCCTGACCACGCAGTACCTCGAGGAGGCCGACGAGCTGGCTGACCGCGTCGGCATCATCAGCCGCGGCCGCATCGTCGCCGAGGGGACCCCCGAGGCGCTCAAGCGCCGCATCGGCACCGATGTCGTCGTGGCGAGCATCGACGGGTCGCTGGAGCCGGCACGCCGAACGCTGGAGGCGCTCGAGCAGGTCGACCGGGCCGTCATCAGCGACGACCGGATCGTCGCGTCGGTCGCGGACGGACCGACGGCGATCAGTCCCGTCGCGCTGGCGCTGGCTGCAGGTGGGGTGACGGTCAAGGACCTGTCGCTGCGCCGGCCGACGCTCGACGACGTCTTCTTCTCGGCGACCGGACAGCGGATCGCGACCGACGAGTCGACCCGGACCCCTACAACAGTGGAGGCGTAGCGATGACGACGAGCACGCACACCGAACAGACCCAGGCACCTGCACCGACGGCCTCTACGTCCGGTTTCCGCAGAGATCTCGTGTCGGTGGCGATGCGGGCGCTACGGCTGATTCCGCGCGAGCCGGAAGCCGTCATTCCGGCCCTCATCATTCCGGTGTTCTTCTTCGTGGTGAATGTCGGTGCGCTTCAAGACGTCGCGGAGCGGACCGGAGTGGCGGACTTCAAGGCGTTCCAGCTGCCCGTCGCGATCATCTTCGCTGTCACCGGCGTCTCTCGTGCCAGCGCGCTGGTCACCGACATCACCGGTGGATACTTCGACCGCCTGCTCCTCACACCCATGCGGCGCCCGGCGCTGCTGCTCGGTCTGATGGTGGCTGACCTCGTCCTGGTCATCGCGTTGGCGGTGCCGGTGTTGATCCTCGGCTTCGCCGTCGGCGTCCGGTTTGAGACCGGCGCGGCCGGGGTTGTGGCGTTCCTCCTGCTGGCGGGGCTGTGGGGGCTGGCCTTCACCGGCTTCCCCTACGCCATCGCGCTGCGCACGGGGAGCTCCGCTGCCGTCAACTCCAGCTTCCTGCTGTTCTTCCCCTTCGCCTTCCTCACCACCACGTTCCTCCCGCAGGACGCCCTGACAGGGTGGCTTGCGACAGTGGCCGACTACAACCCGGTGACGTACGTGCTGGCGGCACTGCGGTCCTTGCTCACAGAGGGCTGGCAGGCAGAGGCCTTGCTGGAGGGGCTGGCTGCGATCGCGCTGGTGGGAGCGGCCAGCTTCACACTGGCATTCCTCGCGCTGCGCGGACGTACGGCGCGCGGCTGAGCCAGACGCCCGATCACCGCACCGGCCTCAGCTGAGCGCCTGGACCAGCGACTCCTGCACGAAGCCGAGCCAGCCGTAGACGTCGTGCATGACGGCTCGCGGGTCGTCCTCCGGCAGCTGCTCCCAGTCCTCCTCGTCGTCGTCCTCGATACCGAGGCGAGTCGCCAGAGCCAGTCGCATGTCGGTGAGACTGCGCAACCAGGCCTGCACCTGTTGGGGGCCGAGCTCGATCTCGATGGTGTCCGCTGCGGACTCGTCGAGGACGTCCGCGGTGCCACCGTCGTACCCACCGTCGCGCAGGCTGTCGAGCAGCGTGCGGGCGTTGGCCACCTTGTCGGCTCTCAATCCGGACTCGGTGAACCGGCGGAAGTCAGCAGCCGCCTCCTCGTCCTCGCGGTAGGCATCGGGCAGCAGGCGGACGAGTACCGGGTCCTCCGGGGCGGCCACCGGCCCGTCCATCTCGATCAGTGCCTCCAGCGGGTCCCCGTCGACAGCCCGCGGGCCGAAGGGGGCCGTGTCCTCGTGCAGGAGCTCGATCACCTGACCGGCGAACGTCGCCAGCATGCGCGCCTCGAGCGGCTGCATCGAGGCATGCAGCCGGCCGCCGCGCCGGCGCTTGAAGCCCCTCACTCGTCGGCTCGCTGCAGGGTCGCCCACAGCCCGTAGCCGTGCATCGCCTGCACGTCGCGCTCCATCTCCTCGCGGTTGCCGGTGGACACCACCGCCCGCCCCTCGGCGTGCACCTGCCACATCAGCTTGTCGGCGTACGCCTTGGAGTACTCGAAGTACGTACGAAAGACGTAGCTGACGTAGCTCATCAGGTTGACCGGGTCGTTCCAGACCAGGGTGACCCACGGACGGTCCAGGGCCGTCACGTCGGCTGTTTCCGGCTCGTCGAGCTCTACCGGAGCAGGGGGGGCGGTCATCGTCGCTCATTGTCTCCTAGGCTGGCCGATGTGCGACAACTCGCGTCGTCACCCGCGGCTCCCGGCTCGACAGCACTGCTCACCGACCACTACGAGCTCACCATGGTGCAAGCCGCCCTCGCCGACGGAACGGCATCGCGGCGCTGTGTCTTCGAGCTCTTCGCCCGCCGCCTGCCCGATGGCCGCCGGTACGGGGTGATGGCTGGCACCGGCCGGGCCCTCGACGCCGTCGCGGACTTCGCTTTCGACGACGACACGCTGCGCTGGTTGAGCGACTCCGGGGTGGTCGATGCCGCCACCTGCCGATGGTTGGCCTCGTACCGCTTCGGCGGTGACGTCTGGACCTACCCCGAGGGCGAGACCTGGTTCCCCGGCTCGCCGCTTCTTGTCGTCGAGGGTGGCTTCGCCGAGGCCGTGATGCTGGAGACGCTGCTGCTGAGCGTGCTGAACCACGACGCCGCGATCGCTGCGGCGGCATCGCGGATGACGGCGGTGGCCGGGGATCGCCCGTGCATCGAGATGGGCTCGCGGCGTACTCACGAGCAGGCAGCGGTGGCTGCCGCGCGGGCCGCCTACGTCGCCGGCTTCGCCGCGACATCCAACCTGCAGGCCGGCCGCACGTACGGGGTGCCGACGACCGGTACCAGCTCCCACGCGTTCACGCTGCTCCACGACAGCGAGCGGGACGCCTTCACCGCTCAGGTCGAGTCGCTGGGGACGGGCACCACGTTGCTGGTCGACACCTACGACATCGAGGAGGCGGTACGGCTGGGCATCGAGGTGGCCGGGCCGCAGCTGGGTGCCGTGCGCATAGACTCCGGCGACCTGCCGTCGCTCGCGACGGCCGTGCGCGAGCAGCTGGACAGCCTCGGCGCGACCGACACCAGGGTGATCGTCACCAGCGACCTCGACGAGTACGCCATCGCCGCCCTCGCCGCGGCGCCGGTCGACGGGTACGGCGTCGGCACCTCGGTGGTCACCGGGTCGGGACACCCGACCTGTGGCTTCGTCTACAAGCTGGTCGCCCGCGAGGAGTCCGGCGGCGAGCTCGTCGGGGTGGCCAAGGCCAGCCGCGACAAGATTTCGATCGGTGGCCGCAAGTGGGCGCTGCGCCGCCTGGACGCCCACGGGATCGCCGAGGCGGAGGTCATCGGGATCGGCCACCGCCCACGCGACGACGGCAACGACCGCGAGCTGCTGGTGACCGCCGTACGGGCCGGTGAGCGCGTGCTCGACGAGACACTGCACGATGCCCGCGCCCGACACCTGCGCTCGCGGGCGGAGCTACCCCCGAGCGGTCGGCAGCTGTCCCGCGGCGAGCCGGCCATCCCCACCGTCTGGGAAACCGCGTCCTCACCTACCGGAGGCAACTCATGAGCCGAGCACTGCTCGTCGTCGACGTCCAGAACGACTTCTGCGAGGGCGGTTCGTTGGCCGTGGTCGGCGGGGCGGGTGTCGCCGCACGCATCGGCGCCCTGTTGGCCGACCACGACTACGACCTCGTCGCCGCCACCCGCGACCACCACATCGACCCTGGCGACCACTTCTCCGACAATCCCGACTACGTCGACTCCTGGCCACCGCACTGCGTCGTCGGCACCTCCGGTGCCGACCTGCACCCCGCCCTCACCCCACGGCCGTTCGCAGCCGAGTTCGTCAAGGGTGAGTACTCCGCGGCGTACTCGGGCTTCGAGGGCCACAGCGACGGCACGACGCTCGAGGAGTGGCTGCGTGCGGCCGGCGTTGACACCGTGGAGGTCTGCGGGCTGACCACCGACTACTGCGTGCGGCAGACCGCCCTGGACGCCGCGGCCGCCGGCTTCGCAACCACCGTTCTCACCGACCTGACAGCAGCTGTCGCACCGGACCGGCTCGACGACACCCTGCTGGAGCTGGAAGCCGCCGGAGTGACCCTGCGCTAGGACTCTCCCACTGGCACGGCGAGCCGCCACAGCCACCGGCCGGAGCGATGCCACAGTGACGCTGTCCGCTGACCCCCGGGTGTTGCACCCTCGGCCAGGAGAACCCACTGAGCTCGCCCAGCGCCCCGACCCTCCCCCGCCCCACGGGAGGCGATGGCACGGGTGCCAGCGCCGCCCGTCCTCGGCGGGGCGGACCCTGGTCGCGGTTCTGGGGCCGGGTGGCCGACGCCGTGGCACCGCGTGCGGCACTGCCCCGTCAACCGCACCGCCATGACCTGCAGGGCCTGCGCGGCGTGGCGGTGCTTCTCGTGGTGCTGTGCCACGCCGGCGTCCCCGGGCTGCGCGGCGGCTACATCGGCGTCGACGTCTTCCTGGTCCTGTCCGGGTACCTGATCACGTCGCTGCTGCTGCATGAGGCCACCTCGACGGGCTCGGTGTCGCTCGTCGCCTTCTACGCGCGCAGAGCGCGCCGGATCCTGCCTGCAGCCACCCTCACCCTGGTCGCGACGGCTCTCATCGCGACACTCACCCTGCCGTACACCCGCGCCGACCAGGTGGTGCAAGACGTCTTGTGGGCGACGTTCTTCGCCGCCAACGTGCATGCGGCGGCAGTGGGCACGGACTACTTCACCGCCGGCGAGCCGCCGTCTCCGGTGCAGCACTTCTGGTCGCTCGCCGTCGAGGAGCAGTTCTACCTGGTGTGGCCTGCGGTCCTGGTGCTCGTGCTGGCCGTCGGCCTGCGCCGGCATCGCGCCGGTGCGGAGGGAGCCCGCCGCCGGCTGCCGCTGCTGGCCCTGCTCGTCGCCGCGGCATGTGCCCTGTCCTACGCCTACGCCGATGCGGGAGTCGTGAGCAACCCGACCGGCATCTACTTCTCCACATCGGCGCGGGTCTGGGAGCTCGGTGCGGGCGTACTGCTGGCGATGGCCGGTTCCTTTCCCGCACGGCTGCCCTTCGTCCTGCGTGCGCTGCTGGCCTGGGGTGGCCTGGCTGCCGTTCTCGTGGCTGCGGTGACGTACGACGACGCCACGCCGATTCCGGGCAGTGCTGCGTTGTTGCCGGTCCTGGGCACCGTCGCCTTGCTGGCGGCGGGCACGGCGGGCGCGCTGCCCGGCGCGTCCCGGCTGATGGCGGGACGGCGTCTCGGCTGGCTCGGCGACGTGTCCTACGGCTTCTACCTGTGGCACTGGCCGGCGCTGGTGCTGCCGGCCGCGTACCTCGGGCACGAGCTCGGACTGCTCGCCAACCTCGGCCTGCTGCTGCTGGCTCTCGGCGTGTCGGCGCTGAGCTCACGGCTGCTCGAGAACCCCGTGCGCCGAGTCGAGGCCCTGGGCCGCCGCCCAGACCTGGCGCTGTCTCTGTGGCCGATCGCGGTGACCGCGGTGCTGGCCACCGCTCTGTGGTGCGGTGGCCAGATCGCCGTGGCGGCTGCCGGCGGCACCGCCCCGGCGGCTGCGGCCACGGTCCCCGAGTACTCCATGCTGGCTCGCGGAGCCACGACCGGCTCCCAGTTCGGCACCGGCGTCAAGGCGGGACCGGACGCGGCTACGGCGGCACAGATCGCCGCAGCCAGGGCGGCCGTGGAAGCGGCGGCCGACCCCGCAGTGGCCGACGATCCCGTCCCCGCGATCAGCCAGGACCTGCGCACGCTGGCCCTGGACAAGTGGGACCGCGACATGCGCTGCGTGGCCAGCGACGAGCAGTCGAGCGCGCAGCTGTGCCCGGTGGGCGACCCCGGTGCCGACCGCACCATCGTGCTGCTGGGCGACTCCCATGCCGGGATGTGGCTGCCGGCGCTGGACAAGCTGGGACTCGAGCAGGGCTGGCGGGTCGTGCCGCTGATCAAGTTCGGCTGTCCGGCTGTCGACTGGCCGGTGTGGCAGGCGAGCGAGAGCCAGACCAACGCCTCCTGCTCGGAGTTCCACGACTGGGCTGTCGGCCAGGTGGCCGAGCTGGACCCGGACCTGGTCGTGCTCGGCAGCCGTGCCGTCTTGAACTTCGCCGACGAGGACCAGACCGGTCCGCTCGACCCGGACGCCGCCCCCGATGCCTGGGAGAGCGGCATGCGAGGAGTGCTCGACGAGCTGGCGCCGCACACCGAGCAGGTGAGCCTCGTGCTGGACACACCGACGACGCCGCAACCGCCGGCCGACTGCCTCAGCGCCACGGGAGCCACCCTGGGGTCGTGCACCACGCAGATGCCCGCCGATGTCACCGAGCTCAACACGCGCACTCGTGCCGCCGCCGCCGCATCCGGGGCGCAGCTGATCGACATGGAGCCCTACGTGTGCGCCGAAGGCCGCTGCCCGATGGTGGTGGGGAGCACCGCGGTGTACGCAGACGACAACCACCTCTCGGCCACCTACGTCAAGCAGATCACCGCCGCCTTCGTCGAACAGCTCCACCTGTCGTACTGAAGGCTCCAGCGGCGACCGGGCCTAGCGGCGACCCCCGGCCCAGCTCCAGGCGTACCCGTCGTCCTCGCACGCGCCGGCGGCCTCTCCCAGCTCGAGCGGACGGAACGTGTCCACCATGACCGCGAGCTCGTCGAAGTGCTCGGCCCCCAGCGAGGCCTCGACGGCACCCGGCTGCGGGCCGTGCGCATGCCCGCCCGGATGCAGGGACACCGACCCTTTGGCGATCCCGGAGCCCTTGCGCGCTTCGTAGTCGCCGTCGACGTAGAACATCACCTCGTCGGAGTCGACGTTCGAGTGGTAGTACGGCACGGGGATCGCCAGCGGGTGGTAGTCGACCTTGCGTGGGACGAAGGCGCAGATCACGAAGCCCGACCCCTCGAAGACCTGGTGCACGGTCGGTGGCTGGTGCACCCGCCCGGTGATCGGCTCGAAGTCGTCGACATCGAAGGTGTAGGGATACAGGCAGCCGTCCCATCCGACCACGTCGAAGGGGTGGGTCGCGTAGGTGAGCCGGCTGCCCACCAGACCGCTCGGACCGTTGCCCCGGTGCTTGACCAGCACCTCGACGTCGGTCCCCTCCGCCAGGAGCGGCTCGGGCGGTCCGTGCAGGTCCCGCTCGCAGTACGGGGCGTGCTCGAGGAACTGCCCGAAGCGCGACAGGTACCGGCGCGGCGGCGCGATGTGACCGCTCGCCTCCACCACGTATGCCCTCGTGGGTCCGGTCGAGGTGTCAGGCACCCAGCGATGGGTCGTGGCTCGCGGCAGCTGGACGAAGTCGCCGGTCTTGTAGGGCACCTCGCCGAAGAGTGTCTCGACCGTGCCGGCACCGGAATGCACGAAGACGCACTCGTCCCCCACCGCGTTGCGGTAGTACGGGGACACCTCGCCGGCCACCGCGTAGGAGATGCGGACGTCGCCGTTGCCCAGCACGAGTCGCCGGTCGTTGACGACGTCCATGCTCTTCCACTCCTGACCCGGGACGAGGTCGGGCAGGCGCAGGTGTCGTGGGCGCAGGGGGTGGTTGGGCGTCGTGGACGCGTCGGGCAGCTCCCAGACCTGGGAGTCCACGATCGCCGATGGCACGCCGCGGTGGTACAGCAGCGAGGAGTCGGACGAAAAGCCCTCCTCACCCATGAGCTCCTCGCGCAGCAGGGGACCGTCCGAGCTCTCCCGGTGCTGGGTGTGCCGCTTGGCTGGGACCAGACCCGCTGACCGGTAGAACACCATCGCGACCTCCTAGGTCCACAACAGGCTGAGGCTGGTGCATGTCGAGCGGCAGGGCCGATCGCCAGTCGCAGCACTGTAACGCTCCGCCACGAACGACGAGAGGGCTCGGCTCGGGCCCGTTGCTACCCGTCCCGGGGTGACGTTGCGCTAGCGTCCGGTCCGTGCCGAGCGAAGCGAGCGCCCGATGACCGGACACTGCTGGGTGCCGGGAGCCGCCGGCAGCCCGTACGACGTCGACCATCTGCCGTACGCGATCTTCTCCGAAGCCGACTCGGACCCGAGCGAGGCGCGGGTGGGGGTTCGGATCGGCGACTTCGTGGTCGACCTGGCCCCGCTCGCGGCGACGGACGCGCTGGAGGTAGCCGGACTGCTGGCCGCTCCCAGCCTCGCTCCGCTGATGGCGGCCGGCCCGAGCACGTGGGCCGCTACCCGCACCTGGGTGCAGGCGCTGCTGACCGACCCGCACGAGCAGGACCTCGTCGAGCCCGAGCTGCACCCGATCGCCTCTGTTGCGCTGCATCTCCCGGTCGAGGTGGCCGACTACGTCGACTTCTACTGCTCCGAGCATCACGCCCGACGGGTGGGTGAGCTGGTGCGTCCCGGCCAGGATCCGCTACCTCCGCAATGGCGACACCTACCCGTCGGCTACCACGGCCGAGCCGGGAGCGTCGTCGTCTCCGGCACCGACGTACGACGCCCTCACGGCCAGCGACGAGGGGACGACGGGCCGGTGTTCGCCCCGACCGCGCGGCTGGACTTCGAGGCGGAGGTGGGCTGGTGGGTCGGTGTGCCGACGACGGCTGGCACGAGGCTCAGCGCGGCCGATGTCGACGAGCATGTCTTCGGCGTCTCCCTGGTGAACGACTGGTCGGCGCGTGACATCCAGACCTGGGAGTCGATGCCGCTCGGACCGATGCTGGCGAAGAGCTTCGCCACGTCGGTCGCGGCCTGGGTCACTCCGCTGGCCGCTCTCCAGGCCGCCAAGGTGCCGCTGCCGGAGCAGGTGCCCACTCCCCTGCCACACCTGCAGGTCGACGATCCCGCAGGCCTCGATCTGACCCTCGAGGTCTCAGTCGCCGGATCGGTCGTCTCCCGCCCCCCGTACGCGTCGATGTACTGGTCGGTCGGTCAGATGCTCGCGCATCTCACCAGCAACGGGGCGGCTCTGGCCACCGGAGACCTGTTCGCATCCGGCACTGTGTCCGGGGCGCGAGAGGACGAGCGCGGATGTCTTCTCGAGCTCACCTCGGGCGGCAAGGAGCCGCTGACGCTGGGCGACGGCACCCGCCGGGACTTCCTCGCTGACGGCGACGAGGTGCTCATCACCGCGACCGCACCCTCTGCCGATGGTGGCCGGCTCGCCCTGGGGGAGGTCCGCGGCGTCGTCGTCCCGGCCTGACCGAGCCTCAGCGCTCCGTCGCGGCATCGAGCACACCGGTGATGTGCTCGGCCGCCGAGGGACGACCGTAGACGTATCCCTGGGCCAGCTCGATGCCCAGCGCACGCACGTGCGTGTGCTGCTCCTGGCTCTCCACACCTTCAGCGACGCAGCGGACACCGAGCTCGGTGGCCAGCGTCGCCACCGCGCGGACGATGGCAGCCGAAGCGCGCTCGCTCGGCGCGGTCTGGACGAAGGAGGCGTCGACCTTGATCTCCTGCACCGCCAGGGAACGCAGGTAGGCGAGTGATGCGTAGCCGGTGC
>DASQMN010000326.1:0-9294 GCA_035645475.1 Nocardioidaceae bacterium
GTCGTCACCTCGATGCGCTCCACCGCCTCCCCCGGTGTCGTCCGGTAGTGCTCTTGCAGCAGCTCGTACAGCGACCCACCGAGCGGCAGGTCGAGCAGGGCGGGAAAGAGCTCGGCCGGGAGGCGCACGTGCTCCAGCGACAGCGGCGTCCCGTCGGCGAGTCGGAGCCGGACGAGGTCGACGATGTAAGCACCCGAGCCGAGGCGGAGAGCCGCCGCGGTCTGCTCGTCAGCCACCACGAGCCCGGTGCTCACGATGCGAGATCCGGACGTCATGCCTTGGGCTCGCAACAGTGCCGGCACTCCGACCACTCGGGAAAGGTCGCGCTCCAGCTTGTGCTGGCGTACGAACGTGCCTCCTCCCCGACCCGGGACCCGACGCACCACACCGGCGATCTCCAGTGCGGCCAGAGCTTGACGCACCGTGCTACGGCTCACCCCGAGCTCACGGGCCAGGTCCCGCTCGCCGCCGAGCCTCTCGCCGGGTCGCGGTCGACCGTGCTGGATCTGGTCGAGCAACCGCTTGCGCACGTCCTCGGCAGCCGGACCGATCGAGGCCACGAACTCGCTCACGACGGTTCAGATGCCCTCCAGCGCGGCTGGCGACTCGGGCAGCACCTGGCCGCCGTCGACCACCAGGGTCTGGCCAGTGATGTAGCCAGCCTGGTCACTGGCGAAGAACAACGCTGCGTGACCGATGTCCTCGACGGTGCCTAGCCTGTGTTGGGGGATGACGGCTTCCATCCCGCGGATGTAGTCCTCCCCCATGTCATCGAGCCCCTCGGTCGCGATGTTGCCGGGGAGCACCGCGTTGACGGTCACCTGACGAGGTGCGAGCTCGATCGCTGCGGTCCGTAGGAACCCGAGCTGGGCTGCCTTGCTGGCCCCGTAGTGCGACCACCCTGGGTAGCCGGTTAGCGGACCGGTGATCGATGACGTCACGACGACGCGGCCGCGTCCACTCGCCGTCAGCGCCGGCAGGCACGCCTGCACCGCGAACATGGTGCCCTTCACGTTGCAGGCGAAGACAGCGTCCACGTCGGCTTCGGTCATCTCCGCGAAGGGCTTGTCCGGGAACACGCCCGCGTTGGCGCAGAGCACGTCGATGCCGCCGAAGGAGTCGACGGCAGCCTGCGCGATGCGGTGACAGTCCTCGACCCGGGCAACGTCGGCGACGACGAAGTCGACCTTCCCGTCGGCGGTCTGCCCGATCTCTCCGGCCGCGGCTTGCAACGTGTCCCGGTCGCGCGCTGCCAGCAGGACGTTCGCTCCGGCATCAGCGAAGACTCGGGCGATCCCCTTCCCGATGCCCTTGCTGCCACCGGTCACGATGACCGAACGGTCGTGCAGAGGTGTGAACATGTGTCCTCCTGGGGGCGTGCCTGCGGTGCTGACTTCGGACGGCGAGGAGCTCAACCGAACCGGGAGAGGTAGGTCTCGGCAAGCTCGCAGCTGCCTGCCGTGTACTCCGCTCCCATCGAGCGCGCCAGGTCGGTCCCGGCATGGGAGCCGATCCAGGCAACGAGCAGAAGTCGGCGCATCATGACGAAGGTGGGGATCTCGGCCTCGTCCTCAGCGGAGAGTGAGCGCACCGTTCGGTACCCCCGTACCCACGCCTCGGTGAGCTCCGGGACTCGCGGGTCGTGCTCGAAGAAGCTCACCGCGGTACCGAAGTCGTACAGCAGCCAACCCCACCCGCAGTCGTCGAAATCGATCACGTAGGTCTCGTCGCCGTTCTCGAGCAGGTTCGCCAGGCGGAGGTCCGCGTGGACGAGACCGTACCGGTCCGCGCCCGCACCGAAGCGTGCCAGGCGCCGAGCCAGGGTGGCGTCCAGCCTGGCCAGCACCTCGCGCTCAGCTGCCCCCACGGCGACGCCGTCCTGCCAGCGTCCCCACCGCGGCGCATGACCGAAGGAGCCGTCGTAGTCCCACGAGAACCGGCGAAAGCCGGACGGGCGCTGCCATGTCTGCACGTGCTCGTGCATCCGTGCGGTGATGGAGCCGAGCAGCTGGAACGACTCGGTGAGTCGCTCCCCTGTCGGCGTCGGCTCGACACCCGGCAACCATTCGAAGTGCACGAGATGTCGCTGGTCGCTGCTGCCGTCCTCCTCCATCGTCAGCAGTCGTCGTCCGTCCTTCGTCGGCAGCACGTGGGGGGTCCGCACACCGGTGTCTTGGCGAAGCGCCTCCAGCCATGCCAGCTCGGACTCGATCTCAGCTCCGTCGTGGTAGCCGAGGCGGTGCACCCGCAGCACGGTGCGCTGCCCGGTCGCCGGATCATCCACCGCGTACGTCGCGTTCTCGCTCACGTTGAGCAGGGTCAGCTCCGCGTCGGGGCTCACGCCGTAGTCGACGAGCGCCCGGCGAGCGACCGGTTCCAGCCGGGCGGCAACATCCTCCTCGGACAGGTCGTGCGTGCTCACGACGCTCGGCCTTGAACCTCAGCGAGCACCCGGGTGATCTCGTCCCTGGCACGCAGCACGTCTGGCGTCGAGCCACTCATGTAGACCCGGCCGGCTGCACCGATCATCGACACGTCGACGAGTGTGACATCGGGAGCGACCTTCTCCGCGGCGTTGGCGGCGACGGTGGCGAACAGTGCCGGTGTCATCTCGTAGACGAGCAGCGTGTGCCCCGGCATGAGCATCGACGCCTGCCGGGTGCGGTTGAGGATGACGGCGTGCTGGTCGGTGACATCCTCGATCACGTCGCTGAACAGCACTCGTGGCTGCAATTGATCACTGGGGGACGCCCCGAGACCGCTCAGGATCGCCGCACCCGCCCGGCGCACGTCCGCGAGATCAGACCCGTGCACCTCGAGGACGCCGAACTGCCTTTCCACGAACAAGATCCCCGGCTCCACGCTCGGCACCGACCGCAGAGCGAGGTCGATGACCCGCTCGATCGCCAGACCGGGCGCCACCTCCACGATGAGCGAGTGCTGACCCTGGAACGGCGGGTATCCGCGCGCTCGTGAGGGCGTGCCCAGATATGCGGCGAACTGCCGCTGCAGATCTTCGACCAGCAGGTAGACCCTCAGTTCCGGCCGGGGCGTGGCCGTCGATGACGACGGACCTGCGTCGGGGGTGTCTGTCACGCCTCCGACCCGGTGGTGTCGAAGTACTTCGACAGCTCGGCGTGCGGACGCGGTATGACATGCACGGACACCAGCTCGCCGACCTGGCCGGCCGTCTCCGCACCCGCCTCGGTCGCGGCCTTGACGGCACCCACGTCTCCGATGATCGTCACCGCGACCAGGCCGTCACCGACCTCCTGCCGGCCGACGATCGTCACGTTAGCGGCCTTGACCATGGCGTCCGCCGCGGCGAGCGCACCGACGTAGCCCTTCGTCTCGATCATGCCAATCGCCTGGTTTGCCATGTCGTCTCTCCTATGACTCGTCGATGGAACCGATGACCAGTGCATCCACTGGTGGATGCGGGTCGGGGAAGTAGGCAGCAGCGACCGATCCGCTGGCGACGAGCACCCGCTCACCGACCCCACTGCCGAGGACATCGAAGGCGACGAGTCGCGATCCGCCTCCTTCGACCTCCACCTCGAGGAAGGCGCCGCTAGGCAGGCCTTCGACCCTCTTGGTCGACCACACGTTGCCGACCACGGTTGCTTTGAGCATCAGCGCTCCCTCTCGATCACGACGCCCAGGACTCGGGCCTTGTCCCTGGCCAACGGGGTCAGCACGGCGCGTCGCCCGACCACCAGTCGTCCACCGTCGGCGGCTGCCTTCTTGACTGCCCGCTCCGTGACGGCACCCCGCTCGATCCGGTGTACTCCGCCGTCGTGCGGCGGTGAGGGCATCGTCCTCGCGCCGGCGGGCCCTGCCAGCCGGAACCGTCGCTGCCCGTTCCTCAGTGCCTTGCGAGCCGTCGGATCCTCGCAGAGGCTGGCCACCCGCCGCACGAAAGCGTCAAGCTCGGCGTCGCTCCCGAGTGTCACCGACTCAGGCTGCTGGCTGGTCGGCAGAGGCGCCGCACGGCTGCTCAAGGTTGCGATGGCACCAGTGCTGGACGCGGTGTGACCTGGCCTCAGCGCGGTCGCAGCCTCGCCGGCCACACCGCCGGGAAAGAGGTCGCGCAGGACCGCGCGTACTGCCGCTCTCAGCTCGTCACTGCTCAGTCCGCCAAGGGAGCCGTTGCCGGCGCTCATGCTCCACGTCCGAGTGCTTGCTCCGCCGCGTCGGCGGCCGCGCGTACGTCGGCTTCGTCGCCGGTGAGGTACACCCGGCCGGTGGCACCGATCATGCGGTAGTCGACCACCTTGATGGCAGCCGCCTTCTCCGCCTCGTTGGTCGCGAGGATGGCGTAGGACGCCGGCTGCATCTCCAGCACGAACAGGGACTCTCCTTGCAGAGCCATCGACCCCATCTTGTTGCGGTTGATGAGGAAGGCGTGCTGGGCGTCGAGACGCGACACGATTTGCGATGCGAGCACGGTCGGGGCCGTGGCGTCGGATGCGCTGACGTCCAGGGCGTCCAGTACCGCGGCACTCGCGGAGCGCACGGCCTCGGTCGAGCGTGAGTGGATCTCCAGGTAGCCGAACTGGCGCTCCACCACCAAGATGCCCGCCTTGACGTCGGTGTGCTTCAGCGCCACGTCCGTCAACGGCTCGATGTCGAGACCGGGGGCGACCTCGATGATCTGGGCGGCCATGTCCGATCGAGGCAGCGTGCCCTTGATCCAGGTGCCGAGGTAGCACATCGTCTGGGGCTGCAGTTGGTCCAGGAAGATGAAGGACCTGAGCTCGGCCATGTCGTGTCAGCCCCTGATCAACGTGGTGAGCTCCTCGAGGATGAGGCGGCGCAGCTCCTCGCGGAGCTCGCTGCTCTCATCTCCGGAAGCGGCGGGAGATGCCGGCAGGGCGGTCAGGCCGTAGGGCGCCTGGTTGCTGGCCGTGGGGTACGGGGGCACGGTCGTCAGCGGTGCGCGCCAGGGATTGAGGGTGTCGAAGGCGGGCAGCACCTCGCTCGCGTCCGTGCTGTACGCGATGCGAGTGAGATTGACCAGGTGCTTCGGCTGGAGGTTCTCCCCGAGGGAGCTGCGACCGGCGAACCCGGTGCCGATCGTCATCGAGGGAGCCAGATGCGTGCCGAACCCAGCGCTGCCGGTGCTTCCTCCCTCGTTGACCGCGACCCGCAGGACCTGCACGGCAGCCGCGTAGTCCATGACGGTGCGGGGATCGTTGCTGTGAACCACCGCGGAGTGGCCGGCGCCTCCGATGCGCAGTACCGCTGCGGCGGTGCGGATGCCGCGCTGTGCAGTCGGGACTCGGGTGAACCCGAGCACCGGGCAGAGCTTCTCGTGGGCCAGAGGCTCCTCGTCGACCGCAAGATCGAACGGCGCCACCAGGATGCGGGTGCGTCCTGGCACGCGAACGCCGGCCTGCGTGGCGATCGTCGAGGCGTCCTTGCCCACCAATGATGTGTCGAACCGCCCCTGCGGAAACAAGGTGTCCCGGACCTTGTCGCGCTCAGCCGGCTCGAGGACGTACGCGCCGTGACGGCCCATCTCGCGCAGGAAGCGGTCCGCTATCGAGTCCTCTGCGATCAGCACGCTCTCGTTGGTACAGAGCACCGAGTTGTCGAACGCCTTGCTGGCGACCAGCTTCTCTGCTGCCCGCGCCAGGTCGGCGGTGGCATCGACCAGCACCGGGACATTGCCCGGGCCTACGCCGATGGCGGGGTTACCGGAGGAGTAGGCCGCTCTGACGACGGCAACGCCGCCGGTCGCCAGGATGACGTCGGTGCGCTCATCGGTCATCAACGCGTCGATGAGCGGTATGGAAGGCTCCTCGACGACCTGGACGACCCCGTCGGGCGCCCCGGCGGCGACGGCCGCCTCCCCCAGTACCCGGGCTGCATCGGCGCAGCACTGCTTGGCGAAGGGGTGCGGACTCAGCACGACGGCGTTGCGGGTCAACAAGGAGAGCAGGATCTTGAAGTAGAGCGTGCTGATCGGATTGGTGGACGGAACCAGCGCGAGGACGACGCCTGCAGGTCGTGGCAGCTCGACCAGCTTGCGATCGGTGTCGATGCGAGGAGTGACGTAGTCGTGATCGCGGTAGGTGTCCAGGATTCCTCGCGAACAGAGCCGGTTCTTCACCAGCTTGTGCTCCACGACTCCGAAGCCGGTCTCCCGGACCGCCCACTCGGCGTAGCGCTGGGCGTTGTCCTCGGCCGCGCGGGTCACCGCTTCCACGATGGTGAGCACCGTGGCCTGGTCGTACGTCGCGAATGATCGCGAGGCCCAGCGGGCGCGCTCCAGCATCTGACGCGCTCGCGGCACACCAGCAGGTTCCGACGTTCCTGCCACCGCGTCGGATCGGGTGCTCACGCCGGCACCTTCTCGTCGCGTGGCGATGACCGACGTACTTCGGCCCACGCCTTGCCCACGGCCACCTCGGTACGGTCGAGCAGGTCTTCGCAGAGCTCGGGCCGCAACAAGATGCCGGGCTTGTACTGCAGAACCCTCGGGTCAAGCGTCGAGAAGATGGCCCAGACGCCGTTCTCATACAGGTGGCGCATCACGTACTTGGCCCCCTGCGGGTGCGCGAACTCAAGGCCCATCACGACGCCGTTCTGCCGGATTCCGACGAACCAGTCGGGGTACTGAGCCTGGATCTCTCGCAGCCCGCGGCCGATGAGGTCGCTGATGTAGTGGACCATCGACCTGGTCTCGGGGCGGTTGCACACCTCGAGCGCCTTCAGGGCCGCGATGCAGCCGAGCTCGGCGCCACCGAACGTCGAGATGTGGCCGAAGCCGTCCTCGGTCAGCCACCCGGCGGCGTGCTCGGCGACGAGCACGGCAGAGATGGGGTACATGCCGCCGGAGATGCCTTTGCCGGTCACCATGATGTCCGGGGTGATGCCGTGCTTGGTGATCGCCCACAGCTCACCGGTGCGCATCAGTCCCGTCTGCACCTCGTCGGCGATGTACAGCGAGCCGTAGCGCTCGCACAGCTGCTTGACAGCTTCCAGGTAGCCGGGCTCCGGCAGCGGGAAGCCGTACGTCGCCGGGATGGTCTCCATGATCACCGCCGCGACATCGCGACCTTGCAGGGCCTGTTCCATGGCGGCGAGGTCGTTGAACGGCACCTGGACGAACTCGTCGGGGCGGTCGGACAAGAAGAGCTTGCTGAATCGCTCATCGCCGGTGCCTACGGCGAGCCCGGTGTGCCCGTGGTAGGCCTTGGCGATCGAGACCAGAGTCCGCCGTTGCGTGGTGTGTCGCGCGGTCTTGAGCGCGATGTCGATGGCTTCGCCGCCGCCGCTGCCGTAGATGACCTTTGTGAGTCCTTCGGGAGCGCTGCTGACCAGAGCCTCCGCGAGCGCTGCGCGGGTCACAGCCGGGAAGTGGTGGTTGCCGATGTCGAAGTGCGACATCGCCTGGGTGACCGCGGCAACGACCTCGGCGTTGCGGTGGCCCAGGTTGTAGGTGCCTCCATTGAGGTGCACATCGAGCAACCGCTTGCCCGACATGTCATGGATGAAGTACTCCTCCCGCCGGTCGATGACCAGCGGCACACCAGCTTCCACCCAGAAGTCGGTCTTGCCCGGGTTCCAGTACTCCCGCGACTTGTCGAGGACCTCGTCCTTCGACTCGAAAGCGAAGTCCCCGTAGTCGAAAGCCATCTGTCACCTCCTCGCCTTGGTCGGCCCAGGCAACCGGCGCGTACCGAAACGACTATTGGTCTGCTGAAAGGTTTGTATCAGCGGACATGCGGTTCGGTCAACGGTTCGACGGTGCTTGGTCATGCCACGCGGCGCGGGTCTTGTCACGGGGGAAGCCAGGCTGCCACGATGCCCCGACTGGCCGGTGACAGGAGCGACGCAGAGTGACCAGCGCGCTACTGGCGGCACATATTCGGTTCAGTAGCAGGTCTTTTCGGACCGGACCGGGATGGAGATACCCGTGGCAACCAGCGACAACCTCAAGCGCGAGACGTCATCGAGCGGCTCGACCGCGGCGACCGGATCGAGTGGTTCGGGGCAGTCTTCAGGCTCGAACCACCTCAAGACCGGCGCCGTCGGCTTGGTCGGGGTGCTGTTCATGGCGGTGGCGAATGCCGCGCCCATCACCGCGATGACCGGCAACGTTCCCATCGCCGTGGGCTATGGCAACGGCCTCGGAGCACCTGCGGGGTATCTGGTCGCGACGATCGTGCTGACTCTCTTCACGGTCGGCTTCGTGCAGATGGCGCGACACATCACGACGGCCGGTGCCTTCTACGGCTTCATCACCCACGGCCTCGGGCAGGTGTGGGGAATGGCAGCCGGCGCTCTCGCGACGATGGCCTATGTGGTGTTCGAGGGGTCGCTGATCGGGATCGTCTCCTACTTCGCGAACTTCGGCCTCGACCGCTGGTTCGGCTGGGACGTCAACTGGTTGCTGATCGCGTTCATCGCCATCGCGGTCGTGGCGGTCTTCGGCTACTTCGACATCAACATCGCGGCGGCATTCCTCGGCGTGACGCTCGTCGCAGAGATACTGCTGCTCGGGCTGATGGCGTTCGCCGTGCTCTTCTCCGGCGGCGGCCCCGACGGCCTCCTGCCCGAGGCGGTCAATCCGCTCAACGCCTTCACGGACCTGCCAGAAGGTGGAGGCGTCGGGCTGCAGGACATCGCCGCCGGTAGTGCCGCCATCGGCCTTTTCTTCGCCTTCTGGTCATGGGTCGGGTTCGAGACCACCGCGGTGTACGGCGAGGAGTCCCGCAATCCGCGCCGCATCGTGCCGCTGGCGACCTTGCTGGCCGTCATCGGGCTGGGCACCTTCTACACCTTCGTCTCGTGGATGATGATCGCGGGCAACGGTCGGGCTCAGACCATCGAGCTGTCCGCCGCCGGCGACCTGAACGTCTGGGTCGGCCTCGCGGAGGACAAGCTCGGCGGCAGCTTCGTGGGTGACATCTACGTGTTCTTGATCATCATCGGCTCCTTCGCCTGTGCTCTGGCCTTCCACAACGCGGCCAGCCGGTACCTGTACGCGATCGGGCGCGAGCTTCCGCTGACCAAGAACACGCTGGGACGCACCCATGGGTCGCACCACACCCCGCACGTCGCCTCGCTCTCTCAGACAGGCATCACGGTCCTGTTCACGCTGGGCTTCTACTTCTTGGCCGCGGAGGGCAGCGACCCGCTGATGGGCGCCTACGTCTCCCAGTACGGCCTGCTCGCCATCCTCGGAACCATGTCGATCCTCATCGTGCAGACGATCACCTCCGTCGCGGTGATATGGTACTTCCACGTGAAGAAGGCGCAGCCAGGCAATCTCCTCACGACAGG
>DASQMN010000327.1:0-5861 GCA_035645475.1 Nocardioidaceae bacterium
CCATACCTTCGCCCGCGCCAGGAGCACCGTTCCGACTACTGCGACCGCCGCGAAGGTTGCTATGCCGCTCTCGCCGGCGACGTACGCCAGGTCGGCTTCCGACGTGGTCGCCACGACGGCTCCGGCACCGATGCCGAAGGCGGTGTTGACAGCACCGTGGGCCATCGCCACCGGCCAGACCGTACCGGTGCGGTCCCACAGATAGGCGTAGAAGACACCACCCATGGTGATCGTGGCCACCACGACCGGGGCCACGAGCCACCGGCTCCCGTGCTGGTCGTACGTCGTGGCGATCAGGATCAGCGGCAGGTGGAAACAGCCGTGCACGAAGCCGGTCACGAGGGCCGCACGACGACGGCTAGTGAGCTGCTGAATCCTCGGCAGGAGGTAGCCGCGCCAGCCGAGTTCTTCGGCCAGGAAGAGGACGGTCATGAAGGCCAGCGTGACCACCAGATTGAGGGTCCAGTCCGCGGCGCCGGATGATGTGAGGTCGATGTCGCGCAGCTCGGCGACGCCCATGACTAGTGCCGCGGCGTAGGCGCCGCCTGCGAGCAGCATGGGCACGAGCAAGGCGAACGGCCACATCTGCCTGCCTGAGCGGTTGAGTCCGAACTCACCCCACAGAGCGAGCCGTCGTCCACGTGGGGTGGTGGCCGTGATGATCAGTAGCGCCGCAATCGGCGCAAACGCGCTGAGCAGCACGTTGATGTCGGCGTGCGGAATCGCCACCGCGATGCCGATGGCGAGTGAGAAGGCGAGCGCCAGATAAGTGATGGCTTCGCGAAGTGGTCGTGACATGAGCGGTACCTCCGTCGGCTGGGCCGGCCTGTCTGGCCGCGTCACCAATCTCGCTGTCGGCGGGGTGGCTCACATCTGCCCGAAGTCCCGATGTGCCGAGACTCGAGATAGAGCTCAGCTGCTCCCGGGTATGGTCAAGCCAGACTCGTACGCATGCATCACCAGCTGCGCGCGGTCGCGGCACTCGAGCTTGGTGAGCAGGTGGCTCACGTGGGTCTTCACCGTCCCGTAGCCCATGTGCAGACAGTCGGCTATCTCCTGGTTCGACAGTCCTCGTGAGACCGCAACCAGCACCTCGCGCTCACGGTCGGTCAGCCCGTCGTCGACAGCGGACACCGAGCGACTCGTCAAGGCGGCGAACTGCTCGATCAGACGTCGCGTGATGGACGGCTCGAGCAACGCGTCCCCAGCCGCCACCACCGCGATTGCGTCCAGCAGCCGGGTAGGCCGGGTGTCTTTGAGCAAGAAGCCGCTGGCCCCGGCGCGGAGTGCCTCGTGGACGAGCTCGTCCTCGTCGAACGTCGTCAGGACGAGTACGCGCGTGCCGGCGCACCGGCGGTCGGCCATGATCCGTCGTGTCGCCTCCAGGCCATCCATCCGGGGCATCCGGACGTCCATCAGCACCACATCCGGCGTCGTCCGACGACACAGCTCCCAAGCCTGCGCGCCATCGCTCGCTTCACCGACGACCTCGATATCGGGGCTGGCACCCAGGAGCACGACGAACCCGGAGCGGACCAGCTCCTGGTCGTCGACGACGGCCACCCGGATCACGACGCGGCCCCCTTCGATGACGGCAGGTGCGCTGCCACCCGGAAGCCGGCTCCATCGACGGCGCCGTACTGCAAAGCGCCACCCAACAAGCGGGTGCGCTCACGCAGCCCCACTAGTCCGTGCCCCCCTTCCACCCCGCTCGGCAGCGGAGTGGGTTGCCTCCCTCGACCGTTGTCATGGACCTCGACGTCCACCCCGTCGTCCACGTAGGTGACCGTCACCTGTGCCTGTCTCGCGTTGGAGTGCTTGAGCACGTTGGTCAACGACTCCTGCACGATGCGGTACGCCGTCAGCTCGATGCCGGCGTCGAGCATGCGTACTGCACCGTCGATGGTCAGGACGACGTCGACGCCAGCCTGCTGAACGCCTTCCACGAGTCCGTCGAGGTCGTCGATGGTGTGCATGGGGGGTGCTGCGACGTCGGTGTCCTCCTCACGGAGCAGACCAAGCATCGAGCGGGTCTGGGTCAGTGCCTTGCGGCTGGTCTCGGCGATAACCTCCAAAGCGTGTTCGGCGGCGTCCACGTCGGACCGGATGAGGTGCCCGCCTACGCCAGCCTGAACGGCGATCAGAGACATGCTGTGCGCGACGACGTCGTGGAGTTCTCGGGCGATCCGAAGCCGCTCCTCGACGACGGCCCGAGCGGTTTGTTCCCGGGCGGTCGCCGCCTCCTGCTCCGCGACCAACAGTCGCTCTGACAGCTGGTTGCGGCGCGAGCGGATCGCATCGCCGAGCGCCCAAGCTGTCAGTAGCAGAGCACTGGCCTGCAGCACGTCGGACGTGCCGAGGTCGGGGATGTTCAGCACGGCGAGGATGATGTAGGCGAGCATGGACACCGCTAGGCCCACCACCCCATCTCTGCGTCGACCGTGTGCCGCAAGCGAGTAGAGGCTGAATAGCAGGAGCAGCGAAAGCAGTCCGATGTAGTGGTCGGTAAGGGTCACGACGAGGCAGCACGAGACGAACGTCGTGAAAGAGGCCGCCGGACGTGAGCGGCGCCAGGCCAAGGACAGCCCCGCCAGCAAGGTGGCGGCGACCGATAACGGGTCGGCGGGCTCGAGTCGGGGGTCGATCGTGGCAACGTCTGTGCTCAGCAGCGACAGCACGGACATGGCTGCCGCGACGAGCCCAAGCGTGATGTCGAGGAACGGCGACAAGCGCCGGGTCAACGCAGCCCACACTCCGACGTCGAACTCCTGCTCGGCCGCCCGGCCTGTCATGCTCGCAGGCTAGCGCGCACGAGCGAGGTGGGCGTCGGTGTGCAGACCCACCCTTCTCTCGATGGCTTCCTCCAGAATCTGACCGGCCCCCGCGACGTCGATGACCTCAGCTGGCCGTACGGGGTGCCCACCGGACCCGACCAGCTGCCCGATTCAAGGCCGGTGACTGCAGCGGCGGCTCGTGGACGCCGGGGCGCCAGATCGCGTGATCGACCGGCATGTCTAGGCTGAGCCCACGTCGTCGACGCGCAGGCTGGCTTGGGTCGCCTCCAGGGAAGACCAGGCGGGCAGGTAGTGCGGCAGCCATGTGCCCGGATCCAGACGGGGGCTTGGGAACCGGTCCGTGAACATGGTGCCGGGCGACATGGCCGAACGCTAGCCGTCCGGTACGACAAGTCATGGGCACGGGCACCACCACCCCATGCCCGATGTTGACACCGAGCCCAGCCTCATACGGCCTACCTGGGAGCGCTGAGCACAGTCACGGTGTTGTTCACGCGTTGCTGTTGGGGATGGATCGCTTGTCTTGTCTAGAGCCGTCAGCGCTGATCGCGGCTTGTGAGAAATATGAGTTGTGGAGACTGAGGTTCTCGACGACGTCGGTGAAGAAATCGTCGAACGGCCACGCGGTGGTGGCGTTGGTCATCCCGACGACGGCGAGTCCGAGGTCGGAGTAGATGCGCATGGCGTTCCAGAAGCCTCCTCCGCTCCCGTAGTGCTCAACAAGTTGCGGGGACCGGGCGGCGTCCGCGGGCTTGCGGAACCATCCGATGCCGTGGTCGAACGGTCGACCTGCGTGTTGGATCGCACGCATCTGGCTCAGGTCGCCCAGTGGGCCCGGCCGCTGGCCGGGGGTTTGGAGATTAGGTGCATCACTTCTCGCGGCGTGCGGTTCTTCGATGCAGACGAGGCCATGGATGCCCGCACGTCTTTGCGCCAACATCGTCCAACGGCGCGGCAACACAGCTGTGCACCCGTCGCGTTGTCCGTCGTGTGGCGTCAAGACGCACCTTCGTTGCCGCATCGGCCGTGCGTCGACGCAGCTCGCTACCGGCTCTCGCCGCTAGACCTCGGGTTATCGATGGCCGTATCGCTGGTGTGACGCACTACGGGCGACGCGCTGAGCGAGCGGATCGCGGCTGGAGTGCGAATGATCGCTGTCGTTGACGCCCGAGATCTTGATGTTCGAGTCTCGCAATGCTTGACACCCTATCGACGATAGGCAATTCTTCTATCACCGATAGGAAGTGTGGTGGAGCGCCTGTGGTCGTCAGCAAGGTCGCGCAGCGTCGAGAAGCCAAGATTGGCTTGATCGTCGAGGCGGCCTGGGGCTTGGCGCGGGAGCGTGGGATCCAGCTGGTCTCGCTGCGTGAACTGGCCAAAGAGGTCGGGGTGCAGCAGCCGTCGCTGTACGCGTATTTCGACTCCAAGAACGCCCTGTACGACGCGATGTTCGCCGATGGCAACCGGCAGCTGGTGGACACGCTCGACTCGATCGATCTTCCCGAGAACGATCCGCGAGCGGCGCTGAAGGCCTACCTCGGTGCCTTTGCCGACTTCGCCGTCGCGGACCCGGCGCGCAACTCCCTGCTCTTCCGTCGGGTGATCCCGGGCTTCGAGCCGAGCGCCGAGGCCTACGCAGTAGCCCAGGAGGCACTCGGCCGCGTCGTCAGCGCGATGAACGCGGCCGGCGTGACCGACCCCGGTGACGTCGACTGCCTCGTCGCGATGACCGCTGGTCTCATCGAGGCTCAACTGAGCAACGAGCCGGGCGGCGACCGCTGGCTGAAGCACCTGAACCGCATGACCGACGTCCTGATCGACAACCCTACGGAAGGGAAGCATCGATGAGTACCACGAGCACGAGCACAAGTGGAGTCACCCGCATCAACCGCGAAGAGGCCCGGATTCTCGCCTCGGCCGAGTTCGAGAAGTTCGCGGCCCTGACCGCCTCCCTGACCCCGGAGGAGTGGGCGACCGACACCGACTGCGTGGGCTGGGATGTCCGCAAGATGGTCCTGCACGTCCTCGGCTCCGCCGATGCCCAGGCCTCCCCGTTGGTCTTCCTGCATCAGCTGCGCCGTGGCCTCGCGCTCAACAAGGAGATCGACTCCCACCACTGGGTCGACGGCCTCAACGAGCTCCAGATCCGCGAGCGCTCCCAGCTCAGCAACGACGAGGTGCTCGCACAACTCAAGGCAGTCGGCGAGAAGGCGGTCAAGGGCCGGTTTCGCACTCCACTGCCGATGCGCTACACCCCGATCCCGTTCGGCGCCCCGGTCGGCTGGAAACCGGTGAACTACCTCCTCGAGGTGGGCTTCACCCGCGACGTCTGGGCGCACCGCATCGACATCCACGCCGCGATCGGCCGGCCAATGGACCTCGATTCGGCCCACGATGGACGGTTGGTTGCCGACATCGCCCAGGAGTGGGCAGAGCTGCACGGAGAACCGTTCGACCTGCACCTGACCGGAACAGCCGGCGGCACATTCAGCCAGGGCGAGGGCGGCGAGCACGTCGAGATGGACGCACTCGACTTCATCCGCACCCTGTCCGGACGACTACCTGGTTCCGGCGTCATGCGCCACCCGCTGCCCCTATGAAACCACCGCTCGCCCAACCCCATCGAAAGGAAACACGTCGGCAGCCTCGATGAGGGAGCCCGTGAGACGCCGCGTCTGCGCCGGAGTCACGTCCACGTCATCAGCGGTCACTGTGACCAAGGTGCGCGCGAGATCGCCGTGCACGTTTCCAGTCGTGGCGATTCCACAGCTCGACGTCTCGGCCCGTTGCTACGGTGGAGTGTGACCGGGCGGCAAGGACGCGCCATAGTTTGCTCCTCTGCCCGTCCGCGTTGTTGCACCCCGCGACGTAGGCGGTGAGGAAGTGGACGCCGTCGCGCTCGAGGTTGCCGCGGGCGCGGTCGTCATGCTGGGTGGTGCGGGGGGTCGGCGTGCCGGGCGATGATTCGCGCGTCGCGTAGTGGGACGCCGGCGTCGAGAGCGTTGGTGATCGCGGCGCTGTCGTGCAGGTGCGGATGTACAGCTCGACGTGCGCCCGCTGGATCCC
>DASQMN010000328.1:0-5664 GCA_035645475.1 Nocardioidaceae bacterium
GCGGGCGCCAGCCAGTGGCTGCGATGCTCCGAAGCGCTCGCGCATGGCCATGAGACCGGGCATCTCATGCTCGGCGAGGCTGATCTCGAGACGGCCGAAGGCGGCCAGGGAGAGGTCAGCCACCTCGAAGTCGCCGTCGCCGGACGAGTTCGCCGGGTCGCTGGTCACGGGGCTGGAAAGGGTGTCGGACACGCGCTTCAGGTTACGTCACCGGCGGTGGCTGAGCCATGCGACTAAGAATGGCGACTTCCCGGCCGAGCGCAGGACGCGTGCCGGGTCAGCCTCGCGGTGACTGACTCGAGCCGACGGCCAGGTAAGCCGCCGCCCACCCGCCGCGCGCCAGCAGAGCCGCGTACCGGGCCACTCCCGACCAGCCGGCCGTGTCCGCGGCTCGGACGGTGTGCACCGAGACACCGGCCGCGGCGGCAGCGCCGAGCAACCGACCGCGGCGCTCCCGCAGCGAGGCTTCCTCCGTGCCGTCGTCGAGTACGACGAGCGCCGGGCGCGGCGCGCTCTCGGTCGCGGAGAACGGGTCGGCGAAGACGTCTCTGGGCTTCGTCGCCGCCAGAAGCGGCAGCAGGTGCTCGGCGTCGGCGGCGAGTGCGTGCCGCCCGGTTGCCCGGCGCATCGCCTCGACCACCCGGCGCGCAGCACGAGCGGCCAGCACGCTGCCGCCCCATACCAGCGGTGTGCTGTCGGCCAGGGCGATCGCGAGCTCCTTGGCCGGGTTGCGAGCCAGATCGACGTACGGCGAGCAGGCCAGCGCCTCGTCGTCCAGAGCCTGCGCGACGTGCTCGCCGGCGACGTCCGGCCCCAGGCCCCAGCTGTGCAGCACTTGCAGCGTCACCACGGCGACCGCCAGCGAGTCGTCGGTGTGCACGGGGACCAACGTGGTGTCTCGACTCGCCGCGAGCTCGGCGATCGGCGCGTGCGGGGAGCTCGCGACCAACAAGGTGCACCCTCGGCGCACCGCTTCGGCGACGGCACTCGTCGCGGAGTCGTCGCCGCTGGAGCCGGCGAGCACGACGACCGTGTCGAGCACACCTGCCCACCCGGGCAGACCAGGTCCGGGCCAGGCGACGAAGGGCACCGGACACCACGGCTCCAGCACCGCACGCAGCAGCCGGGCATCGGAACCGGCGACCACCAGAGCGCGTGGCGAGCCGCCGCGTGGCTCGAGGCCGGCGAGGATCTCCTTCGCAGCGAGGACCTCACGGCGAACCCGCGCACCGGCTTCGGCCAGGTGGCGCAACAGCGGGTCGGCTGCCGCCAAGGCTGCCTCGTCATCGAGCAGGGAGTCGTCGAACTCACCGCTCGCAGCGACCTCTGACAGGGCGTCTGCCCCGGCCGAAGGCACCCTCGGGTCTGGTGGGATGGCAGACATGGCTCAGCCGGAAGTCGGGCCGGTCGGCGGCGTGTCGGGCGAGGCACTGCGACCCTGCTCCTGCGGATCATCGCCGGATCCGGGCGGAGGCACGTCCGGTAGGTCTCCGGGACCTTCGGCCGCAGCCCTTCTCTCCACGGGCTGCTGCTGCACCGGCTCTCGCCGGGTGGGAGGTGCTGGACGGCGCGCCTCGTCGACGAGCATCACCGGGATGTCGTCGCGCACCGGGTACGCCAGGCCGCAGCCGCGACAGACCAGCTCCTCGGCCGTCTCGTCCACGCGCACCTCGGCCCGGCACGCGGGGCACACCAGGATCT
Organism: Nocardioidaceae bacterium; assembly: GCA_035645475.1. Classification (GTDB taxonomy): domain Bacteria; phylum Actinomycetota; class Actinomycetes; order Propionibacteriales; family Nocardioidaceae; genus DASQMN01. The sequence continues at coordinate 1,702 of DASQMN010000328.1, forward strand.
CGAGCAGGCTCGCGTCGATCCTCATCCGGCACTCCTCACGATCGCCAGCACACGGTCACGCACCGAGGCCATTGTGTCGGAGTCGACCGCCTCGACGTTGAGGCGCACCAGCGGCTCGGTGCCCGAGGGTCGCACGTTGAAGCCCCAGTCGTCGTGCTCGACGCTGATCCCGTCCAGGGAGTCGATGCGCACGTCGGGCCGGCCGGCGTAGGCCGCCTCGACTCGGCGCATGGCGAGCACCGGGTCGCCCACCGTGGAGTTGATCTCGCCTGAGGAGGCGTACGGGGTCAGGCTCTCGACCAGCCGGGACAGCGGGCGCTCGCTGCGCGACAGCGCCGCCAGCACATGCAAGGCGGCGAGCATGCCGGAGTCGGCGGACCAGAAGTCGCGGAAGTAGTAATGGCCGGAGTGCTCGCCGCCGAAGATCGCGCCGGTGTCTGCCATCTGCTGCTTGATGACCGAGTGACCGACCGGCGTTCGCACCGGGGTCCCACCGGAGGCGCGGATGGCTTGGGGCACCGCGCGCGAACAGATGAGGTTGTAGAGCACCACCGCACCGGGCTCCCTGGCGAGCTCGCGGACGGCGATCAGCGAGGTGATCGCAGACGGCGAGACTGACTGCCCTCGCTCGTCGATGAAGAAGCACCGGTCGGCGTCGCCGTCGAAGGCGAGGCCGACGTCGGCGCGCTGCCGGCGTACGGCCGCCTGCAGGTCGACCAGCGTGGACGGATCGAGTGGGTTGGCCTCGTGGTGTGGGAAGCGTCCGTCCAGCTCGAAGTAGAGCGGGACCAGCTCCACATCGAGCCGGGCGAACACAGCCGGCGCGGTGTGCCCGGCCATGCCGTTGCCGGCGTCCACGACGACGCGCCGCCGAGACGCTCCGCCAGGCACCGGGGCGAGCCCCAGCAGGTGCGAGGCGTAGGCCTCGAGCACGTCCCGCCGCTCCAGCCCGCCTCGCGGAAGCGGCGAGGTCGGCTGCTCGCCGCTCAGCACCGACGCCGCCACGTCGCGGACCTCGTCGAGGCCGGTGTGCCGACCGATAGGACGCGCCCCGGAGCGGCACAGCTTGACGCCGTTCCACCCCGCCGGGTTGTGGCTGGCGGTCACCATGGCGCCGGGCAGGTCCAGCGAACCGGACGCGAAGTAGAGCTGGTCGGTGCTGGACAGGCCGATGTCGACGACATCGAGCCCGCGTGACCGGACGCCGTCGGCCAGAGCGGCGGCGAGCGCGGGGGAGGTGGCACGCATGTCACGACCGAGGACGACGGCCGCCGCCCGCTCGGGCGCACGCCGGCCGTTGCCGGCCACCAGGTCGGCCAGCCCGCAGCCGATCGCGTACGCCAGCACCGGATCCAGCTCGCTGGGCACCAGGCCACGTACGTCGTAGGACTTCACCACGCGGCTCAGCCGGTAGGCGGGATCCGGAAGGGGCGTCGGGCCGCTCACGGATCAGGCGACTCGGCCGGCCAGCCCGAAGGCTCGGCCTCTGCCGAACGCAGCATGCGCAGGTGTCCGCGACGCGCGACCTCGACTGCTCGCCCCTGCGGCTCCACCGGCGCCTGGCGCACTCCCTCCCGCACCGCATCGGCCAGCGCGAGCAGGTCGTCGTCCGCGGCCGACGCTGCGTCTCCGTCGACCGGAAGGCGAAGAACCGCCCAGCCGCGCGGCACCGACAGCCGACCGGCATGGGGCAGGCAGAGGTCATAGGAATGGGGTTCGGCGAAGGTGGCGAGCGGACCCAGCACAGCGGTGGAGTCGGAGTACACGAACGTCAGGGTCGACACGGCCGCCGCATCGCACGCAGTGCGCGAACACCTGCGCGAACGACGCTGAGCCCGACTCACGCGAGCACGCTACCGGGCAGCATCCGGGCGGCTCAGGATTGGCGGCCGCGGCGCGGTCGTGTCCGCCGGCACGCGGGCCGGCGTCCTGCGTCGCGTCCCCTCACTCGAAGACGATGCACACCTTGCCTCCGGCGCCCTCGGCTGCCACCTCATACGCCTGGTCAGCCTGTGCCAACGAGAAGCGGTCGGTCACGATGTCGGCAGGGTGCAGGTCCCACTCGACGAGCCGTTCCAGCAGCTCGGCCATGCGGCCCAGCGACGTGACCCACGACCCGTGCAACGTGATCTGCTTGTGGATGAGCAGCTCGGACACGGCGAACGTGACGTCGCCGCCCTCACCGACGAAACCGCATCGACCCCAGGTGCGTGTGCCGTGCAGTGCAGTGCGGCGGGCGGCTGGGCTGCCCGAGCAGTCGACCGACGTCTCGCACCCGAGGCCCGCGGTCAGCTCGGCCACGACCGCGTCGGTGTCGCCGTCGGCCGCAACCGCGTGGTCGACCAGGCCCAGGCGTCGCGCCAGGTCCAGACGCGATGCCGACACATCGACGCCGATGACGGTGTGGGCTCCCAGGGCGCGTCCGAGCATCGCGGCCGCCAGGCCGACAGGGCCGAGCCCGGTGACCAGCAAGCGGTCGCGCCCGGACACCTCGAGGCGTCGGAGCACCTCGTACGCGGTCCCGAAGCCGCAGGACACCAGGGCACCGTCGACGTACGACAGCGGCTCCGGCAGCGCCAGGCAGGTCGCCTCCTCGGCGAGCATGTAGTCCGCGTGGCCGCCGTCGCGCTGCCATCCGTACGCCGCCCTGCTGTCGTCGGTGCAGCCGATGTCGTAGCCGTGCCGGCATTCGGCACACTGCCCGCAGCCGACGATGTGGTAGACGGCCACCCTGTCGCCGGGACGCAACCGGCGGCAGCCGGGACCGACCTCGACCACCTCGCCACACGGTTCATGGCCGGCGACGACCCCGCGATACGCCTCGGCACCCGAGCCGAGATGCTCGCGATAGATGGCCCGGATGTCGCTGCCGCAGATCGACGACGCCTTCATCGACAGCAGGACCTGACCTGGCCCGGGCTCCGGTACGGGCACGTTGACGTGCCGGACCGAGCTGTCCCCGGGCAGGACGACACCGGACATGATCGGCATGGTGGTCACGGCGGTCACGACGGCCTCCCGGCTGGTACGTCACCGGCCGATTCCGGCAAATCGGTCAGCGATCGGGGGGTAGATATTATCCGGCGCAAGCAGCAAGGTTGCCCCATGACGACGACAACTGACCTGGACATCGACGCCGACGTCGCGGCGCTGAACACCGACGGAGTCGTAGCCCACAAGGGCGCCTTCTCACGCGAGTGGGCCGCCCGCATGCGGGCAGACATCGAGACCGCCTTCGAGGACGCGATCTCGCGCGAGGGTGGCGCGGTCGGACGCGGACCGGAGCGCTACTACGTCGAGATCCACCCGGAGCAGATGAGCGGCTTCGTCGAGCTGGTCAGCCACCCGTGGGTGCGCGCCATCTGTCTGAACGTCCTCGGGCCGGACTACGAGATCGTCGAGCTCGGTTTCGATGTCCCCTTCCCCGGCGCCAAGAACCAGCCGTGGCACCGGGACTTCCCCTCACCGCCCGAGACGTACGAGGGCCGGCGCCTGACCTCGCTCGCCTTCAACCTCACCGCGGTCGACACCGTGCCCGAGATGGGCCCGTTCGAGGTGGCGCCCGGCACCCAGTGGGAGCCAGGAACCGACTTCGCACACGGGATGTTCCCCGACCAGTCCACGTGGCACCGCTACGAGTCCATCGCCCAGCCGAAGCTGCCGAAGATGGGTGACATCTCGGCCCGCTCGGCGCTGACCATCCACCGGGGCACGGCGAACCACTCCGACTCCTCCCGTCCCGTGCTCGTGCTGGGGGTCGACGCGCCCGGCGCCGGCCATGCCGAGCTGCACGACACCGCCTGCACCGTGGACTACCACGCGGCCCTGCCGGAGGAGGTCCGTGCGCATCTCTCCTGCCGGGTGGTCGACCGTCTCGAGCCGATCGTGCAGAAGCACACGATCGAGGGCTTGGTGATGGGCGCCCCCTGATGCCCGGGCGCGCGAGCCTCTGTCAGGAGGCTC
>DASQMN010000329.1:0-4470 GCA_035645475.1 Nocardioidaceae bacterium
GACATGGCGACCGGGATTGGGCAGCTGCTTGTACGGCTGACCCAGGACCGTGCACTGCCCGGCGGTCGGCGGGGTCAGCCCGGTCATCATGCGCATCGTCGTCGACTTGCCGGCCCCGTTGGGCCCCAGGAAGCCGGTCACCAGGCCCTGTTCTGCGCGGAACGACACCGAGCTGACAGCGGTGTGGGCGCCGTAACTCTTGCTGAGCTGGTCGACGACGATCATGGGCGTCACTCTGGCGAACGGTCGGCCGGAGTTCCAACGCGGTTACGGCGTGGCGCGGACCTGTTGCCAGACGTTCACCGGGCCGGTGCCGGGCGTCCGGAGACCAGCTCGGCGGTTCGGGCGCGGGCCCGCGAGTCGGCCTCGAGCACGTCGTCGACGCCAAGGCTGTCCATCGTGTCCTCGCGCAGATGCTCGGCGAGCACGGCCTCCACGGTGTCGGCGATACCGAGGAACGGGAGCTCGCCGGCGCGAAAGGCCTCCACACAGACCTCGTTGGCCGCGTTGAGAACCGCCGGAGCGGTTCCTCCGCGCGCCCCGGCTGCCCGGGCCAGCCGTACGGCGGGGAAGGCGGAGTCGTCCAGCGGCTCGAAGGTCCACGACGATGCCTGCGTCCAGTCGCAGGGCGCGGCCACTCCTGCGACCCGGGAGGGCCAGCCGAGCGCCAGGGCGATGGGTAGCCGCATGTCTGGTGGCGATGCCTGGGCCATCGTGGACCCGTCCACGAACTCGACCATCGAGTGCACCATCGACTGGGGATGCACGACCACGGTGATGCGCTCGTACGGCACGTCGAAGAGCAGCTGCGCCTCGATCACCTCCAGCCCCTTGTTCATCAGCGTGGCGGAGTTGATGGTGATGACCGGGCCCATCGACCACGTCGGGTGCGCCATCGCCTGTTCGACGGTGACGTCGGCGAGCTCCGCGCGCGTGCGTCCGCGGAACGGTCCGCCGCTTGCGGTGACCACCAGTCGGGCGATGTCGCCGACCTGCTCGCCGCGCAGCGCCTGCGCCAGGGCGGAGTGCTCGGAGTCGACGGGCACCACCTGGCCCGGCGCGGCGGCCGCCTTCACCAGCGGGCCGCCGATGATGAGCGACTCCTTGTTCGCCAGCGCCAGGGTGGTGCCCCGGCCCAGGGCGGCCAGTGTGGGCAGCAGTCCGACCGAGCCGGTGATCGCATTGAGCACCACGTCGCACTGCGTGGCCGCGAGCTCGGCGGCGGCGTTGGGTCCCACGAGCAGTCGTGGCACCGCAGCGTCGCCCACCGCGTACCCGGCGCGCTGCGCGGCGGCGTACAGAGCGAGCTGGACGTCCTGGGCGGCGCTGCCCCGGGCCACCGCGACCACCGGCACCTCGTGCTCGATCGCCTGCTGTGCGAGGAGGGCCGGCTCGCTGCCCCCCGCCGACAGCGCGACCACACGGAACAGGTCCGGATGCTCGGCGATCACCTCGAGCGCTTGAGTACCGACCGACCCGGTCGAGCCGAGCACCACGACGTCGCGGCGCTGCGGTCGGGTCGGCATCCGGTCAGTCTCGCAGGCACCGGTCCGCAGGTCCCGCTGCCCGCCCACGCCGAGGCGGGTCCGTCTCGGGCGCGACAATGCGGAGGTGCCCATCCCCGTACCCGACAGCCGCCCGGTTGACGTGCCGTGGCCACACATGACCTGGCCACCACCGAGTGGCACCGTGCTGACCGGGCAGACCGTCGAGCTCCGCCATGCGGTCCCGGACGACGCCGACGGGCTGTTCGTGGCGCTCGATGACGACCGGTGCTGGAGCCATGTCGCGGGCCGACCTGCGGACCCCACGCAGTGGACCGCCCTCCTCGACGAGCGCCGTGCGCAGGGGTGGCACGTGTGGACGGTCCGCCAGCACGGCCGCGTCGTCGGCACCACGTCATACCTGGACGTGTCCGTGGCCGACGCCCGGCTGGAGATCGGCTCGACCGTCTACTCCCCCGATGTCTGGGCCAGCGGCGTCAACCCCGAGACCAAGCTGCTGCTGCTCGCGCACTGCTTCGAGGTGCTCGGAGCCGGCCGGGTGCAGCTCAAGACCGATGTGCGCAACACTCGTTCGCAGCTGGCGATCGAGCGACTCGGTGCCACCTACGAGGCCACCTTGCGCCGGTACCAGCGCCGCAGGGACGGCAGCGTGCGCGACACGATCCTGTTCGCAGTGATCGCCGAGGAATGGCCCGCTGTGCGACAGCGCCTCACCGAACGGCTGACGACGGATTCGGTGAGATCAGGGCCGCCTTGACGACGTTCGGCACCGCTGAGGACACTGTGAGCACGAAATCAGCAACGATCCCAGCACCGGAGGCAGCAATGAACGACAGCCACTCAGGCGGCCCGGGCCTGCCTCAGGAGCGACGTCTGGTCACCGCGGTGCCGGGTCCCAGGTCACAGGAGCTGATGGCGAGGCGGCTGTCGAGCGTCGCCACCGGCGTCGGAACGACCTTGCCGGCCTTTATCACCGCTGCCGGAGGTGGCGTGCTGGTGGACGTGGACGGCAACTCGATGATCGACCTCGGGTCCGGCATCGGTGTGGTGAGCGTCGGCAACGCCGCGACCGCGGTCGTGGAGCGGGTGCACGCGCAGGTCGACGCCTTCACACACACCTGCTTCATGATCACCCCGTACGAGGGCTACGTGGAGGTCTGCGAGGCCCTGGCCGAGCTCACACCGGGCGACCACGCCAAGAAGTCGGCGCTGTTCAACTCCGGGGCCGAGGCGGTGGAGAACGCCGTCAAGATCGCTCGGCACGCGACCGGACGTGACGCGGTGGTCGTCTTCGACCACGCCTACCACGGACGTACGAACCTCACGATGGCCATGACGGCCAAGAACATGCCGTACAAGGACGGCTTCGGGCCGTTCGCCGGCGAGGTGTACCGCGCCCCGATGTCCTACCCGTTCCACGAGCCGACCGGCATCAGCGGCGCCGAGGCAGCCGAGCGCGCCATCGGCGTCATCGAGAAGCAGGTCGGTGCCGGCAACCTGGCGGCGGTGGTGATAGAGCCGGTTCAGGGCGAAGGTGGCTTCGTCGTGCCTGCCGAAGGCTTCCTGCCGGCGATCGCGCAGTGGTGCTCGGCCAACCAGGTGGTGCTCGTCGCTGATGAGGTGCAGTCGGGCTTCTGCCGGACCGGCGACTGGTTCGCCTGTGACCACGAGGGTGTGGTCCCCGACCTGATCACCACTGCCAAGGGCATCGCCGGTGGGATGCCGCTCGCGGCGGTCACCGGCCGCGCCGAGCTGATGGACGCCGTCCACACCGGTGGCCTCGGCGGCACCTTCGGTGGCAACCCGGTCTCCTGCGCCGCCGCGCTCGGCGCCATCCAGACCATGCGCGAGCAGAACCTCGCCGCCGCCGCTCGCCGCCTCGGCGAGGTGATGGGCGAGCGCTTGCACGGGCTGGCCGACCGCCTCCCTGCCATCGGCGACGTACGGGGCCGCGGGGCGATGATGGCCATCGAGCTGGTGGCTCCTGGGACCACCGAGCCCGACTCCGCCCTCGCCGCCCGCGTCGCCGCGGCCTGCCATGCCGAGGGGGTCGTGGTGCTCACCTGCGGCACGTACGGCAACGTCCTGCGCTTCCTGCCGCCGCTGGTGATGCCCGAGCACCTGCTCGTCGAAGGACTCGACGTGCTGGAGAAGGCCCTGGCCGCCTCGGTGTGAGCGCGGTCCGGCCGCCGCCCCTAGACCACCTCGCGCATGCCCCACGGACTGCCGTACTCGTTGAGCAGGGCGAGGAACGGCGCGGCGTCGAACGCCTCCGGGCCCAGCACTCCCGCGCCCGACCACACTCCACTCGCCAGCAGCTCCAGCGCGACTGCGGGATTCACCGCTGTCTGCCACACGACGCACTGGTGGCCGTACTCCTGCATGGACCAGTCGTTGTCGACGACGTGGTACAGGTACGTCGACCGCGGCTGACCGTCCTTGCCCGTGCCGGTGACCCACAAGCCGGCGCACGTCTTGCCGTGCATCAGGTGGCCGATGGACGCCGGGTCGGGCAGCAGCGCTGCCACGACGTCGCGGGGACTCACCTCGACGGCGCCGACGCGTACCGGCTCAGTGGAGTCCAGGCCGAGCATGTGCAACGTCTTGAGGACGTCGATGAACTCCTCGCCCAGGCCGTACTTGAACGTCGCGCGCCGGCAGTCCAGCCACCGCGGCATCAACAGCACTTCTTCGTGCTCGACGTTGACGCACTCGACCGGACCGATGCCCTCCGGGAAGTCGAAGACCTCCGCCTCGCTGAAGGGTTCGGTGGTGAACCAGCCGCGGTCACGCTCCCAGATCACTGGCGGGTTGAGGCACTCCTCGATCGTGGTCCAGATCGAGAACGTCGGCGCGAAGTCGTAGCCCGCGACGGCCAGATCGGCGCCGTCGCGGATGCCGACCTCGTCGATGGCGTCGAAGAGGGGGTCGGCGGCGTAGCGGGCGAACACATCGGAGAGGCCCG
>DASQMN010000330.1:0-6528 GCA_035645475.1 Nocardioidaceae bacterium
GCCTCGACCCCGACCGGGCCGATGCCGCTGTCGCCGGTCTCGGGGATGCCGGTGCCGTGAGTGCCACCCGGGGGACCCACGCCTCCGGGGGTGCTCGTCGTCGTCACACCGGCACCTCGTCGCCCACGTCGGCGGCCAGCAGCTCGCGATAGTCCGGCACCGTGGCCATCAGCTCGGCGTGCGTGCCGACTCGTGTGATCGTCCCGCCCTGCAGCAGGGCCACCTTGTCGGCGAGAAGCACTGTGGAGGCGCGATGTGCCACGACGATGCCGGTCGCTTCGGCCAGCACGTTGCGCAGGGCCTGCTCGACCAGCGCCTCGGTGTGGACGTCGAGCGCCGACAGCGTGTCGTCGAGCACGAGGATGCGCGGCTTGGCCAGCACGGCACGCGCCAGTGCGAGCCGCTGGCGCTGCCCGCCGGACAGCGCCATGCCCTGCTCGCCGATGCGGGTGTCCAGCCCCCACGGCAGGTCGTGCACGAAGGTGGCTTGGGCGATCTCGAGGGCCTCGAGCACGTCGGCCTCGCTCGCGTCCGGGCGGCCGAGCGTGACGTTCTCCCGGGCACTCATGCTGAACAGCGTCGGCTCCTCGAAAGCTGTGGCGACGATCGAGCGCAGGCAGGGCAGCGTCAACTCGCGTACGTCGACCCCGTCAATCCGTACGGCCCCAGCCGTCACGTCCCACAGGCGGGGTACCAGGTTGGTCAGCACCGTCTTGCCCGAGCCGGTCGCACCGACGATCGCAACGGTCTCCCCCGGCAGCACCTCGAGGTCGACGTCGTGCAGCACGTCCACGTCGGAGTCGGGGAAGCGGAACCCGACTCCCTCGAGCCGTAGGTGCCCGCGCGGCTGCTCGAGCACCCGGTTGCCGCCCACGACTGACGGCTTGGTGTCGAGGAGCTCGCAGACCCGGTCGGCAGCAGTCATGGCCTCCTGGGCCATCGCGAGGATCACACCGAGTGCCGCCACCGGCCACACCAGCTGGAGCATCAGGGTGATGAAGGCGACCAGGGTGCCGAGGGTGAGCGCGCCACGGCCCACGGCCGCCGCTCCGAGCAGCAGCACCAGCACCAGCGCGGCGTTGGGCATGACCTCCAGGAAGGTCCAGAACCGAGCCGAGAGCCTGACCTTGCCCATGCTGGACTCGTAGAGGCGGCTGGCGTACCGGTCGAAACCCTCGTAGGCGTAGTGAACGCGGCCGAAAGACTTGATGGTGCGTACGCCGAGCGTCGACTCCTCGACCTGCGTGGCGACGTCGCCCTGCTCGTCCTGGACCCGCCTGGAGACCACGACGTACTTCTTCTCGAAGCGCATCGACAGCCACACGATGGGGAGCGCGGAGGCGGCCACCACCCAGCCCAGGGGGGCGTAGAGCCGGATCAGCAGCAGCACGACGACGACCAGCTGGAGGATGTTGATGATCAGGAACAGCAGGCCGAAGCCGGTGAACCGGCGGATCGTCGACAGGTCGGTGGTGACCCGGCTGAGCAGCTGACCGGACTGCCAACGGGAGTGGAACGCCGCGGGCAGCTCGTCCAGGTGCTCGTACAGGTCACGGCGGATCGTCGACTCGACGCCGAGCACCGCACCCGCTTGCAGCCACCGGCGGACGAGGATCAGCGCGGCCTCCAGCACCCCCAGCGCCAGCGCCAGCAGGCCCAGCGGAAGGATCGCCGAGCGGTCGCCCTCGGCGATCGGCCCGTCGATGATCCGCCCGATCACCAGCGGTATCGCCAGCGATGCGGCGACCATCCCCATCGCCGCGACCAGCATGATCGCGAGCAGCCCGGCGTACGGGCGCAGGTATCCGCGCAGCCGCCACAGGGACGTGGTGGCGCGTGGAGTAGCGCTCGCGGGCGCGGTGACGCTGCGTGGGGGCATGGGTGTCTGCCAGAAGTGGGGAGCGGTCTGCCAAGGCTAAGCCAGAGCACCGACAGGGCATTCCGGCCGCCGCCGGCCGGGCAGGAGCGTCACGTCGGTCGCGGCTCGGCCGGAGTGCGGCTGAACCGCGACCGGCGAAGGGCATCGTCACCGGGAGAAAGTGGTGGGTGAGGAGTCGGAACGGTGACGAGTTCGTTCTATCGTGCGCAGGTGGACTTCTCGGTCCTTGGCCCGCTCCGGATCACGGCCTCCACCGGCCCGGTCGAGATTCGCGGTGTCAAGGAACGCACTCTGCTCGCACACCTGGTCGCGTCCGCGGGCCGTATGGTTCCCACCGCCGACCTCATCGAGTCACTGTGGGGAGAGCAGCCACCTCGGTCCGCGGTGAAGTCACTGCAGACGTACGTGCTGCGGCTGCGGAACGCCCTCGAGCCCGAGCGGGACGGGGCGCCCGGTCTTCTCGTCACGGACGGGGCCGGCTACCGGTTGACGGCCAACGCCGACGACATCGACGCCGAACGGTTCGTGCGGCTTGTCGCGTTCGGTCGTCGAGCCATGGCCGCCGGAAGCACCGAGGCTGCCGCCAGCACCCTGGCAGAGGCGCTGGCCCTGTGGCGGGGTCCTGCCTACTCGGGTTTCGAGTCGACATCGTTCGGTCAGGCCGAGGGGCGCAGGCTCGAGGAGCTGCGTCTGTCTGCCACGGAGGACCGATGGGCGGCCGAGCTGGACCTGGGCCGAACGGCGGCCGTGGTGGCCGAGCTCGAACGGCTGGTGCGCGTTCACCCACTACGTGAGCGCGCGTGGGCGTTGCTGATGCTCGCCCTGTACCGCAGTGGTCGGCAGGGAGACGCCCTCGACGCGTATCAGCGGGCTCGGCAGTTCCTGGATGACGAGCTCGGCGTGGCCCCGGGGCAGGAGCTGCGCACGCTGCACAGCCAGGTTCTCGCGCAGGACCCGACGCTGGAGCCGCCTCGGCGCCCAGTGGCGCTGCCAGCCGAGCTGGCAGCCCCCGCTGGTCCGACGCTGGGACGCCATGCCGAGCTGGCGAAGCTGCGTACCGCCTGGCGCCGCGCTGCTGCGGGTGAGGCGGTGAGAGCGGTGCTGCGCGGGCCCAGCGGAGCCGGATCGAGCCGGCTGGCGTCCGTCCTGGCCGAAGAGATGGTGCACGAAGGTGCCGCGGTGCATCTGATCGGTCCCACGAGGTCCGCGGCGCCGCCCGCGCCGGAGCAGAGCGCCGAGCGCGGCGGAGCCACCGTCACTCTGCTCGTGGCGGACCATGTCGAGGCGCCCGAAGCCACGCCGCACACGCTCGTGCTGTCGCTGTCCGGCATCGACGAGGCGGTGCCGTCGGATGCCGAGGTCATCGACCTCGCGCCGTTGTCATACGAGCACGTGCAGGAGCTGGTCACCGAGTACCTCGGGAGCAGCAGCGCCAGCGAAAGACAGATCCTCACCGCAGCGACGACCCAGGTGCTGGCCGAGTCGGCGGGATGGCCCGGCCGGGTGCACGAGGCGGCCCTGCGATGGGGCCGGCGAGCCGCGATGCAGCGCATCGAGTCAGCCGTCGGCCAGGCCGACCGTGCGGCCATGTCGCTGTCCTCGGCCCGTGAGGAGCTGAGCGACGGGGTCGTGATGCTGGCCCGGACGGGACGGGACGGGGCCGCACCGGTCGACGAGGCGCCCCTTCCGGACCTGTGCCCGTGGCGAGGGCTGGAGCACTACGACATCGAGGACGGCCCCTGGTTCTGCGGGCGCGAGCGCTTGGTCGCCGAGCTGGTGGCACGGCTCGCCGGCTCCCGGCTGCTCGGAGTGGTCGGAGCCTCGGGCAGCGGCAAGTCGTCGGCGGTACGCGCTGGGCTGCTCGCGTCCCTGGCCGACGACGTGCTGCCCGGCAGCGCCACCTGGGCCCGGGTGGTGATCCGCCCGGGTGAGCACCCGATGCGCGAGCTCACTCGCCAGGCACTGGGTCAGCGCGAGGGACGCATCGGTGACCTGCTGGCATCGCTGGTCACTGAGGCCGGCGAGCTCGTGCACCCGCGGGTGCTGCTGGTCGTCGACCAGCTGGAGGAGGTCTGGACCGCGTGTCAGGACCCGGGCGAGCGCGCCGCCTTCCTCGACACGCTTGCCGAGCTGGCACAAGGACCGCAGTCGGTCACCGTCGTCCTGGTGGTCCGGGCTGACTATGTCGGCGAGCTCGCCGACCACTCCGAGCTGGCTGCCTTGATGGCCGACTGCACGGTGCTCGTAGGGTCACCGACGTCGTCTGAGATCAGGCGCGCCATCGATCGCCCCGCGAGCCGGGCGGGGCTCCGTCTCCAGGACGGGCTCGCCGACTCGATGGTGTCCGACGCCGGAGCCGAGCCGGGCCTGCTGCCGCTGCTGTCCACCTCACTCACCCAGCTGTGGAGCCGGCGTTCCGGACGCGACCTCACCTACGCCGCCTACGTCGGGATGGGCGGACTCAGCGGCGCCATCGCCTTCCTCGCCGAGGAGGCGTACGCCCGGTTGACCGACAGCGAGGGCACCGCGGCCCGCACGCTGCTGCTGCGGCTGGCCGGGAGCGGTGACGGCTCCGCTGTGACGCGTCGCCGGGTGCCGCTCAGCGAGCTGCAGGCGCTACCGCAGCAGGACGCACGCCGCATCGTCGGGACTCTCGCCGAGGCGCGGCTGCTGACCGTCTCGGACGGTCACGTCGAGGTGGCTCACGAGTCCCTGTTCCGGGAGTGGCCGCGGCTACGCGGATGGCTGGTCGAGGATGTCTCCGGCCGCGCCGTCCAGCGGCGCCTGGCACTGGCCGCCGGCGAGTGGGCAGTCGAGGGACGCGAGGCCACGCTGCTCTGGCGGGGGACCCGGCTGACGTCCGGCCTGGAGGTCGCGGACGCCCGACCGGAGGAGATCACCTCCACTGAGCGCGAGTTCCTCGACGCGAGCCGTGCGGCTGCAGACGCGGAGCAGCGCAACGCCGAGGAGCGCGCAGCGGCGGCGACTCGGCAGAACCGCCGGCTTCGCGGTCTGCTCGCAGGTCTCGGGGTGCTGCTCGCCGTTGCCCTGGTCGCCGGCGCTGTGGCGATGCAGGCCCGAAGCGAAGCCGAGAGCTCCCGGGTCTCGGCGGACGCCAAGCGGCTCGCTGCGACCGCCCTGAACGAGGAGTACCCCGACCTGGCCATGCTGTCGGCGATCGAGGCCGTGCGCATGGAGGAGAGTCCGGAGACGTACGGTGCCCTGCTCACCCTGCTGACGCGCACCCCCGAGCTGGTGACGCGCGTCCGCACCTCGAATCGCTTCCTGCGCAACGGGGTCAGTGTCGACGGCGGCACCGTCTTCCTGAGTGAGAACGAGCCCCGCATGCGGGCGGTAGACGCCCAGACGGGGGAGCAGCTGTGGGAACGGTCGACCCCGGCAGCCGGGCAGCTCGGCAGCTGGACCCCGCTGCCCTCCGGTGACGTGCTGGCGCCCGTACTCGCCGAGACGCCCATGGTGGCCAGGCTGGACGGCCGCGACGGGAGTGTCGTCTGGCGGGTCGGACCGGCGCAGATGCGCGCGGTCGCAGGCAAGTCTGCCTCCCCCTGGGTGTGGAACGAGGCAGGACTGCTTCCGGGTGGACGGGTCGCCTTCGCGACCGACACACATGTCTTCGTCGCGAACACCGACGACGGCCGCCTCGTGCAGGCAGTCGCATGGCCGGAACCCCAGACCTACGACGAGACATTCCACGTCTGGCCGGACGGTCGGGTGAGCGTGTCCATGGGCACCGGGCCGCGCGTGTTCGACCTCCAGCACCCGGAGCGCGGCTTCCGGGAGCTGTCCGGCACCGCGTATGCCATCTCACCTGACGGTCGACGCGTGGCCCTGGTCACCGAGACGGCTTCCGGCTCCACGTTGAGGCTCCATGACAGTCGCACGTACCGGCCGGTGACGGCGGTACACGCGCTGGACGGGTTCACCAGGTCGGTCGCGTGGTCGCCGGACGGCGCGGCGCTCGTCGTCGGCGTCGACGAGGACGTGCAGGTACGCAACGGGCGTACCGGTGTGCTGGTCGACGAGCTCTCGGCGCACAGCGGATCGGTGATGGATCTGGCCCTTGCCGGCCCGAGGCACGACCTGCTCTGGACCGCCGGACGCGACGGGACTGCCGTGTCGCTCGACCTCTCCGGCACCCGGGGGGTGCTGCGTCGGGCCGACACCGGGTTCGCGCCACATGCCGGCGTGGGCGCCCCCGAGGGTGACACGGCGGTCGCCGTGCGCTCGTACGAGGACCGTGTCAACCCCGCCCACCTCGTCGACGTCGACACCGGAGCCGACCTCTTCGGCGCGCTTCCGACCGGACCCGGCTGCGAGTGGTGCCAGGTGAACAGTGTCGCGATGACCGACGAGGGAACCCGGGCGCTGGGCGGTATCGCCGAGTACGACCCCGACACCTTCGAGTACGTCGACCATGGATATGTCGCGGTGTGGAGCGCACGCGACGGGTCCTTGGTGCGCCGGGTCCGCACCCCATGGGCGGTCTTCGGCATCGACGTCTCCCCTGACGGACGCCTCGCAGTCCTGAACGGTGAGCACGGATTCGCCCTGCTCGACCTGCAGACCTTCCAGCTGTCCTCGGTGGTCGACCAGGAGCCCATGGACTGGGTCGACAGCATGCCCAACAC
>DASQMN010000331.1:0-4236 GCA_035645475.1 Nocardioidaceae bacterium
GGGCAGTGCTCCGCCTGCGCGACGCCGACTGCCTCACCGTGCTGGCCGGCACGCGTACCGACGTCGAGCGCATCGCCGACATCGCGCTGGAGTCCGGCCCCACACCCGACGGCCGCTGCATCGACCGGCTCGCTCTGCTTCCGTTCGCGCAGGTACGCGAACGCGGGTTCGAGGCACACGACGACGGCACGCCGCTGAGCGTGATCACCGTCGAGCACCAGCGCGAGGTTCCGCTCGCCGAGGCGCTTGCTGGCCTCCCGGAGTCGCCGGTCACCGTCACCGACACCGGCGGGTTCGAGACCGACGACGACTCCTACGCGAAGGTCGTCGAGGCGATCCTGCGCGACGAGATCGGCCGGGGCGAGGGGGCCAACCTGGTCATCGGCCGGCGCTGGAACGCCCAGCTCGGCGACTGGGGCCACGCCGCTGCGCTCTCGGTGCTGCGCCGGCTGCTGGAACGGGAGCGCGGTGCGTACTCGACCTTCTGCGTGTTCACCGGTGACCGCTACCTGATCGGCGCGAGCCCCGAGCGCCACATCAGCATCGAGTCGGGCTCGGTACGGATGAACCCGATCAGCGGCACCTTCCGACTGAAGGGCCTCGACACGCACGCGGAGCGCAAGGCCGCGCTGCTGGAGTTCCTCGGCGACGAGAAGGAGATCTACGAGCTCTTCATGGTCGTCGACGAAGAGCTGAAGATGATGTGCGACATCTGCTCCGAGGGCGGCCTGATGCTGGGGCCGTACCTGAAGCCGATGACCCACCTCATGCACACCGAGTACCTGCTGGCCGGGCGCACGTCCAAGGACCCCCGCGAGGTGCTGCGCGACTCGATGTTCGCCGCCACCGTCACCGGCAGCCCGGTGCAGAACGCCTGCCGTCTGATCAAGGAGTACGAGGGCCGAGGACGCGGCTACTACGGCTCGGTCCTGGCGCTGTTCGGGCGGGAGCCGGACGGGGCGCCGCTGCTCGACGCGCCCATCCTGATCCGCACCGCCGACGTCGGCCTCGACGGCCGGCTGTGCGTCACCGCAGGCGCCACGCTGGTGCGCGACTCCGATCCCGCGTACGAGACGGCGGAGACGCACGCGAAGGCGGCCGGGGTGCTCACGGCTTTCGGGCTCGTCGAGGAGCCGCCGAAGAGCGACGTCGACGTCGGCGACCTGGCGCACGACGAGGACGTGCTCATCGCACTGGGGCGACGCAACTCGCGGCTGGCGTCGTTCTGGCTCACCGACCAGTCGGCGCAGCGTCCCGTACCGGAGCTCGCCGGGCGTACGGCGGTGATCCTGGACGGCGAGGACGCTTTCGTGAACATGCTGCGCCACGTGCTGGGAGTGCTGGGCATGAGCTCGTCCGTGGTCCGGCACGAGGACTGGACCCCCGGCGCTCTGGCAGGTCACGACCTCGTCGTCGTCGGTCCCGGTCCTGGTGACCCGCGCGATCGCGAGCACCCGAAGATCGCCACGTTCCGGGCGGCGGTCGAGGAGCTGCTGCACAGCGAACAGCCGTTCCTCGCGGTCTGCCTCGGCCATCAGGTGCTCAGCGACGCCATCGGGCTCGACCTGGCCTACAAGGACATCGTCTTCCAGGGCACGCAGACCCGCCTCGACGTGCTCGGAAGCGAGGAGGTGGTCGGCTTCTACAACACCTTCGTCGCCCGAGCCCCCGCCGGAGGCGCTCCCGCCGGTGTACGGGTGCAGGCCGAGCCGGCGAGCGGTGACGTGCACCTGCTGGCCGGCCCGACGTACCGGGGGGTGCAGTTCCACGCCGAGTCGATCCTGACCCAGCACGGCCACGACCTGCTGCGCCGGCTGGTGCTCGAGCTCATCGGCTGACGTCTCCCGGAGCGGCAGCCGACGATCGCGAGACCGCGTGGCCGGGCAGCCGCAGCGTGAGCAACGCTCCACCGGTGTCGGAGCTGGTGGCGCTCACCACGCCGCCGTGCCGCCGGGCCGTCTGCGCCACGATGGCCAGGCCGAGCCCGGAGCCCGGCAGGGTGCGGGCCTCCGCGGATCGGTAGAAGCGGTCGAAGACGTGCGGCCGGTCCTCCTCGTCGATCCCCGGGCCGGAGTCGGCGACCGTCAACCGGCCGTCGTGCAGAGCCACGCGCACGGTCCCCTCTGGTGGGCTCCACTTCGCCGCGTTGTCGAGCAGGTTCGTCACCGCGCGTTCCAGCAGCGCCGCCTCACCGTGCACCATCCAGGGCTCCAGGTCCTCCTCGAACCGCACCCCGTGCGCCCGGCGGCGTACCCGCTCGATGCTGGTTCGCGCCACCTCGGCCAGGTCGACGGGCGCAGGGTCGGTACGCAGCGGCTCGTCGCGGGCCAGCTGCACCAGGTCGCCCACGAGGGTCGTCAGCTCGAGCAGCTGGCCCTGGACGTCGTCGAGCAGCTCGGCCCGCGCAGCCGGTTCCAGCCCGCCGCGACGGTCCGCCTGGGTGAGCAGCTCGATGTTCGTACGCAGGCTGGTCAGCGGGGTTCGCAGCTCGTGGCCGGCGTCGGCGACCAGCTGTCGCTGGCGGGTCCGGGAGGCATCCAGCGACACGAGCATGGAGTTGAAGGCGGTGGTCAACCGAGCCAGCTCGTCGTTGCCGGTCACCTCGATGGGGCGCAGCTGCTCGGTGCGGGCGACGCGCTCAGCAGCAGCGGTCAGACGGCGGACCGGCCGCAGCCCGTTGTTGGCGACGACCCAGCCGGAGGCCCCGGCGACCACGACCCCGGCGATGCCGATCAGCCACAGCACCAGCCCGAGTCGCTTCAGGGTGCGCTCGGTGGGCTCCATGGACACGGCGAGGACGAGGGCGCTCCCCGATCCAGCGGGCACGGCCACGACCCGGTAGTTGGTGCCGTTGGTGGTGATGGTGCGCATCGACTCCTTGCGTTCGCCGGCGGCCACGTCGAACTCGGGGTCGCCGACCTGCAGAGCGTCGGAGTTGGGAACGGCGAAGGCGCTCCGCCCGCTGATCACGGTGATGCGCATGTCAGCAGCGGCGAACGCCTCCGGCGAGATCCCGCGCAGGGTGCCGATCGTGATCAGGCCGGTTCCGGCCGCTGCGTGCGCCCGCCGTTCCAGCGACTCGTCCAGTGAGTGGACCAGCTCGTTGCGGAGCAGGGCGTACACCACGAGCGCAACGACGGCGACGGTCAGGCCGACGGCCGCCGACGCGAGCAACGTGATGCGAGCGGCCAGCGACAGCCGCTC
Organism: Nocardioidaceae bacterium; assembly: GCA_035645475.1. Classification (GTDB taxonomy): domain Bacteria; phylum Actinomycetota; class Actinomycetes; order Propionibacteriales; family Nocardioidaceae; genus DASQMN01. The sequence continues at coordinate 3,205 of DASQMN010000331.1, forward strand.
GGGCATCCACCGGGGTAGCCAGCTCACGGGCGGCTACCGCGAAGCCTCACGGCGGGGTCTCGCGGAGTACGTACCCGACTCCCCGCATGGTGTGCAGGAGTCGTGGCTCGCCGTCGGCCTCCAGCTTGCGCCGCACGTACCCGACGTAGACCTCGAGCGAGTTGGCGGTCGTGGGGAAGTCGAAGCCCCACACCTCCTCGAGGATGAAGGCTCGCTCCAGCACCCGCCGCGGACGCCGCATGAACAGCTCGAGGAGCGCGAACTCCGTGCGCGTCAGCGACATGCGCCGCTGCCCACGGACCACCTCCCGGGTGGCGACGTCGAGGCTGAGGTCGGAGAAGACCAGCGGCGGCTCGACGCCGTCACCGACGGGACGCGGTGCTCGTCGAAGCAGCGCACGCAGCCGGGCCAGCAGCTCCTCCAGGGCGAACGGCTTGGCGAGGTAGTCGTCGGCACCGGCGTCGAGCCCGTCGACGCGGTCACCGACCGCGTCGCGGGCGGTGAGCACGAGGATCGGGATGTCGTTGCCGGCCGAGCGCAGGGCGCGGGTGGCTTCCAGGCCACCGAGACGCGGCATCATCACGTCCATCACGATGACGTCCGGAGCAGAGCGTGGAACGCGAGCCAGCGCCTCGGCGCCGTCACCGGCCAGGTCGACGGCGTACCCGTTGTACTCCAGCGACCGTCGCAGCGAGTCGCGAACGGCCTGGTCGTCGTCGACCACGAGCACGCGCATGCCGTTCAGGATGCCAGTCACGGCTGAGACTGCCCTGAGCCTGCAGCGGAAACCCAGCCTGCACAGCTCGCTCCCGCGGTGCCCGCGGCCATGTACGACGGGCCGCTGCCCTTCGCCGTCGTCGGTGACCAGTGGCGGCCGTCCGCCGGGTCAGTCGCCGAGGACGAGCTCCAGCGCCCAGCTGACGATCGAGATCACCAAGGCACCGCCGAGCGCGCTGGGGAACGAGTCCACCTTGAACGACAGATCGAAGCCGTCGGCCAGGGCGGCCGTCAGCAGCAGCATCAGCGCGTTGA
>DASQMN010000332.1:0-9775 GCA_035645475.1 Nocardioidaceae bacterium
TCGCCTTCACGATGGCCTCGGCGCGCTCGGCGGGGTTGCCCGACTTGAAGATGCCCGAGCCGACGAAGACCCCTTCGGCGCCCAGCTGCATCATCATCGCGGCGTCGGCGGGGGTGGCGATGCCGCCGGCGGTGAACAGCACGACCGGCAGCCGACCGGTCGCGGCGACCTCGTGCACGAGCTCGTACGGCGCCTGCAGCTCCTTGGCCGCGACGAAGAGCTCGTCCTCGCTCAATGAGCCCAGCCGGCGGATCTCGCCGCCGATCTTGCGCATGTGCAGGGTCGCGTTGGAGACGTCGCCGGTGCCGGCCTCACCCTTGGACCGGATCATGGCAGCGCCCTCGGTGATCCGCCGCAGCGCCTCACCGAGGTTGGTCGCGCCGCACACGAACGGCACCGTGAACGCGAACTTGTCGATGTGGTGGGTCTCGTCGGCGGGAGTGAGGACCTCGCTCTCGTCGACGCCGTGGTCCTCGCGAGCCGCTTGAGCGACTTCGGCGGTCATGCCCGCCGCGTCGAGGTGACCCGATCGCACCAGCAACCATGCGTACGTCGCGAGCTGGTCAGGGACCGCCTGCACGTCGTCCCGTGGCTGGGCCGAGCTCACCAGCCGCGCTCGGCGAGGCGGTGTGGCTGCGGGATCTCGTCGACGTTGATGCCGACCATCGCCTCGCCGAGCCCGCGCGACACCTTGGCGAGGACGTCGGGGTCGTCGTAGAAGGTCGTCGCCGACACGATGGCCTCGGCCCGCTGCTCGGGGTTGCCGGACTTGAAGATGCCCGAGCCGACGAAGACGCCTTCCGCGCCGAGCTGGCGCATCATCGCGGCGTCCGCCGGGGTCGCGATGCCGCCGGCGGTGAACAGCACGACCGGCAGCTTGCCGGCACGCGCCACCTCCACGACCAGGTCGTACGGCGCCTGGAGCTCCTTGGCCGCGACGTACAGCTCGTCGTCGTCCATCGTCGTCAGACGCCGGATCTCGCTGCGGATGCGGCGCATGTGCGTCGTGGCGTTCGACACGTCGCCGGTGCCGGCTTCGCCCTTGGAGCGGATCATCGCCGCGCCCTCGTTGATGCGGCGCAGCGCCTCGCCGAGGTTGGTCGCACCACACACGAAGGGCACGGTGAAGGGCCACTTGTCGATGTGGTTGTCGTAGTCGGCCGGGGTGAGCACCTCGGACTCGTCGACGTAGTCGACACCCAGGCTCTGCAGCACCTGCGCCTCGACGAAGTGGCCGATGCGAGCCTTGGCCATCACCGGGATGGAGACGGTGGAGATGATCGAGTCGATCATGTCGGGGTCGCTCATCCGCGACACGCCGCCTTGAGCGCGGATGTCGGCCGGAACGCGCTCCAGGGCCATCACCGCGACGGCGCCGGCGTCCTCGGCGATCTTGGCCTGCTCGGCGGTGACGACGTCCATGATGACGCCGCCCTTGAGCATCTCGGCCATGCCTCGCTTGACCCGAGCCGTGCCTTGCACGCGGGAGCTCGAGCTGGCGTCGACGGGAGAGGACTGGGAGTCGTTGCTGGTCACGGGAGGCACCTCGAGGATCGCTGCTGGGGGCTCCCAGTCTACGTGCGCCGGGGTGCGGCGGAGTCGGACCGAAACACACAGTCGAGCAGCGGGCCAGGCGGCTCGACGTCGATGCGCTCGGCCTGGGGCCACGGCGCCCGCCCGGCCAGGTGCAGCCGGCGCACCAGCGATCGGCGACGCTGCAGCTGCGTCCGGGCGACCAGGTCGGTGTGGAACGCCGCCGCCAGCCGCACGCGGTCGCACGCCGCGGCCAGGTCGGTCAGCAGCGCCCGTCCGCCCTCGTCGCTGGCCCGCCACCGGTCCTCCACCTCGGTCCGGGTCAGGACCGTGCGCAGCGTCTGCGACAGGGCGCTCTCCTGCGTGCAGCGGTCGCTGTCGGCTGCCCGCAGCTGCTGGGCGGCATCCAGCAGGAGCAGAGAGGCGGCAGGATCGAGCACCCCGCTGACGGCGAGCGCGGTGGTGCACGCTGCTCGGTCGACGAGATGGCGGTCCAGCGCCGCGTGCGCCGTCGCCAGGCGGATGTGCAGCCGGTCCAGGCGTCCGGCGGTCCAGGACAGCCAGACGCCGAGCATGCCGACGAGCAGGACCCCCACGAGCACCTGAGCCCAGATCTGCGCCGTCATGGGGGGCCTGACGCGCCCGGGCGCCCGATGACGGCGTCGTAGACCCGGATCACCTGCTCGGCGACGATGCTCCAGTCGTACGCGCGCACCGCGACGCGTGCTTCCTCGGCGCGTCGCAGCGACTTCGGGTCGGTGAGCGCCGAGACCAGAGCGCGGGTCAGGTCCTCCGGGTCGCCGGTGGCGAACAGCTCACCCCAGCGTCCCTGCTCGAGGACGGCGTCGAAGGCAGCGAGGTCGGCGGCGACCACGGGCGTGCCGGCGGCCATCGCTTCCACCAGGACGATCCCGAAGCTCTCCCCGCCGGTGTGTGGAGCGACGTACGCGTCGCTGCCGGCGAGCAGCGCGGCCCTCGTCGGGTCGTCGACCGCACCGACGAAGTCCAGGGCGTGCTGGCAGTGTCCGGGCACGTCGGCGCGCGCTCGCCCCTCGTCCCCGGCGCCCACCACCACCACGCGCAGCTCGGGACAGGCGTCCAGCAGGTCCGGGAGGGCCGTCAGCAGCACCGACAGTCCCTTGCGTGGCTCGTCGAATCGCCCGAGGAAGCACACCTGGACGCGGGAACGCCGCTGCGGCGCCGTGTCGAACCGATCGACGAAGATGCCGTTGGGGACGATCACGGTGCCGGCCCGGCCGACCCGCACCCGAGCCTGGTCGGAGACGGCGATGCCGGCCGACAGCTTCTCCAGGGCCGGCCGCAGGATTCCGCTCGCCGCGCTCATCGCCCGCGACCGCTCCATGGCGGTGTGGAAGGTGGCCACGCTCGGCCCCGACCAGGACGCCAGGGCAAGCAGGGACAGGCTGGGGGCGGCCGGCTCGTGCACGTGCAGTACGTCGAAGCGCCCGTCGCGCAGCCAGCGTCGGGTGCGGGACAGGGCGACCGGGCCGAAGCTCACCCGTGCGACCGACCCGTTGTACGGCACGGGCACGGCGCGTCCGGCGGAGGTGACATGGGCCGGCAGGTTCTCGCTCTCCGACGGCGCCAGCACGGCCGCCTGCACTGCCTGGTCAAGCAGCACCTCGGCCAGGTCCCGGACGTGGTTCTGCACCCCGCCGGGCACGTCCAGGGAGTACGGGCACACCAGACCGACCCGCAGCGGCCTCATGGCTGATGCTCCAGGTCGGCGGTGAACACCCGCTGCAGCAGGTGCCAGTCGCTCGGCGCCTCGGCGATGGCGGCGCTGAAGGCGTCAGCGACCTGCTGCGTCGCCGCGGCGACCGCGCCCGAGCCGGAACCCAGCTCGATCGGTTCGTGCATGCGCAGGTGCATGCCGGCGCCGTCGTAGTCAGTGGTGATGGGCAGCAGGACCGCTCCGGTCCGCAGGGCGAGCAGCGCCGGCCCGCGGGGCAATCGAGCCGGCTCGCCGAGCAGGCTCACCACCATGCCGGTGCGGGTCAGGTCGCGATCGGCCAGCAGGCACACGAACCGGCCGGCCCGAAGTCGCTCGCTCAGTACCGGCACCGTCGGCGGGCCACCGGTGAGCGGCAGGACCTCCATGCCCAGGCGGGTGCGGTACGCGACGAACTGGTCGTAGACCGCGTCCGGGCGCAGCCGCTCGGCGACCGTGGTGAGCGGCATGCCCTCCAGGCAGGCCCACGCGCCGGCGAGGTCCCAGTTGCCCATGTGCGGCAGCACGCCGACGACGCCGCGGCCGGCGGCGAGGGGGTCGCGCAGCCTCTCGTCGTCGTGCGGCAGCACCCGGTCGAGCACTTCGGCCGGCGACCACCTCGGCAGGGTGAACAGCTCGCCCCAGTACCGCAGATAGGAGCGCATGGCTTCACGGGACAGGCTGCGGATGTCCGCGTGCGGAGCGGCCCGGACCAGGTTGGCCTCCAGCTGCCGTACGCCGGCACCTCGGCGCCACCACACGGCGTCGGCAAGCCCGTCCAGCGTCGGCCGGGCCAGCCCCGGCGGCGTACGCCCGGCGAGGGTCGCGGCGGACCGCCAGGCGGTGGCGAGCGCACGGTCGCGAGCGGTGCCCACCTCAGCCCGAGGCCGTTGAGCCGGGAGCTGGTCGCAGGTCGGCCAGCGCCTGGGAACGCACCAGCAGCATCCGCTGCACCACCGTGATGGTGGTGGCGACCGCGAGAGCCCACAGCACGAGCGCGAGCAACCACGGCTGGTCGAGCACGTCGGCGAAGAAGGTGATCACCAGGACGGCCACCAGCCGGTCGGCGCGCTCGGCGATGCCGCCCTTGGCCTGCATGCCGAGGCTCTCCGCCCGGGCGCGGGCGTAGGAGGTGATCGAGCCCATCACCAGGCAGTACAACGCGACGGCCATCAGCAGCCGGTCGTCGCCACCCTCGGCGAACCAGAGCACGAGCCCGCCGAAGACGGCGGCGTCGCCGATGCGGTCGAGGGTGGAGTCCAGGAAGGCGCCCCAGCGCGAGGATGTGCCGGACTCCCGGGCCATGTGGCCGTCGATGAGGTCGGAGAAGACGAACGCGGTGATCACCAGCACGCCCTGCCACAGCTGACCGCGCGGGAAGAAGCCCAATGCGCCGGCGGTGACGCCCGCGGTGCCGACGAGGGTGACCGCGTCCGGGCTGACGCCACGAGCCAGCAGGAAGCGGGCGATAGGTGACAGGAGTCGGGTGAACAGCTGCCGGAAGCGCTCGAGCATGGTGCTCGACAGGCTAACGACCAGCGGCCGACGGTCAGTCCCGCCAGGCCGCCGAGATGAGGTCGCGGGTGTCGCTGAGCAGCTGTGGGATCACCTTCGTCTGCGACAGCACGGCCATGAAGTTGGCGTCGCCGCCCCATCGGGGCACCACGTGCTGGTGCAGGTGCGCGGCCAGCGAGCCACCGGCCACACCGCCGAGATTGAGGCCGACGTTGAAGCCGTGCGGCGCCGAGACGCTGCGCACGGCACGCAGCGCCGACTGGGTGTACGCCGCCAGCTCGGCGGTCTCCCCCGTCGTCAGCTCCTCGTAGCCGGCGACGTGGCGGTACGGCACCACCATGAGGTGCCCGGGGTTGTACGGGTGCAGGTTGAGCACCGCGTAGACCAGCTCACCGCGGGCCAGCAGAAGCCCCTCGCGGTCGGCGAGCGTCGGGATCCGGCAGAACGGGCAGGCGTGCTCCTGCGACGGCTCGACCGTCGCGTCTGCGTCGGCGCTGATGTAGGCCATCCGGTGCGGCGCCCACAGGCGCGCCAGCTGGTCGGGCACCGCGACGCCGTCCTGCCCGACCAGCTCGGGCTCGTCACTCACACCTGCGCCCGGGTGGAGATCGCCTCGAGGATGCGGCGGACGGCTTCCTCGACGGGCACCCCGTTGTCCTGCTCCCCGCTGCGGTAGCGGAACGAGACCGCACCTTGCTCGAGGTCGCGGTCGCCCGCCAGCAGCATGAAGGGCACCTTCTGGTGCTGGGCGTTGCGGATCTTCTTCTGCATCCGGTCGTCGGAGCCGTCGACCTGCACCCGCACGCCGTGCGTGCGCAGCTGGTCCACGACGCCCTGCAGGTGATCGAGGTGCCGTTCCGCGATGGGGATGGCGACGGCCTGCACCGGCGCGAGCCATGGCGGGAAGGCGCCCGCGTAGTGCTCGGTCAGCACGCCGACGAAGCGTTCGATCGAGCCGAACAGCGCGCGGTGGATCATCACCGGTCGCTGTCGCGACCCGTCGGAGGCTGCGTACTCGAGGCCGAAGCGCTCCGGCAGGTTGAAGTCGAGCTGGATGGTCGACATCTGCCAGGTGCGCCCGATGGCGTCGCGTGCCTGGACCGAGATCTTCGGCCCGTAGAAGGCCGCTCCCCCGGGGTCCGGGACGAGGTCGAGCCCTGAGTCCTTGGCGACCTGCTCCAGCGTCGCGGTCGCCTCGGTCCAGATCGCGTCGTCGCCGACGTACTTGTCGGGGTCCTTGGTGGACAGTTCGAGGTAGAAGTCGGTGAGGCCGTAGTCCTTGAGCAGGTCGAGGACGAACGTCAGCACCGAGGTCAGCTCGGTGTGCAGCTGGTCGCGGGTGGCGTAGATGTGCGCGTCGTCCTGGGTCATCCCCCGCACGCGGGTGAGCCCGTGCACGACACCGGACTTCTCGTACCGGTAGACCCCGCCGAACTCGAACAGCCGCAACGGGAGCTCCCGGTACGAGCGGCCACGTGACCGGAATATCAGGCAGTGGAACGGGCAGTTCATCGGCCGGAGGTAGTAGTCGCTGCCCGGCTTGAGCACCGCGCCGTCGGCGTCATGGGTCTCGTCGACGCGCATGGGCGGATACATGCCGTCGGCGAACCACTGCAGGTGGCCGGAGGTCTCGAACAGGTCGCTCCTGGTGATGTGTGGTGAGTACACGAACTCGTAGCCGGCCTCGACGTGGCGACGGCGGGAGTAGTCCTCCATCTCCTTGCGCAGCGCACCACCCTTGGGATGGAAGACCGCCAGCCCGGATCCGATCTCGTCCGGGAAGCTGAACAGGTCGAGCTCGATGCCCAGGCGCCGGTGGTCGCGCCGCTGCGCCTCCTCCAGCCGGTGCACATGCGCCTCGAGCGCCTCCACGGACTCCCAGGCGGTGCCGTAGATCCGCTGCAGCTGCCGGTTCTTCTCGTTACCCCGCCAGTACGCCGCAGCCGTACGCATCAGCCGGAAAGCCTGGATGCGCTTGGTGGTCGGCAGGTGCGGGCCTCGACACAGGTCCTTCCACGCCAGAGAGCCGTCGCGACGCAGGTTGTCGTAGATGGTGAGCTCGCCGGCGCCGACCTCGACCGACGCTCCCTCGGCTGGCTCCTCGGCCGCTGCGCTGCCCTTCAGCTCGATGAGCTCCAGCTTGTACGGCTCGTCGGCCAGCTCCTCGCGTGCCTCGTCATCGCTCACGGCGCGGCGGGCGAACCGCTGCCCGTCCTTGATGATCTTGCGCATGCGGGTCTCGATGCGCTCGACGTCCTCGGGACGGAACGGCTCCTCGACGTCGAAGTCGTAGTAGAAGCCGTCGGTCACCGGAGGGCCGATGCCGAGCTTCGCCTGCGGGAAGAGCTCCTGAACCGCTTGAGCCAGGACGTGCGCGGTCGAGTGCCGCAGGATCGCCCGGCCGTCGTCGGAGTCGATCGACACCGGAGCCACGACGTCACCGTTTCGAAGGGACGTCGACAGGTCTCGCAGGTCGTCGCCCACCCTGGCGGCGATGATGGCCTTGTCGTCGGCGAAAAGCTGCCAGGCCCGCGTGCCGGCCTCGACGCTCCGCGGTGCTGGCTCCCCCGGCACGGTCACGGTCAGGTCGGACACGAGGACTCCTCGAGAGGCAGCGGGCGGCCACGCGATCGTAGCCACGCGGCTCGACGCCCTGCGACCAGATAGCCGCCGACGCAGCGACCGCGACTCGCGCCGATTGAGCGAATTGCCATCCACCGACGGTGAGAGTCCGTGGCGATTAGTGCGACAAGGCTTTGCGCTCGCGCCGTGACGATGCAACCTGAGGCCAGCAACCAACGACTTCAGGACGGCTAGGGCGCATGCAGGGTGGGCGATACTGGGTTCGAACCAGTGACCTCTTCGGTGTGAACGAAGCGCGCTACCACTGCGCCAATCGCCCCCGCCGCAACGCTGGGTCGCGGACCGCCGATGTTAGCGCATGGCTACCGACGAACCGGGCGTGCTGCTTTTCGCTGCACGCAGCACTCATGAGGCAGCCCCGACCGGGGAACTGCCGTCTCGACCGGCGCCGAATCCGGACAGACCTCCCCGGGCGGCCACCGCACAACGCTGACGATCGGCCGACGTAGCTGCACTCGACAGCAGCACGCTCATCTGACCGCCAGCGGCTCGCCTGCCGACGAGGTACGAAGGACAACAATCCATGGCCACCACCCCACACTCGGTTGTGCTACCTGCACCGTTCGAGCTCTGCGTCGCCGACGGCTCGACCATCCCGGTCACCTGCCGGCTGTCGTACGACTCGGCGGACGCGTTCGCCGTCACTGCGCAGTTCACCCTCGGCCAGCAGCAGACGACCTGGGTGTTCGGTCGTGACCTGCTGCAGGCCGGGCTGCAGGCGCCCAGCGGGGAGGGCGACGTGCAGATCCGGCCGGGCTTCGACGACGAGGGGCAGCCGGCCGTCTACCTCGAGCTGCTGTCTCCGGAGGGCCGAGCGCTGCTGCGTGCCTCCGCCGCTCGGATCACCACGTTCCTGCGAGCCACTCAGATACTCGTGCCGGTCGGTGGCGAGAGCGAGCGGATCGACGTCGACGAGCTGCTGCGGGAGCTGTTGCGGGTCTCCTGAGGACTTACGGGTCTTCGTTCTCCGCAGCTCGTCGGGCGAACGTCTCGACCACCTGCTGCGTCAGCGGTCCGGCCGCGCCCAAGTCGCGCTCGTCCACCCGGTGCACCGGCTGCACGTCCCGTGTCGTACCGGCGAGGAACACCTCGTCGGCCTGCTGCAGCACCTCCATCGGGCCGTCGGACTCGACGACGTCGCACCACTGGATCACCAGCGCACGGGTCACGCCCGCGAGGCATCCCGATGACAGGGTCGGGGTGACGACCTGGCCGTCAAGCACGTAGAAGATGTTGGAGCCGGTGCCCTCGCACAGCACGCCCCGTGTGTTCGCAAACACTGCCTCACTGGCGCCCCGGCGATGAGCGTCGGCGAGGGCGACCACGTTCTCCGCGTAGGACGTGGTCTTCAAGCCTGCCACCGCGCCGCGCTCGTTGCGCGGCCATGGAACGGTGGCGACGGCTACCGAGTCCGCGCGGCTGACGCCGTCGCTCACCGCCACGACCAGCGTCGGCCCGGCGTAGTCGGCGGGGTCGCCGCGATCGGAGCCGAGCGGGGCCGGACCTGCCGTCCAGGTGATGCGGATGCGCACGAGGGGGTCTCGTACCTCGGCGAGCACCGTGGACACCGCCGTGCGGACCAAGTCATGGTCAGGCTGAGGCAGGCCCAGTCCTTTCGCCGAGGACGACAGCCGGTTGAGGTGCCGGGTGAGCGCGAATGGCCTGCCGTGCACGGCCTTGACCGTCTCGAAGACACCGTCGCCGACGGTCAGCCCGTGGTCGAGCACGCTGATCGCGGGTGTACCGGGGTCATCGAGCAAGGCGTCGCCCACCCAGACCCGCATGCTGCGCTCCCCTCGTTCGGCTCGCCTGAGGCGACGGTACCGGGAACGGCTATGCCTGGTTGGTCGGCTCGTCGGCCATCGGCTAGGGTTCGGGGGCGTTGCGGGAACCACTGCAACACATGCGGACGTGGCTCAGCTGGTAGAGCATCACCTTGCCAAGGTGAGGGTCGCGGGTTCGAATCCCGTCGTCCGCTCGGAGCGGGTCTCTCCGGTGGAGTGGCCGAGAGGCGAGGCAACGGCCTGCAAAGCCGTCTACACGGGTTCGAATCCCGTCTCCACCTCCACACCGGTGGCAACTCACCGGCGCGGGCGATTGGCGCAGTGGTAGCGCGCTTCCCTGACACGGAAGAGGTCACTGGTTCAAACCCAGTATCGCCCACCAGCATCACCACAGGTCAGAGGCACAATCAGCCCCTCAAAGCGAGGACCGTGCCAGATACGTGCCAGACCGGTGGCGGCCATCAGCCGCAGTCCGTCTCTCAGACGGCGCACCGAAAGGCCCACCCCCATGACCACCACGCCAGACCGCTCCCCCGTTTCCGAGCTTGCACCCGTCGTGCCGCTCATC
>DASQMN010000333.1:0-4859 GCA_035645475.1 Nocardioidaceae bacterium
CCATGTTGCTGGTGGTGCCGGTGCTGCTCCTGGTCATCGTCGACGCGCTCTTCCCCGACAGCGGCGGCGTCTTCGACTCGGTCGCTCTGGTCATGCTGGGCATCTTCCCCTTCGTCATCATGTTCCTGGTGACCAGCATCGCGATGCTGCGCGAGCGCACGACCGGCACCCTCGAGCGCCTGCTGACCACACCGGCGAGCAAGGCCGACCTGCTCTGTGGCTACGGCCTCGCCTTCGGCCTCGCCGGTGCCGTGCAGGCAGTGGTGGTGACGGCGGCCGCGTACTGGCTGCTCGGTCTGGACACCGCCGGGTCACCGGCGCTCGTCATGGCAGTGGCGGTGCTCGACGCGGTGCTCGGCGTCGCCCTGGGACTGCTGGCGAGTGCCTTCGCCCGCACGGAGTTCCAGGCGGTGCAGTTCATGCCCGTTGTCGTGATCCCGCAGCTGCTCGCCTGTGGCTTGTTCGCTCCACGAGACCAGATGGCCGGATGGCTGCAGGCGCTGTCCGACGTCTTCCCGCTCACGTACGCCGTGGAGGCTCTGCAGGAGGTCGGCGCCAACACCACCGCCACCGCCACCATGTGGCAGGACATGGCCGTGGTGGCAGCGGCGGCGCTGTTGGGGCTGGCGATCTCCGCAGCGACACTCCGCCGACGGACCGGGTGAACGCGAACGCCGACGACAGCCGTGCGGACGCGGAGGATGACCGCACGGCTGGTCTCGTCGACGCGGTGCCGCCCTCGCCGACGCGACGCGGGGGACGCAGGCCGGGCCGCCCGGAGACGCGCGAACAGGTGCTGCTGGCAGCTCGGGACGCCTTCGCCACCTCCGGGTTCGCTGGTGCGACGATGCGACAGATCGCAGCCAGCGCCGGTGTCGACCCAGCGCTGATCCACCACTACTTCGGGTCCAAGCGCGAGCTGTTCATGGAGGCGGTGCGAGCACCTGAAGATCCGCAGGTCGTCATGCGCGCGGTGCTTGCCGGCGACCGCGACGACGCCGGACGGCTGATGGTGGTTGCCTTCCTCGGGGTGTGGGACGGCGCCGCCGGTGGCCAGGCCGCGGCGGTCCTGCGCTCCGCGGTCACCGACGAGTCCTCAGCGGCGCTGGTACGCGAGTTCCTGCTCACGCAGGTGCTGCTCCCCCTGCTGGAACGGCTGGAGGTCGCACGTGCCGAGCGGCCTCTGAGGGCGGCGCTGCTCGCCAGCCAGCTCACGGGCTTGGCGCTCACCCGGCACCTGCTCAAGCTGCCTCCCCTCGCGACGGCGCCGGTGGACGTCGTCGTCGACGCCATCGGGCCAGTGCTGCAGCGTTATCTCACCGGCGAGCTCACGTCGGCCGAGAGATCTCAACCAGCACGCCCCCCGAGCGCTCCACCGGGCTGAAACAGCGGGCCCGGGTTGTAGGCGATCTCCCACAAGTGGCCGTCGGGGTCGGCGACGTACCCCGAGTAGCCACCCCACTCGGCTCGCGTCGCTGATCTCACGGGAGTGGCCCCGGCGCTCACCCACCGAGCCATCGTGGCGTCCACCTGACCCTCCGATGCCTGATTGCTGGCCAGCGTCACGCCACGGAAGCCCGATCCCGCCGGATCGACGGCGGCATCAGCCGCCAGGTCGTCCCAGCCGTACAGGGCGATGGCCGAGCCGCGGGTACGCAGGAACACGATGCCGTCCTGCGCGAAGACCTTGACGAAGCCCACGTCCTCGTAGAAGGCAGCGGCACGGGCAAGGTCGCGCACGGCCAGGGTCACCAGGGTGAGGGGTACGTCAGCGTCGTTGGTCGTCATTCCCGCAGGCTAGGAGTCGCCGCCGACACAACCCCATGCGCGATCCACACTGACCGCAGGCATGCACACGTCCAGGCGGTAGACGTCCGGCATCCGCAGCGATCGCCAGGAAGCAGGCCGTCGACCGGCTCCATCCGCGTCCTCGAGCTCAAAGCTTGTGCAGCACCAGCCAGGCAACCGGCGCCACCGCGAGCAGGGAGTCGAGCCGGTCCATCATGCCCCCGTGTCCGGGCAGCGCGCTGCTCATGTCCTTGATGCCCAGATCCCGCTTGATCAGCGACTCCCCCAGGTCACCAAGGGTGGCAAGGCACACCGCGCAGGCGCCCAGCAGCAGCCCGACCGCCCATGGGCCGTCCAGAGCGAGCGACACCATGAGGGCTCCGGTGAGCAGGCCGCCCAGCATCGAGCCGGCGAAACCCTCCCAGCTCTTCTTCGGGCTGATCCTCGGGGCCATGGGGTGCTTGCCCAGGGTGGCGCCAGCGGCGTAGCCACCGACATCGGAAGCAACAGTGACGGCGATGAACGTGGCGACCTTCCAGGCTCCATCGGCCTCGGCCAGCATCAGCACGACGAAGCTGCCGAGCAGCGGAACGTAGGCCACGACGAAGACCCCAGCCGTGACATCGGCGACGAATCCGGACTGACCTCGGCCCAGTCGCCACAGCAGGCACGCCAGCATGGTCAGCGCCATCCCCACCGACAGCGCCTCCGTACCGCCGATGTACGCCCCGACCAGCATCGCGCCGCCGCCGGCGAACACCGGAACGACCGGGATGCGGATGTCGCGGCTGCTCAACGCCGAGGACAGCTCGTGCACGCCGAGCGCGCCCACGGACAGCACGACGACGAGGAACAGCGGCTTCACCACGAAGAGTGCCGCGACGCTCACGGCGGCCATGGCAAGGCCCACCGCGATGGCCGCAGGCAGGTTACGGCCTGCGCGCGGCGTACGTACCGGAAGCGCCTCGGGTACTGCCGGCGTTGCGCCCGCGGTGCCTGGACCGGGCGTGGGTGGGGCCTGGTACGGCGGCTCGATCGAAGGATCCGAGTCGGTCATCGAGCGTCTAGAGCTCGAGGAGCTCGGCCTCCTTCTGCTTGAGCAGGTCGTCGATGACGTCGGTGTGCTTCTTGGTGAGGCCGTCCAGACGCTTCTCGGCGCCGGTGACATCGTCCTTGCCGACGTCACCGTCCTTCTCCATCTTGTCCATGGTCTGCTTCGCCGAGCGCCGGACGCTGCGCACCGACACCCGAGCGTCCTCGGCCTTGGATCGGGCGAGCTTGACGTACTCCTTGCGGCGTTCCTGAGTCAGCTCCGGCAGCACCAGGCGCAGCACATTGCCGTCGTTGGCCGGGCTCACCCCGAGGTCGGAGTCGCGGATCGCCTTCTCGATGGCGGTGACCGAGTTCTTGTCGTAGGCGGAGACGACGACGACTCGAGGCTCGGGGATCTGGAAGGACGCCAGCTGCTGAATCGGCGTCGGAGTGCCGTAGTACTCCGCCGTGATCTTGGCGAACATCGCGGGATGGGCCCGCCCGGTGCGGATGCCGGCGAAGTCGTCGCGGGCCACCTCGACCGCCTTGCCCATGCGAGTCTCGGCGTCCTTCAGGATCTGGCTGAGCGTCTGCTCGGTCACGGCTGCTCCTGCTCACTGGTGCTGGGCTCGTCGGGGGTGACCAACGTGCCGATCTTCTCACCCCGTACGGCGCGGGCGATGTTGCCCGGACGCTCCATGCCGAACACCCTCATGGGCACTCCGTTCTCCCGGCACAGCGCGAAGGCGGTGGCGTCGGCGACCTTCAGGCCACGCTGCAGGGCCTCGCCGTACGAGACGGTGTCGAGCTTGACCGCATCGGGGTCCAGGTGCGGGTCGGCGGTGTAGACGCCGTCGACGCCGCTCTTGGCCATCAGCAGCACTTCAGCGCCGATCTCCAGCGCACGCTGGGCGGCGACGGTGTCGGTGGAGAAGTACGGCATCCCTGAGCCCGCGCCGAAGATGACGACGCGGCCCTTCTCCAGGTGCCGCTCGGCGCGTCGCGGGATGTAGGGCTCGGCGACCTGGCCCATGGTGATGGCGGTCTGCACCCTCGTCTGCACGCCCTCCTTCTCCAGGAAGTCTTGCAGCGCCAGGCAGTTCATCACCGTGCCGAGCATGCCCATGTAGTCCGCACGGTCGCGGTCCATGCCACCCTGCTGGAGCTCGGCCCCGCGAAAGAAGTTGCCGCCGCCGACGACGATGGCCACCTGGACGCCGCTCCGCACCACGGTCGCGATCTGACGGGCCACGGCTGCGACGACGATCGGGTCGACCCCGACCTGGCCGCCGCCGAACACCTCACCGGAGAGCTTGAGCATCACGCGCTTGTAGGGGCCGGACGTCGAGGCGGGGCTGGTCATGGGTCTCCTGGGTCAAGTCGGCGCAGCGAACGGCGCCACGACTGCGGGCAGTCGTGGCGCCGTTCGGTGCTCATGGCAGGTGTACGTCCGCGGGCGTCAGGCGCCAGCGGCCTCGAAGCGCGCGAAGCGCTTCACGGTGACCCCGGCGGCGGCGAGCTGCTTGCCGACCGTGGTCTTGTTGTCGGTGACCGACGGCTGGTCGAGCAGCACAACGTCCTTGAAGAACGCGTTCACCCGGCCCTCGACGATCTTGGGCAGCGCCTGCTCGGGCTTGCCCTCCTCCTTGGCGGTCGCCTCGGCGATCCGGCGCTCGTTCTCCACCAGGTCCGAGGGCACCTCGTCGCGCGTCAGGTACTGCGGGCGCATGGCGGCGATCTGCATCGCCGCGGCGCGGGCCGCGGACTCGTCGCCGCCCTCGTACTCGACCAGCACGCCGACCTGCGGCGGCAGGTCCGAGGCCCGGCGGTGCAGGTACACGACGGTCTGGCCGTCAAAGTGCACAGCGGCCGCCACCTCGAGCTTCTCCCCGATCTTGACCGCGAGCTCGCCGACGGCCTCGCCGACGGTCTGGCCCGACGGCAGCGCAGCGGCGTTGGCCGCCTCGACCGAGCTCGCCTTGCTGGCCGCGACGGCCTGGACCGCGGCGTTCGCCAGGACCTGGAACTCATCGTTCTTG
>DASQMN010000334.1:0-8666 GCA_035645475.1 Nocardioidaceae bacterium
GCGTGCGTCGCCGTACAGGTCGATGGCAGCGCCGCCGGCCAGTACGGCGATCATGCCCTCGCTGCCCCAGAGCCGGCGGAGCTCGGGCAGCCGAGACAACGCCTTCGCCTCGCCTCGCCCGGCGGGCGGGCCCAGACCTGCGGCAGTCAGGACCGCCCAAGCCAGGGGTGGCGGGCTCTCGGTCGAGGTGTCGGTCAGGCGGTCGGCCTCGTCCCACTCCCCCCGGTGGTAGGCCACCAGACTGGCCATCACCCGGGCGTCAATCCCGTACGGCGCCCAGTGGTGGCCGGTTGCGCGGGCGCACTCCATCGCCGCGCGGTATGCCTCACCGGCCTGCTCCCAGCGAGCCAGCTGGTAGTGCAGGTCGCCCACGCTGAACTGGCTGCGTAGCTCCGCGGTCAGCTCACCAGCGCCGCGGGCGGTGAGCACGGCCGCCTCCAGGGCAGCGAGCGACGCGCTCGGGTCACCTGCGCGCTCGGTGAGTCGGGCAAGGACGGTACGAGCATCGGCCACGAGGTCGACGAGCCCGAGCTCGGCGGCCATGGCCAGCGCCTCCTTCGCCCATCCACCAGCGACCTCGTTGCGACGTCGATCCATGTTCGCGCGAGCATGCATCGTCAAGGCTCTGGCCCGCAGGCGGCTGGGCGGCTCGGTGGGGGCCAGCTCCAAGGCATCGCCGGACAGCTGCAGGAGGTCGAGCTGGGTGTCCGTGAGGATGGCAGCCTCCGCCAGCGTCAGCAGCAGGCGGGCGCGCTGCGCCGCTGAGGTGTCTGCCGGGAGCCGGGCAAGCTGGTCCTGCGCCAGCGCGACGGCCCGTTGCACGTCGCCACCCGCGGCCGCCGCTTGGCTCGCCTTCTCGGTCAGCGCGACGACGTCGACGGCAGCGGTGAGCTGAGCGGAGCCTTCGGTCCGACGGTTGGCAGCGAGCTCCAGCGCGACTTCGTAGTGGTGAGCTGCTTCCGCCCACCCTGCTACCGCCATGGCGTCATCGCCGGCACGGACACTTGCATCCAGCGCCATCTCCGGGTCACCCGCCGCGCGGGCATGCCTCGCCAGCTCGGCCGCCGACCCGGTGAGGGCGCCACTGGCGAGCGCTCGCGCGTACGCGCCGTGCAGCCGTACCCGCTCTCCCGGCAGCAGGTCGGCATAGATCGCCTCGGCCAGCAGGGCATGCCGGAATGCGTAGCCGTCGGTGTCGGCGGCCACGAGCACGCTGCCCTCCACTGCCGTGCGCAGGGCCAGCTGCAGGTCGGTGGCATCGAGCTCGACGACCTCCGCCAGCAGCTGGTGGGTCACCGCCCGGCCGGCGACGGCAGCCGCGCGCACGACGGTGCGCGTGGACTCATCGAGCCTGTCGGCCCGCACGAGGAGGAGCTCGGCGAGGTCCAGTGGCAGGCCACCCGGCTCACCCGACAACGTTGCCGAGGTCAGCTCTTCGACGAAGAAGGGGTTGCCCTCGGCGCGGGACACGATGGCACGCACCTGCTCCTCGCTGACCGGGGCCTTCACCAGGGTCTGCACCAACGAGCGGACGTCGGCGGTCGGCAGCGGCGCGAGCAGCTCCCTACTGACGCCGGGCAGTCGCAGCCATTCGGCCAGGGCTGGGCGCAGGGGGTGACGGCGGTGCAGGTCGTCGGCGCGGTAGGAGCCGACCACGGCCACACCGACCTCCCGCCGGGCGAACAGGTAGCCGAGCAGCTCGCGAGTCGAGGCGTCGGCCCAGTGCAGGTCCTCCACCACCACGAGGACCGGGGACCGCTCGGCGAGCCAGCGCAGGCCGCCGACAACGCCCTCGAACAGACCGGCCCGGTCCGTACGCCCACCCCCGTCGCCACCCAGGGACTCTTCAGCGTCGACCCGTGCTGCTCGGCCCGGCACGAGCCGCGAGACAGCGGGATGCTGCTCCAGCAGAGCCGTCGCGACCTCAGGCGCGGCGGTCGCGAACCTGTCGAGCATCTCGCGGAAGGGCAGATACGGCAGGGCGCTGTCACCCACGTCAAGACAGTGGCCGACGAGCACGGTGTGACCGGCTTCCTGCGCCCGAGCGACAAGCTCGCTCAGCAAGCGGGTCTTGCCGACACCGGCGTCACCACCCACGACAACGCCCGCGCCTCGCAGCTGGTCGGAGCCGAGCCCGACCAGCTGCGCGAGCGCTTTCAGCTCGGGGTCGCGGCCAACGAAGGGCCCGCGTGGATGAGACGTCGGCGGCACGACCACCTTCTATCGCGGACGACTGACAGCTGTCGACGCGGGCACGACCCACGGCGACAGCACGCCACGGCGGCGCCCGGACGCGGGTGGGACCGTGCGCCGCTCGGCTGCCTGCGCCTGGCGGGCCAGGCGAAAGCGCTCGGCGGACCGGATCTGCTCGTCGATGTGCAGGTGGGCCAGCTGCAGCATTGCTGTGCTGTTCGTCATGGCAATCTCCTCAGTCAGTTGCTCCTGACCTCGAGATTGCTCGTAAGGCGCCCCTGCCCACGTCGGGACAATGCCTCATCTTCCACTCGCTCCGTCACCGGCGACATCCGCCGGCGGGCGTAAGCCCCGACTATGAGCGACAGACGAGCCATGCCGGTCGGTGGCTGGTCAGTCGCCCAGCTCGGTGCGGCGCCGCGTCACGTACTCCTCCAGCTCGGCTCGCACCGCCTCGTCCAGCGCAGGCTGCTCGTAGGACTCGAGCCGTTGCTGCCAGATCCGCTCCGCGCGGGCGGCCGTGTCGAGCGCGCCGTTGCGCACCCACCGCTCGTAGTTGTCCGAGCTGGAGAGCAGAGGGCGGTAGAAGCAGGTGCGGAAGCGCTCCATCGTGTGCATCGCGCCCAGGAAGTGACCGCCGTGGCCCACCTCGAGGTGGGCACCGAACGCCAGTGAGTCCTCGTCGATCTCCAGCGGGGTGAACTCCGCCTGCAGCATCTGCACCAGCTCCACGTCGACCACGAACTTCTCGTAGCCGGCGACCAGGCCTCCTTCCAGCCAGCCGGCGGAGTGCATCACCCAGTTCGCGCCCGCGAGGAAGGTGGGCATCAGCGTCATCAGCGCCTCGTAGCCGGCCTGTGCGTCGGGCACCTGGCTGGACGTGAGCCCACCGCCGGAACGGAACGGGAGTCCGAAGTACCGGGCGATCTGACCGGTGCACAGCAGACCGATGCCCGACTCGGGCGTACCGAAGGTGGGCGAGCCGGACTGCATGTCGATGTTGGACAGGAAGGACCCGAAGACCACCGGAGCCCCCGGACGGATCAGCTGAGCCAGCGCGATGCCGCTCAGCGCCTCGGCGATCTGCTGCACCAGGGCGGCCGGGATCGTCACCGGTGACATGGCCCCCATCAGCAGGAACGGCGTGAGCACGACCGGCTGGGCGGACTCCACGTACTCGAACAGCGCGTCCAGCATGCGGTCGTCCCAGCGCAGCGGCGAGTTGCAGTTGATCAGGGAGATCGTGACCGGCGACTGCTCGATCTTCTCGCGACCGCCGAACGCGATGTCACACATCGCGAGCACGTCACGGGCGTTGGGGCCGCTGACGACGTTGCCCATGAAGATCTTGTCGGTCAGGGTCAGCAACGCGTAGGTCATGTCCAGGTGGCGCGAGTCCAGCGGCGCGTCGTTGGGCTCACACACCACCCCGCCGGCCGAGTCGAGCACGTCGAAGGACTGCGCCAGCCGGGCGAAGTTGCGGTAGTCGTCCATCGTGCCGTCGCGGCGCACCTCACCCTGGCGTACGAACGGCGGACCGTAGACCGCTCCGAAGGCCATCGAGTCGCCACCGATGTGCACCGACTGCGCGGGATTGCGAGCGGTGATGTCGAACTCCCGGGGCGCCTTCGCGGCCTGGGCGAGCACGAAGTCCGGGTCGAGGAAGACCGTGTTGTCCGTGACCTTCTGCCCGGCCGCGCGGAACAGGTCGAGTGCTCGGTCGGACATGAACTCGACACCGATCTCGGTGACTATCCGCCGCCAGCCCGCGTCCAGCTTGGCCATCGCGTCGGCCGACAGGATCTCGTACCGGGGCATCTTGTTGACGAACATCTGCGCCTCCTTGACGTTTGCAGGCCACGCATCTTAGCCTCATAGTATGGAACGGCGGTTCCAGCTGATGGAACCGCATATATTACCTTCCAAGTCTTCCCCGGAGCCCCGTTGAGCCCCACCGGCACGCAGTCCATCGACCGCGCGGCAGCGTTGCTGTCGCTGGTGGTGCACGCCGACGAGCCCATCAGCTTCAGCGAGCTCGCCGAGACGAGCCGGCTCGCCAAGTCGACCACATCACGGCTGCTGGCTGCGCTGGAGCGGCACCAGCTGCTCGAGCGGGACCACTCCGGCGGCTTCGTGTCCGGTCCGCTCTTCGCCCTGTACGCCGCACGGCACGATCCGTGGGCCGAAGTCGTACGGCTGGTGACGCCCTTCCTGGAACGCATCGGCGACAAGGTGGGCGAGACCGTCACGCTCGCCATTCCCCGCGGCGACCAGGTCGTGCAGATCGCTCAGGTCGACAGCTCCTTCCTGCTCTCGACCCGCGACTGGGTCGGCGTCGAGGTGCCCCCGCACTGCTCAGCCACCGGCAAGGTCCTGCTCGCCTGGGGGTGCCTGGAGCCTCCCGCCACCCGAGGTCCCGACCTGAGACTTCCCCAGCCCACCGAGCGGTCGGTCGCGACGCTCGCGGAGCTCGAGGCTCAGCTCGACCGCGTCCGCCGCTGCGGGTACGCGGTCACCTGCGAAGAGCTCGAGGTCGGTCTCGACGCCGTCGCGGCCCCGGTCCACGGGCGCGACGGCGCCGTGACGGCCGCCGTCGGTGTCTCCGGACCCACTGCACGTATGTCAGACCAGCTGGACCACGTCGGCCAGCTGCTGGTGGAGCAAGCCGCCGCGATGTCTGGCATGCTCCGCCGCCGCACACCGAAAGGCAGCTCATGACACCGGACGAGATTCTGCAAGGCCTCTACGACCAGACGCTGGTCGGCAACGCACCGGAGGTGCTGTCGCTCACCAACCGCGGGCTCGAGCTCGGCATGGGGCCGGAGACGATGCTGTTCGACGCGCTCATCCCCTCCTTGGAGGAGGTGGGTGCCCGCTTCGAGCGCGGCGACTTCTTCGTCCCCGAGATGCTGATCGCCGGGCGGGCCATGAGCGGCGCCATGGAGGTGCTGCGGCCCCTGCTCGCCGAGACCGGCGCTCAGACGGTCGGCAAGTTCGTGATGGGCACCGTCAAGGGCGACGTGCACGACATCGGCAAGAACCTGGTCAACATCATGCTCGAAGGGGCCGGTTTCGAGGTGATCGACCTCGGCGTGCAGGTCGCCCCGGAGAAGTTCGTCGAGGCGATCAACGAGCACGAGCCCGACATCGTTGGCTTCTCCGCCTTCCTGACCACGACGATGCCGATGTTCAAGGCCAACATCAACGCCTTGCAGAAGGCCGGCATCCGCGACTCGGTGATCGTCATGGTGGGCGGGGCGCCGGTCACCCAGGAGTACGCCACCGCCGTCGGCGCCGACGGCTACGCCGCCGACGCGTCGTCCTGCGTCAAGAAGGCCAAGGCGCTGATCGCCGAACGCCGCGCCACCGTCACCGCCTGACCCCAGCCTGACCCCAGCCTCATCCCGAGCCCGACCCGAGGAACCGACTGATGCCGCTGCACCGCACCGTCCTGCGCTCCGCCACCAAAGAGGTCGTCATCGGCCACGACCTGCCGTTCACCGTCATCGGCGAACGCATCAACCCGACGGGACGCAAGAAGTTCCAGGAGCAGCTGCGGGCTGGTGACCTCTCCGCCGTCGAGACCGACGTCGCCGCCCAGGTCGCCGGTGGCGCCAACGTGCTCGACATCAACATGGGCGTGCCGCTGACCGACGAGCCGGAGCTGCTGCGCAAGGCGATCCTGCTCGTCCAGTCACTGACCGACCTGCCGATCTGCATCGACTCGTCGGTCATCGAGGCGCTCGAGGTCGGCCTCGAGACGTACCAGGGGCGGGCACTGGTCAACTCGGTGACCGCCGAGGACGATCGGCTGGCTGCGATCCTTCCGCTGGTGAAGCGGCACGACGCCGCCATCATCGCCCTGCCCAACGACGAGGACGAGATCCCGATGGAGGCCGACAAGCGCCTCGAGCTGACCCGCAAGATCGTCCGGGTGGCTACGCAGGAGTACGGGATCGCCATCGAGGACATCGTGATCGACCCACTGGCCATGCCGATCGGGGCCGACACCTCGGTCGTCGCCACCACGTTGGACACGATCAGCCGGGTGCGTGCGGAGTTCGGGCTCAACATGACGCTCGGCGCGTCCAACGTCTCCTTCGGCATGCCGGGCAGACACACGCTCGGCGCAGCGTTCCTGCCGATGGCCATGGTGGCCGGACTCACCAGCGCGATCATGGACGCCCGCAGCCCCCAGATCATGGAGTCGGTGCGAGCCGCCGACCTGCTGCTCGGCCACGACGAGTGGGGCGGTGCCTGGATCTCTGCCCACCGCGCCAAGCTGGCCGCGGAGCGTGTCCCCGCCCCGGTGGGGTGAGCCCACTGACTCCGGACACCGGCACGGCATCAGGCGACCCGCCTCCGTCGGACTACGACCCGGCGAGCTTCGATCTCGACGCCATGGCTCGCGAGGGCCTGCGCGAGCCGTCCCAGCCGCAGGTCAACGCAACCCCGGCCGACCACGACGGCACCGGCCGCGTCCGACTGCACTTCACGCCGGCTGACAAGTCGTACGCAGTGCCGCCCGGTGTGACGGTCTTCGACGCCGCCAGCTGGAACGGCATCGCCATCGACTCCACCTGCGGTGGGCACGGAACGTGCAAGAAGTGCAAGGTGCAGGTGACCGCCGGCTCGGTGCCGGCCAGCCGGCTGGACGCCCGCGCCTTCAGCCCGGACCAGCTGCAGGCGGGCTGGCGACTTGCCTGCCGGGTCGCCGCGGTCAGTGACCTCAGCATCGACGTGCCGCCCATGCAGACCCGACCCAAGGCCGCCACGGTGGGTGTCGGCCGACAGGTAATCCTGCGCCCTGCGGTGCAGAAGCGGTTCGTGCGCCTCGAGGAGCCGTCGCTCACCGACCAGCGTTCGGACTTGGTGCGCGTCACCGACGCCATCGACGACCTCGAGGTGCGCCCGACCCTGCACGCCCTGCGCCGGCTGCCGCGTGTGCTGCGCGAAGCTGACTACGCGGTGACTGCCGTCGTCGTCGACGACGTCCTGATCGATGTCGAGCCCGGCGACACCACCACAGCCCGGCACGCGGTCGCCTTCGACCTCGGCACCACCACGGTCGTCGCGACGCTGCTCGACCTGAGCACCGGCACTCCAGCCGCCGTGGCGTCCATGCTCAACGCCCAGCAGCCCTTCGGCGCCGACGTCATCAGCCGCATCTCCGCGACGATGCTCGATCCGAGCGCGCTCGAGCGCCTGCAGGGCCTGGCCCGCGACACCCTCGACGGTCTGGTCGGAGAGGTCTGCGCCGACGCCGGCATCGAGCGCACGAGCGTGTACGAGATCGCCGTGGCCGGCAACGCCACGATGACGGCCCTGCTGCTGGGCATCGACCCGGAGGCGCTCGGCGTCGCGCCGTTCGTCATGACCGCCGGCTCGTTCCCCGGGCTCAGCGCCGCCGAGATGGGCATCCACGTGCACCCAGCGGCGCCCGCGCAGGTCTTCCCGGCCCTCGGCGCCTACGTCGGCGGCGACATCGTCGCCGGGATGCTGGCGTCCGGGATGGACCGCGACAAGCGGCTGCGGCTGTTCATCGACGTCGGCACCAACTGCGAGATCGTGCTGGCCGACGGTGAGACCATCCTGGCCACGGCCGCGCCAGCGGGGCCGGCTTTCGAGGGCGGTGCCATTCGCTGCGGCATGCGCGCCGCAGCGGGGGCGATCGAGGTCGTCCGCATCGGGGCCGACGACGTCACCGTCGGAGTGATCTCAGCCGGGGACGAGAGCGAGGCACCGCCGGTCGGCCTGTGCGGCTCCGGTCTCGTGGACGCCGTCGCAGAGCTGGTCCGGATCGGTCTGCTGGAAGTCAGCGGCCGGTTCGTCCCTGACGAGACCGCGGCCTCAACTCATCCCGGCCTGGCCGACCGGCTCACCAAGGTCGGTGACGAGCGGATCTTCGTCCTGGTGTGGCAGGGGGAGGAGGGGGACGTCGAGCACTCGGTGTACGTCTCCCAGCGCGACATCCGCGAGCTGCAGTTCGCCAAGGCAGCGATCGCCACGGGTTGGTCGCTGCTGTGCGCCGAGCTCGGGGTCTCCGAGGCCGACGTCCAGCAGGTGCTGCTCGCCGGTTCCTTCGGCTCCTACCTCTCGCCCGGTAACGCCGTCCGCATCGGTCTGGTACCCAAGCTGCCGGTGCTGCGCATCGTCAGCGCTGGGAACGTGGCCGGTGAGGGCGCCAAGATGACGCTGCTGAGCGTCCCGGAGCGCGCCGGTGCCGACACCCTGTTGAGGGAGGTGCGCTATGTCGAGCTCTCCGACCGTACTGACTTCAACGACCGCTTCGTCGACCAGCTTGCCTTCCCCGGCTGAGCCGGCTCAGCCGGCTCAGGTGGCCACGATCGCGGTCATCGCCTGCGGCGCTCTGGCGCAACCGGTCAGCGAGGTCGTCGCCCGCCGAGGCTGGCCGGTGGCGGTCCATCCGCTGCCCCCGCTGCTGCACAACCGCCCCGAGCGCATCGCCGGTC
>DASQMN010000335.1:0-9316 GCA_035645475.1 Nocardioidaceae bacterium
CACAGGGCCGAGGACCGCGGGGTCGACCATGTGGCCGCCCTCGGTGAGTCGACGCCGTTCGGCAGCGGGCATTGCGGCCACGATCGCGTCTGCGGAGTTGCCCATGAAGTCGACCGCCATCTCCTGCATAGCCTCCTCGCCACCCGGCCCGGTGATCACCAACGTGGGCTGAGAGACCTTGCCGAGCCGATCCGCCGGTGGCGGGCCGTCGCCGAGGCACGCTGCGTCGTGGGCGAGGGTGGGTGCGAGCTCGCGCATGATCGGCCAGTGCTCCGACTCCTTGACCTGCTCCACCATCTCCTCGGGGGATCCGGCCAGCCGCATGAAGAGCTCGAGGGCCCGGTCTCGGTCGTCTCGGGCGAGAGCCTCGAGCAGGGCAGCGGAATACTGCTGCCATCCGGCGACGGCTTCCCCGCCCACGGCGTAAGGCACCTCCCAGACGGCAATCCGGTCGAGCGACAGACCAGCGGCGGCGGCCTCCAGAAGGAGTGCTCCACCTGAGGAGGCCCCGAAGGCGTGCGCATGCCCCCCCAGCTCGTCGACCACCGCGGCAAGGTCCTCGATTTCGCGTTCCAGTGAGTACGGCGGGGTGTCACCGCTGTCACCGCGGCCGCGACGCGCGTAACTGGCCACAGTGAACGAGTCGGCCAACGTCGGGATGAGCCTCGCGTTCTCCGACCCGTCGTCGAGGCCTCCGCCGACCAGCACCACCACCGGCCCGTCGCCGCCGCGGGTGTAGGCGATCGCAGTTCCGTCCTTCGACGTCACATGGTTCATGGTTCTTCTTCCCGCTGTCGATCCACCACTCATACCGGCTCCGAACGGTTGGCGCCGCTGGTCGCGGCTGCTGGCACTACGACTCCGTAGCTGCCCAGGAGTCATCGGTTGTGGCCAGCGTCGAGATCCGCCCCCCGGTAGCCGATCCTCCTGCCTGACGCTCACCGAACTGCCCGAGTCTGCATGGTTGGATGACGTCGCTGGCTGGACGTCTCGCAGGGAATGTCGGAGGGCAACTTACGGCTGTTCCTCGACATGCAAGGCGGCATCTCCGAGCGGTTCCGAGCCATGCCGATCGCCCGCTCGTCGGTGCGGTGGGCGCACGTGCTGACATCGCTCGCAGCCAACTCGATCTCTCGTGGTGATTGCCTGCTCATGGGCTTCCGATCGGCCCCGGCGCCCTTCAGCGGCAGCCTGTCCACCAGCGAAGAGCTCGGTTGTCCCGCAACAGGAACGCTGCGGCGAAGTCCGTGCGTGTTGACCGCCCGACAACCGAAGGAGGCGGCGGCTCACCGCTGAGCGACCGGGCTGATCACCAGCTCGTCGATCCGAACGTGCGGTGGCGCGTCGAGGACGAACTGCACGGCCCGAGCGACGTCCTGTGTGCTGAGCATGACGTTGCGTGCGTCCGCGTCCGGCACGTTCGGACGATGCAAGAGGAAGTCGGTGTTCACGTCCCCGGGGCACAGGTGGGTGGCCCGTACGCCGTGGTCGGCCTCTTCAGCGTTCAGGGTCTGACACAGCGAGGCGAGCGCGGCTTTGCTCGCGCTGTAGGCGACCCCCGCCCCCGGCGAGAACCGCCAGGCGGCGTACGACGAGACGACGACGACCACGCCGCCGTCGCGACGCAGTGCCGGCAGGGCAACGTCGATCATCTGCGCGACTGCGACGAGATTGGTGTCCACGACCGCCCGGAACTCCTCGAATCGCTGCTCCCGCCAGGTCCGGTGAGGCGTGTTGAGACCGGCGGCGAGGACGAGGGCGTCCAGGCGCCCCCACCGCTGCTCGATAGACCCCACCGCCTGGTCGACCAGGTCGGGGGCACGGACGTCACCAGCGATGACGAGTGCCTCACCGCCGGCGTGCGCGACCTGCCTGGCGGCGTCCTCGAGCGCCTCGCGCCGCCGGCCAGTGATCGCGACGCGCCAGCCGCGAGCGGCGGCGTGGACCGCAGCGGCGCGCCCCATGCCACTGCCCGCACCGGTGACCCAGACGACCCTCCCACTTTCGCCATCCGCGGGCCCGTTCGCTGCGCCCATTCGGGCATCCTCTCCGCAAGCACACCGGTGGCGAACTCCCCCGGCGAAGACGAGCATGACAGCCACCGACGAAGTGGAGGCCACAGGATGCAGCTGGACCTGTCAGACAAGGTCGTCGTCGTCTCCGGCGGCGGGCGCGGCATCGGTCACACCCTTGTCGAGAGGCTTCGGTCGGAGGGATGCAGGGTCACCGCTCTGGACGTCGAATTTCCGCCCGAGAGCAACCAAGACGACGTCAGCCACCTCCAGTGTGACGTGACCGACGAGGCCTCGGTGCGCGCCGCGATCGACAAGGTGGTCCATCGACAAGGGCGCGTGGACGTGCTCGTCAACAACGCCGGCATCAACACCGAGGGGCTGGTCGAGGAACTGGATCCAGCGCTCTGGCGGCGTTGTTTGGAGGTGAACGTCACCGGGACTTTCCTGATGTGCCAGGCCGTGATCCCGACTCTCAAGCGGCAGGGCGGCGGAAGGATCATCAACGCCGCGTCCTTCGCCGCGATCATCCCCAGTGTCGCCACCGCCGCCTACTCCGCCTCCAAGGCAGCAGTCGTGCAGCTGACGAGGGTCCTTGCCAGCGAGCTCGGCCCGTGGGGCATCACGGTGAACGCCTACGCGCCGGGCATGATCCCGACGTCGATGAACAAGTTCGCCGACCTGGACGCGACGGCGCAGGCGCGGCTGCTCGACACCCTCTCGCTGCGCCGCTGGGGCGAGGCGGATGACATCGCATCTTTGGTGTGCTTCCTGGCCAGCGACGCGGCGAGCTACATCACCGGCACGCTCATCGACGTCAGCGGTGGCAAGCTCGCGACCCAGATCCCGAGCAAGGCCCACGAGCTGGCGCAAAACGTCGACGAGGAGCAGACGTAGACGCTGCCTTGTATCGGCATGCGGCTGCAGCAGGCATGGCGAGCCCGTCCCGACGACTCCGGTGCGGGCGCCGGCCGGCTTCTGGTCATCGCAAGGGATCGGCGTCTCGCTCGGGTTGTGGCTGGCTCGAGATGACGCGCACGTCGTGCGGATCACCGATCCGCTCGGCCGCGCCATGGCCGACACCGTGAGCGACGGCGTCGCGCTGTTCACCTGGCAAGGGAGCTTCAACGTCCAAGCCAGCACGGTCGAGATGCTCGATGACCGCGGCCACGTGGCCATGTCCCGGCCATACCGTCGCGCCAGCTGAGCGCCGCAGGGCTCCGTCGGTCACTCACGTGCGCCTGGACGCCGCAGCTGGCTCGTCCGCGCCAGTGACCGGGACCAGGCCCGTAGGCTCGCGTCGCCAAGACGGAGCGGTCCGTGCGTGCTGCAAGAAGGGACACCATGGACATCTCCCCAGGGCTCACGAAGCTGCTGAGCTACGCCAGCGACGGCAAGCCGGACGCCCCGACACTGGTGCTGCTGCATGGCGTCGGCACCACGAGCTGGATGTGGCGGCGCCTAGTCGCTGACCTGGCTGGCGAGCTGCACGTGGTGAGCGTCGACCTGCCGGGACACGGTGCGAGCGCGCAGACGCCGTGGACGTCCATGGCAGATACGGCCTTCCGCGTCGCCGAGGTCGTCGGCCAGGTGGCGGGGGGTGATCGCGTCCACCTCGTCGGACTCTCCCTCGGCGGCTACGTCGCCCTCGACCTGGCTGCGGAGCACTCGGACATGGTCGCCAGCGCCCTGGCGAGCGGCGTCAACGTCATGCCCTTCCCGCGTCCACGACTGATGCGCGCTGCCGGTCGCGCGATATCGCCTTTCCTGAGCACTGGCGTGATGCTTCGCGCGAACGCTCGCGCTCTCGGCGTGCCCCCGGAGGACTTCGAGGGTTACGCGACCGCGGCTCGCTCGATGGCCCCGGGCACGTTCTCGGCGGTGGGTGGCGAGCTGATGGACTACTCCCTACCCTCCATCGCCAACCGGTCGACAAGCCGCGTGCTGGCCCTGGCTGGGGGAGACGAGCACACGCTCATCCTGGAGTCCTTGGCGCGGATCGCCGCGGTGTTCCCGTACGGTGTCGCGCGGGTCGCGCCAGGTGTCGGGCACGCCTGGAACGGCCAGAAGCCGGAGCTCTTCGCCGCAACGGTGCGGGCCCATGTCGCCGGTGACCCGCTGCCCGAGGACCTCGTGTCGGTTCCCGCGGCGACGTAGCGGCCGAAGGCTCACAGCCACGTCGGCGCGACCGGAGCCGGCCGCCCGTCAGCCGCCCGCGCAGCATGGCGATCCCGGCCGGTGCCCCAGGCCACCAGCTGCGCAGCCGTACCGACGACCGTGTACGCGGCCGGTCGGTCCTGGACCAGTCGCCACGTCCGTGACCGGTCGGTCGCACGCAGCTCCAGGTTGTCGCCGGCGTCGCCGGCTCGGCGTCGCCACATGCGTAGCAGGTCGTCGATCAGCGAGTCGTGCAGCTCGGGAGGGAAGTGTTCGATCTGGCCGCCGTTACGCAGATCCACGGCATGCAGCCAGACCTCGCGCGTACGCATCCAAACGGTTTCGGACGCCGGCACGAGCCTTCCTTGCGCCGTTCTCACCTGCTGTCGCCAGGCCGAGCGGGGCAGATCGCGCCATTGCTGATCGAGGTCGTTGGCTGCTCGGCGGTTCAGATCCCTGATGTCCGCCACCGGCCGGGCGGAAGTGACCTCGATGTCGCGCTCCCGCTGCTCGGTCGAGGAGTACATGGGGGTCTCGACTCCCGTGCGAGCCCACGTGGTGAGGTTGCAGAGGGCTCGGGCATTGAGGCCCACATGCGCCGCGAGGGTGCGGCGCGACCACCCCGGCAACAACGACTCCGCGTCGAGCTCGTCGTCAGCCAGGTCGTCGAGCCGGCGGGCGTAGTAGGCCTGTCCATGCCGAGCCAGGAGCAGGCCAGCCGCCAACTCCGGGTCAGCGACATCATCGGAGAGTGTCGACATCTCAGCGTGACTTCGTTCAGAGGAAAGCGCTTCGGTTCGGTCGGAGCTGCCTGCCAGGGTAGGTGACATGACAGACACCACGACTGGCCGCCGTCCCTGGGAGCGCCCGAGGGACCGCTCCGGGTGGCTCCCCTTCGAGACCTACCAGATGCTGCTGCGCGCCGACGCGGCGCGACTGCGCGAGGTCGCCGCGATGGGCCTCGCTGCGCCTGTACCGAGCTGCCCGGGGTGGACGGTGTCGGACGTCGTCGCGCATACCGCTGAGGTGTACTCGCACAAGGTCGCCTGCACCCGGCTCGGGCATCCACCTGACCCGTGGCCGCCGCCGGAGTGGCAGGGGCGAGAGCCGGTCGCCGCTTTCGACGCGGGTCTGGCTGACCTCCTCGGTCTCTTCGAGTCGCACGACCCGGACCACCCCAGCCACACCTGGTGGCCACCCGACCAGACGGTCGGATTCTGGATGCGTCGGATGGCGTTGGAGACGGCGGTGCACCGCGTCGACGCCGAGCTAGGTCACGACGTGGCCACCCCGGTCGAGCCGGATCTCGCCCGCGATGGCATCGACGAGCTGCTGGTCATGATGCTGGCCGGCGACGAGTGGGCCGACGTCGGCACGCAGGCCCCGGTTGATGCCGTGGTCCGCGTGACCTGCTCCGGCCGCTCGTGGACGGTCGCGCTGGACGCCGACGCGGTCACCGTGGACCGCTCGGCCGACGGCGACGCCGCGGTCGAGATCACCGGCGACCCCAGTGCTCTCTACTTGTGGTTGTGGGGCCGAGGCGGGACGGAGGCCCTGGCGCTGACCGGCGACCCGGAGGTGTCAGACGGTTTCCGACGCCGACTCAGCGAGGCGACTGACTGAGCGTCGCTTTCCCCTCAGCCAGTCCGCCGTCACGCCGTCGACATGTCGGTGACGCTCCACTCCCACGCGAAAGCCGGTGACTGAGCCCGACAGGTGAGCAACGCGGGGGTGCGGCGCGACCGGCTCACAGTGGCGCTGATGGTGCTCGGCAGCGGGGGAGAGCAGGTCAGGTCGACCCGCCACTTGTCGTCTGCGAGTCGGGTGAGCCCCGTGCAGGTCGCATTCCGGGGGCCGGCCGGTCCGAAGCGGGCGAGCGCCTCGCCGAACGCGGCCTGCACCACCGGTGGCTGGGTGCTCAGGCCGCGCAGGTGACGAGCCGACATCGCGCCGTCGAGGTGTCCAGCGACCACGTCGACGGCCTCCGCCGGCTCGACGTCGCCGTAGTACGCCCCGTCAGGTAGCACCACCACGTTGGCGGCGAAGCGGTCGCCACCCACGTGCGAGCACTCCCAGGTCTGTGCAGGCCATGCCTCGGCCAGCGCAGCAGCAACCGGCCGCCCCCGCACGGCGCAACAGGTGTCGTGTCGTCCATGGGTGCATACCAGGATCAGCGGATCCGCCTGTCGAGCCCCGGATGAAGCAGCCGACTCGCCTGTCGCCAGCTCCGCCGGGGCGTCGGACAGGTGTTCGACGACGTCGATCAGATCGTCGTCGCGATGCCAATGGCCCCAGCGGGCAGCAACACCGGCTGCGGCGGATACGACGGCCCAGGAACGCGGCCAGGTTCGGTGGATCCGGCCAGGACGGCGGATGAGCAGCAGTCGCGTGCCACTGGCGCGGACCCCCGCGGTGAGGCGGCGTCGAACCTCCGCATCGATTCCGGAGCCGGCGAAGGCATCGAAGGCCCACGGGCCCGGATGCTCGATGAGCAGCCATCGTCGCGCGTTCACTGCAGTTGCGGTGAGGGGGTCCGCACGCTCCCGTGCTGCGACGGAGCACAGGGGCGGGCGACCGGACGCGGCGAGACGGGATTCGTCAGGCAGGGTCACGAGAGCATGCTCATCGGCCGTCGACGACCAAAATTGCCGCGAGCATGAGGCGCCGGGCAAGATCGAGGCCGACCTCGCCCGCGGCGCACGCGTCCCCGCCGAGCAGTGGCCGTACGGCGGTGAGCTCGTCCGGTGAGAGGTCGATGTCGCCGGCGCGGGTGCGCAGCGTGGCCTGCCCGTCGGTCCCGTGCACCAGCGTGGCCGCGAGATGGGGCCGTAGAGCGAGCATGTCGGTGCTGTGCAGGCTGCTCGCCACCCGGTGCTGGGCCAGCGGCCCGAGAGGCGCTGCCCGCTGAGCATCGCGAGCGTGCCGACCTAGACGTGCCGCGACGTCCTCAGCTCGTACCTCGGACACGGCTGCCAGCAGGCGGGCTCGCACCAGGTCCAGGTCAGGGGCGCTTTGCTGGTCGTCGACCACCGCTCCGACACCCAGGGCGCCTCGGATGGACTCCTCCTCACAGAGGCGTGCCATGGCCTCTGCGACCAGCTGCTCTGCCAACGAGTAGCGCGTCCAGGGGTGCACCCCGATGGTGACGTGGGCGCTGATCCCACCGAGCGCCGTGGCGGCGTGCAGCTGGCCGCGGGGCAGATACAGGCAGTCACCCGGCTCGAGCGCGACGTTCATCAGCGGTTCGGTGTCCGCCTCGGCCTCGACCGCCCCGCGGTGGTCGGTCCAGGGCTGGTGTCGCAGGGGCAGCGGATGCACCGGACGATGCAGCCGCCAGCGCTTCGTCCCTGCGATCTGCAGCACGAAGACGTCATGCACGTCGTAGTGGGTGTCGAAGCCCCGGTTCTGCGGTGGGGTCACATAGGCATTGACCTGCACGGGATGCCCGAGGTCGGCGGCCAGCGCCTGTGAGAAGTCCTGGAGCGGCGGCCACAACCGGTGCAGCCCCTGAAGGACCAGGGTGGCACCGTCGGAGAAGAGGGCCAACAGCTTGTCGTCGCTCACCTGGTCGGCGACCCCGGCACCCACGCCACCGGGTGCGGTGAACGACCGGTCGCTGAAGGTCTTGCCTTCCTTGGCGACGCGCAGGAAGGGCGCTCGCAGGCCGCGACGAGAGATCAGCTCGTCGACGCCCTTCTCGTCGAGCAGGTCGGCGAAGCCCGCCGGCAGTTCGGCTGCCCGGCTCAGCAGCGGTCGCTGCCCCCATACGTCGGCCGCGAACGTGTTCAGGTCGTGCGCCACGAGGCGGCGCAGGGCAGGGCGCCCGGAGCTGAGTCCGGGCGCCCTGTCAGTGGGTGCGGTCATCCGGCCGATCCGTCGGCACCACCGTCAGCGATTCCCGCGGTGCCGTCCGCGCCGGCGTCTGCGGGTCCCTCGGCGCCACCGTCGGCGCCGCCGTCGGAGATGCCTGCTGCACCGTCGGCACCACCGTCGGCGGGGCCTTCGGCGCCACCGTCGGCGCCGGCGTCGGCCCCTTCGTCGAACTCGGGGCTGGTCTGGGTCATCGCTGCCTCCTGTGTCTTGTGGCGACCGTACGGTCGCACATCCAGAACAACGCCGACCGACGTCGTCGGCCTAGGTCTAGTTGCTGGAGCGCCGGGGCGCCACTCCGGGCCCCGGCAGCGCAGCGGCGGGCCTCACTCACCCGGGCTGGGCCGACGCCGCAGTGCTTTGCGTTCGCCCCGTTGGGACTTGTCGTTCAGCCGTCGACGCTTCGAACCGAGCGTCGGGGAGGTGGCTCGACGTGAGCGCTGGGTACGCAAGGCCGCACCCACCAGGGCGCCGAGTCGTGTCCGTGCCGCGTCCCGGTTGCGCAGCTGAGCACGGTGCTCCGAGGCGACGACCACCAGGTCGCCGTTGACCAGACGAGCGGCGTGGTGACTCAGCAACCGCTCGCGCTGCGAGGGCGACAGCACCGCGGACGCAGCCGGGGACCAGCGCAGCTCGACCCGCGAGTCGGTGGTGTTGACCCCCTGGCCTCCCGGACCGGACGCCCGCGAGAACCTCCAGCGAAGCTCCTGCGCCGGAATCACGAGGCGACTGCCGACGCGTACGTCACCGTCCACCGGCCCAGCATCCCAGCCGGTGGTGCATGGTGACGGCGGAAAAGCGGATGCCCTGTCAGCGCGCGCGGTGGAGGATGACGCGATGCCGACCGCCGTTCCGCCGGACGCCGCGCCCGTGGTCACGCCTCGCCTGCGTCTGGAGGTACTGGACGCCGCCTCCGTGCTGGCGCTGGCCGACGGCCGTTCCCTCAGCGAGCTCGGCCACTCCGACCCGTATGACGTGCTGGACGTCGCCGAGCATGTGCTGAGGCTGCGCGCGGCTCAGCTGCGCGAGAACCCTGAGCACGCGCCGTGGTTGCTCCGGCTCGTGGTCGAGCGCGGCAGTAACGCCGCGGTCGGCTATGTCAACTTCCACGCGCCACCCGACGCCGACGGGATGGTGGAGATCGGCTACCAGATCGTGCCGGCGGCTCGACGGCGCGGCTATGCCACCGAGGCTGCGCACGCGATGTGGGCTTGGGCGGCCGAGCGCGGCGCCCGTGTCCTGCGCGCCAGCGTCGCTCCGCACAACGCGCCGTCGCT
>DASQMN010000336.1:0-11403 GCA_035645475.1 Nocardioidaceae bacterium
CGCTTCTGGCCGACGAACTTGGTCTGAAGGAAGGCCTCGAAGGCCTCCGCCTGGTTGAGCTTGTGCAGGATGCGCAGCTGCTCCTCGCGGGGTGGCTTGGTGTGCGGCACCTCCACCCGCTCCTGGATCCAGCGCCGCTGCTCCGGGTCCTGGATGTGCATGTACTCGATGCCGACGGTGCGGCAGTACGTGTCGCGCAGCAGTCCGAGGATCGTGCGCAGCTTCATGAACCGGCGGCCGCCGCCGAAGGAGCCGGTTGCGAACTCGCGCTCCAGGTCCCACAGGGTGAGGTCGTGGTTCTCGATGTCGAGGTCGGGATGGCTGCGCTGGCGGTACTCCAGCGGGTCGATGTCGGCCATCAGGTGCCCGCGCACGCGGTAGGCGTGGATGAGCTCGAGCACCCGCGCCTGCTTGTGTATCTCGTCGTCGTGGTTGACCGCGATGTCGCGTGACCAGCGGATGGGCAGATACGGCACCCGCAGGGCGGCGAAGATCTCGTCGTAGAAGCCCTCGCCGCCGATCAGCAGCTCGTGCAGCCTCTTGAGCAGCTCGCCGGACTGCGCACCCTGGATGACGCGGTGGTCGTACGTCGAGGTGA
This sequence comes from Nocardioidaceae bacterium, assembly GCA_035645475.1. GTDB lineage: Bacteria > Actinomycetota > Actinomycetes > Propionibacteriales > Nocardioidaceae > DASQMN01. Next base: position 599 of record DASQMN010000336.1, read on the forward strand.
GCGTCATCATCTTCGACACCGCGAGCTCGGCGATGGTCTGCTCCGAGGCGCCCTGGAACTCCGGCGGGTAGTCCATCGAGCCGACACCGATGATGGCTCCCTGGCCCTTCATGAGCCGCGGCACCGAGTGGTTGGTGCCGATGGTGCCCGGGTTGGTGAGCGTCACCGTCGTGCCCTGGAAGTCTGAGACCTCGAGCTTGCCGTCGCGGGCCTTTCGTACGACGTCCTCGTAGGCCTGCCAGAACTGGGCGAAGTCCATGGTCTCTGTCGCCTTGATCGACGGCACGACGAGCTGACGCGTGCCGTCGGGCTTGGGCAGGTCGATGGCCAGGCCCAGGTTGACGTGCGCCGGCCGGATCAGCGCCGGCTTGCCCGAGGAGTCGTCGAAGCCGACGTTCATGTCCGGCATGGCGGCGATGGCCTTGACCAACGCGTAGCCGATCACATGGGTGAAGGACACCTTGCCGCCGCGGGCACGAGCGAGGTGGTTGTTGATGACGATGCGGTTGTCGATGAGCAGCTTCACCGGGATCGACCGCACGCTGGTCGCGGTCGGAACGCTGAGGCTCGCGTCCATGTTGGCCACCGTGCGTGCGGAGGCCCCCTTGAGCGCGATGGTCTCGGGCTCGTTGTCGGCCGTCGGAGCAGGCAGCGGTACGGGGTCCTTGGGCAGAGCCCGGGATGCAGCGGTCACCGGCTGGGGCTTCTCCGACGCCGTCGTCGAGGCTCTGCTGGCCGACGTGTCCGGGGCTCGCACCGCGGACCGCGGCGTGTCCGCGCCACGGTCGGCGCGCGGGTTGGCCTTCCCGTCAGAGGTGGGCGGTCCGACAGTTGCCTTGGGCGGGGTCGTGCTGCGATTCGCCGGCTTGCTGGCGGGTTTGTCGCCGGCCTCGCCCGCCCTACCGTTGCTCCGCGGTGAGGATGTGCCGGACGCGCCGCCGGTTGACGCTGACCCGTTGCCCGATGCCTTTCCGGTGGCGGGGGCCCCATTGCCCGCGCCGTTGCTCGGGTCGTGCTCGCCGTTGGCGAAGTAGTCCACCCATACCGGGTCGACCGACGCCGGGTCCTTCGAGTAGCGCTCGTACATCTCTTCGACCAACCACTGGTTGGTTCCGAAGGACAATGACTCGTCGTGCGAGGAGTCGGCCACTGCCTCGATCGCCTCTTCCGTTCCAGGTGGCGTACGTGCCAGGACAGGTGCGCCGTCAAGGTTAGCCAGGGCCACCGTCCCCCGTAAGCCATCAGCGTAGTCCGCGACTGCCACCCCGCGGGCGTGGCGGCTACCGGCTGAGCGAGGGTCGAGGCCGTCCGCGCGTGACGCTTCCGGGGTGTCCGGCGAGGAACCGGACACCCCGGAAGAGCTCTGCTGCTTGCGGCTCGGTCAGTTCGGCGCGATCCGCATGGTGGAGTGCCCCAGCTCGACGACGCTCTGGTCGGGTAGGACAACCTCGAGTGCGACGACCTCGATGCCGTTGCGGATGTCGGTCACCTTCTTGAAGGTGACCTTGCCGACCAGCGGGGTGTTCTCAGCCACGCCGGGCTCCAGCGTGTTCCGGATGTCCAGTCCGTTGACCGTCAGCTCCAAGAGGTGTGTCCCCTGGGCGTTGCGGGTGAGCTTGCCGTTGTCCCGCTCGACGTTCGCCTTGGACACGATGCCTTCAGCGACCAAGCCCACGGTGGCTAGCTCCGCCCGGGCGACCTGCGCCTGGGTGTATCCGCGCTGCAGGGTCGGGCGCTGGATGCCCGAGACGTGCGTCGCGACGTCGTCGGTGTCGAGCAGGTCGACGTCGACGTCACCGGTGGCGTTCTCGCGTACGGCCCCGTCGGTGCCCTGGCACGGCATCACCTGGTAGGCGGTGCGACCGGACCGGAGCCGCTTGTCGGCAGCGGAGACCTGTGAAGCCCACGTGGAGCCGCTCATCGGTCCGAAGACGCGGGGGAGCATGCGGGAGTAGGAGGAACCTGCCTGCACACGGGTGCCATCGTCGAGCACGAGCTTGAGCGCCAAGCCGCGAGCGCTGGCTCCGGCGGGAGCGATCTTGGTGGTCTTCTGGAAGAGCGTCAGGGTGCCCCCTGGTAGCGCGACCGTCTGCTTGCGCCCGGTCAGTCTGACCTGCCGGTCGTTGACCACCAGTCTGGCCAGGTCGAAGTTCACCCGGTTGTGGAAGCCCCTGCGGTCGTGCCAGGTGCGTGACTCCGAGGAGAGGCCGCGGAAGCGCACGTCGCCACCCAGGAGCGAGCCACTGGTGATGGTGTTGAGCGACGTCACGGTCACGACGCCGTTGTCCCTGGATGTGGTGCCTCGGCTGCGGACCTCGTCCGCCTTCAGCAACGGTCCGGCATTGACGCCGGCGGCGAAGTTGCCCCGGACCAGTCCGGCCAGGTTGGTGCAGCCGAGCACCGAGTTCGCGGTCGGACCGGAGCCTAGAACAGCGTTGCGGTCGACCTTCGTGCCGAAGGCGTGGTGGCCCAGGCCGAAGCTGGTCGCCACTGTGGCGGAGGCAGATGCTCGCTCCACACCTGCGGCGGACGCGCCCGATACCGGAGTGAGCAATCCGGTAGCGGCCAATGAGCTGGTGGCGAGAGCTGCAACTGCATGTCTCATCTGCATAGATGTCTCCCGAGAAGTGACACAGAGTGATCTCATGTGTTCGCACGGTGACACTAGGGAGGTCGTCGAGGAAGAACCCAGAGCCGGGCGGGTGTCCTGACTGTTCGGACGATGCCGTATCAGTCGTTCGGGAGGAATCAACCGATCGGCGCCCCCGGTAGGATTCGAACCTACGCTTCCGCCTCCGGAGGGCGGCGCTCTATCCCCTGAGCTACGGGGGCTCGCAGCTGCGGCGGGCAGCCTAGCGCAATGACGTGTGCCGCCGGCCTTCCGCAGGCGCCGCCGGCGTGACCGAGGCGGGCAGACCGGAGGAGGCTCGAGTGTCACAGCGCCCACGCGTCCTCGTCGTGGACGACACCGCCTCGATCCGTCAGCTGATCCGGGTCAACCTCGAGCTCGACGGCTACGAAGTCCACGAGGCCGTCGACGGCCAGGACTGCCTGGAACGGATCGGTGCCATCCGCCCCGACGTGGTGACCATCGACGTGGTGATGCCGCGGCTCGACGGCTACGCGACCGTCGCCGCGCTGCGCGCCGATCCGGCCACCGCGCACCTGCCGGTGGTGATGGTCACGACGCAGGTCCAAGCCACTGATCTGCGCCGCGCCGCGGAGGTCGGTGTGGACGCCCACGTCGGCAAGCCGTTCGACCCGGACTCGCTGGCACACACGGTGGCGCAGGTGCTGGCGGCCCGAGCGGCGAAACGCGTGCTGGGCGACTCGTCTGCGCCGATACCCTGACCTGGTGACTCCTGAGCAGCTCTCCGACTCGATCGTGCACGCACTCGGCGTGCTCGTGGACGAGGGCGCGCTCGTACTGTCCGACGGCGTGCCGACGGCCGTGCGGGTCGAGCGGCCCAAGGTGCGCGACCACGGTGACTACGCCACCAACGTGGCGCTGCAGCTGGGCAAGAAGGCGGGTCGCAACCCGCGAGAGCTGGCTGGTGAGCTCGCCGAGCGGCTGAGCGGCACCGACGGGATCGCGCTGGTCTCGGTTGCCGGCCCGGGCTTCGTCAACATCACCGTGGACACGCAGTCCCAGGGTGCGCTGGCCGCCGACGTCGTCCGGGCAGGCGTGGCGTACGGCACGAGCGACGCCATGCACGGTGAACGCGTCAACCTCGAGTTCGTCTCGGCCAACCCGACCGGACCGGTGACGCTGGCCTCCACCCGATGGGCGGCCGTCGGCGACGCGCTCGCCCGGCTGATGAGCGCCACCGGAGCTGAGGTCACCCGCGAGTACTACTTCAACGACCACGGCGCCCAGATCGACCGGTTCGCCGCCTCCCTCCTGGCACGGGCCAAGGGACGCGAGGTGCCCTCCGACGGCTATGTCGGGCAGTACATCGACGACATCGCCCAGCGCGTCCTGCTCGAGCACCCGGAGGTCGACACCCTTCCCGAGGCGGAGGCTCAGGAGCTGCTGCGCCGCGAGGGCGTGGCGCAGATGTTCGCCGAGGTGCAGACCACCCTGCGTGACTTCGGCGTCGTGTTCGACGTGTACTTCCACGAGAACTCACTGCACGAGTCCGGAGCGGCGCTACGCGCGATCGAGCGGCTGAAGAGGCTCGGCATGATGTACGAGGCCGAGGGCGCCTGGTGGCTGCGGACCAGCGACTTCGGGGACGACAAGGACCGCGTCGTCGTCAAGTCCGACGGCCAGCCCGCGTACATCTCCGGCGACCTCGCGTACTACCTGGACAAGCGTGAGCGCGGTTTCGACCGATGCGTGATCCTGCTGGGAGCCGACCACCATGGCTACGTGGGTCGCCTGATGGCCATGTGCGCAGCCTTCGGCGACGTGCCCGGCAAGAACCTCGAGCTGCTGATCGGCCAGATGGTCAACCTCGTACGCGACGGTCAGCCGCTTCGCATGAGCAAGCGAGCCGGCACCACCTTGATGCTCACCGACCTCGTCGACGCAGTCGGTGTCGACGCGGCCCGGTACGCGCTGGTCCGCTACTCGATGGACGCCACCATCGACATCGACCTCGACCTGTGGGCGCGGAAGACCTCGGACAACCCCGTGTTCTACGTGCAGTACGCGCACGCCCGGCTGGCGTCGATCCAGCGCAACGCCGGCGACCTCGGACTGACGGTCGACCCCGACACCGCCGAGACCTCCCTGCTCACCCACGAGCGCGAGGGTGACCTGCTGCGGGCTCTCGCCGACTTCCCCCGGGTGGTGGCCTCGGCGGCTGAGCTGCGCGAGCCGCACCGGGTCGCGCGCTACCTCGAGGACACCGCTGCCGCCTTCCACACGTTCTACGACAGCTGCCGGGTGCTCCCGCAGGGGGACGAGGAGGCCGGCGCGCTGCACCGGGCGAGGCTGGTGCTGGTGGCCGCCACCCGCACGGTGCTGGGCAACGGTCTCGGCCTGCTCGGCGTGACGGCACCGGAGCGGATGTAGGTGCGCGCCCATGAGGCCGGCGCCGTCCACGGTCGCGCCGGCCAGCGAGGTCCCGCCTGGCTGCAGGTTCCCGAGGAGGCAGACGGGCTGGTCGAGCGGCTGTGGTCGAGCACCGCTCACAAGCGCGCCGACGGGGTGTTGGAGATCGGTGGCGTCTCCCTCCGCGACCTCACGGCCGAGCATGGCACCCCGGCGTACGTCGTCGACGAGGACGACCTGCGGGCGCGGGCGCGTGCCTTCCGCGACGCCTTCGCCGGCTACGACGTCTACTACGCCGGCAAGGCCTTCCTGTGCCGCGCAGTGGCTCGCTGGGTCGTCGAGGAGGGGCTGCGGCTAGATGTCTGCACCAGCGGGGAGCTCGCCGTGGCACTGGCCGCGGAGGTCCCCCCTGAGCGCATCGGGATGCACGGGAACAACAAGTCGGTGGCCGAGCTGGAGCGCGCGCTGAGCGTGGGGGTGGGTCGCATCGTCATCGACTCCGACGCCGAGATCGACCGGCTGGACGAGCTGACGACACGCCTCGGGGTCACGGCGGCCGTCCTGGTGCGGGTGACTGCCGGCGTCGAGGCGCACACCCATGAGTACATCGCCACCGCCCACGAGGACCAGAAGTTCGGGTTCTCCCTGGCCGAGGGGGACGCCCTTGCGGCCGTACGTCGCGTGCTCGCCTGCGAGCGCCTCGAGCTGCGCGGACTGCACTCCCACATCGGGTCGCAGATCTTCGACGCCTCCGGCTTCGAGGTCGCCGCCCGCCGGGTGCTCGGCCTGCACGCCCAGATCGAGCACGAGCTCGCCGTCACGTTGGCCGAGCTCGACCTCGGCGGCGGGTTCGGGATCGCGTACACCACCCAGGACGACCCCGCAGAGCCCAGGACCCTGGCGCAGGCGCTGACCCGCATCGTCGAGTCGGAGTGTGGTGCCTTGGGCATCGCCGTGCCCCGGCTGGCGGTCGAGCCGGGCCGGGCCATCGCCGGGCCGGCGACGTGCACGGTGTACGAGGTGGGCACCACCAAAGAGGTGCCGCTGGACGGTGGCCACGTGCGCCGGTACGTCAGCGTCGACGGCGGCATGAGCGACAACATCCGCACCGCGCTGTACGACGCCGACTACTCGTGCACGCTGGCGTCCCGACGCTCCCGCGCCGCGCCGGTGCTGTCGCGCGTGGTCGGCAAGCACTGCGAGGCGGGCGACATCGTGGTCAAGGACGAGTTCCTCCCTGGTGACGTCGGTCCCGGTGACCTGCTCGCCGTCCCGGCGACCGGTGCGTACTGCCGCAGCATGGCCAGCAACTACAACCACGTCCCGCGGCCGCCGGTGGTCTCGGTCAGCGGCGGTACGTCGCGGCTGCTGCTGCGGCGCGAGACCGAGGACGACCTGTTGCGTCTGGACGTCGGATGAGACGGTGCTCGACATGACCTCACACTCGCCGGCCGCCCTGCGGATCGCGCTGCTCGGCTGCGGCAGCGTCGGCACCGAGGTGGCGCGCCTGCTCAGCACCGAGGGCGACGCCCTGGCGGCGCGGATCGGCGTGCCGGTCGAGCTGGCCGGCATCGCCGTACGCCGGCTCGGACTGCAGCGCGACCTGAACCTTGACCCTGCGCTCTTCACCACCGACGCGCACGGCCTCGTCGGCAGCGGTGTCGACGTGGTGATCGAGGTCATCGGCGGCCTCGAGCCCGCCCGCGCGCTCATCCTGGCCGGGCTCGAGCACGGCGCCTCGGTGGTCACCGCCAACAAGGCGCTGCTCGCCGAGGACGGCGGCACCTTGTTCGCCGCCGCCGAGAAGGCCGGCCGCGACCTGTACTACGAGGCGTCCGTGGCCGGTGCCATCCCGATCCTGCGGCCTCTGCGGGAGTCGCTCGCCGGCGACCGGGTACGCCGGGTGACCGGCATCGTGAACGGCACCACGAACTTCGTGCTGGACAAGATGACCACCACCGGCGCCGGCTTCTCCGAGGCGCTGGAGGAGGCCCAGCGCCTCGGCTACGCGGAGGCGGACCCGACCGCGGACGTGGAGGGGTTCGACGCCGCTGCCAAGGCCGCCATCCTGGCCAGCCTGGCATTCCACACCCGGGTGGTGGCTGCCGACGTCTACCGCGAGGGCATCACCGACGTCACGGCAGCCGACGTCGCCTCGGCCGCCGAGATGGGCTGTGTGGTCAAGCTGCTGGCGCTGTGCGACCTCGTTCAGACGAACGACGGAGCCGCGGTGTCGGCCCGCGTGCACCCGGCGATGATCCCGCTCAGCCACCCGCTGGCCAGCGTGCACGAGGCCTACAACGCCGTCTTCGTCGAGAGCGAGGCCGCCGGACAGCTGATGTTCTACGGACCTGGGGCCGGTGGTGCTCCCACGGCCAGCGCCGTCCTCGGCGACCTGGTCACGGTCGCCCGGCACCGGCTGGCGGGGGTCACCGGAGTGCGCGAGCAGACGCAGGCCTCCTGCGAGGTCCTGCCCATGGGCGCGACCTACACCCGGTACCACATCGCCATCGACGTCGATGACCGCACCGGGGTGCTCGCCGCGGTCGCCACGGAGTTCAGCAAGCACGGGGTCTCCATCCAGGCCGTACGCCAGGAGGGCCGCGGCGACGATGCCCAGCTGGTGGTCGTCACCCATCGGGCGCCGGACGCGGCGTTGTCGGCCACCGTGACGGCGTTGCGCGGCATGGACATGGTGCGCGATGTCAGCTCGGTGATGCGGGTCGAGGGGGAAGGCGAATGACCCCGACCCATGTGCGTACGTCCCAGTGGCGAGGGGTGATCCAGGAGTACCGCGACTGGTTGCCTGTCGACGACTCGACTCCCGTGGTGACGTTGCGCGAGGGGGGAACCCCGCTCGTAGAGTCACCGTGGCTCACCGCGCTCACCGGCTGTGAGGTGTGGCTCAAGGTCGAGGGCGACAATCCCACCGGCTCCTTCAAGGACCGAGGCATGACACTCGCGATGTCGGTGGCGCTCCAGGAGGGGGCCAAGGCCACCGTCTGCGCCTCGACCGGCAACACCTCCGCGTCGATGAGCGCCTACGCCGCCCGCGCCGGGCTCACACCCGTCGTCTTCGTCCCGTACGGCAAGATCGCCGCCGGCAAGATGGCGCAGGCCGTCCTGCACGGCGCCACAGTGCTCCAGCTGCGCGGTGGGTTCGACGACTGTCTGGTGCTGGCTCGTGAGCTGTCACAGGCGTACCCGGTGGCGCTGGTGAACTCGGTCAACCCGGTGCGGCTGCAAGGACAGAAGACCGCCGCGTTCGAGGTTGTCGACGCGTTGGGCGACGCTCCGGACCTGCACGTGCTGCCGGTCGGCAACGCCGGCAACATCTCGGCGTACTGGCTGGGCTACGGCGAGTACCGGGACGCCGGGTTGAGCAGTGGCGTGCCGCACATGTGGGGCTTCCAGGCCGAGGGAGCGGCTCCGCTGGTCTCCGGCCAGGTGGTGCAGGAGCCGGAGACCGTCGCGACGGCGATCCGCGTCGGCAATCCCGCGTCGTGGAAGCTCGCGGTCGCGGCGCGCGACGAGTCCGGCGGGCGGGTCGAGTCGGTCACCGACGAGCAGATCCTCTCCGCGCAGCGCTCCCTTGCCTCCCGCGACGGTGTCTTCGTCGAGCCGGCCTCGGCGGCCGGCGCCGCGGGGCTGGTGCAGGCGTACGAGCGCGGGGCGCTGGCGGGTGGCACCCGGATCGTCGTCACCGTCACCGGACACGGTCTGAAGGACACCGCGACGGCGTTGTCGGGCGTCGGCACGCTGGTCGACGAGGTCGTCGACGCCGACGTCGACGCCGCGGCGGCCGCTGCCGGCCTTGCCTGACCCAGCCGTGGCGTCCGCCGATCGCCCCCCGGTCGTGATCGAGGTGCCGGCCACGAGCGCCAACCTAGGTCCCGGCTTCGACGCGCTCGGGCTCGCTCTCTCACTTCGCGACCGCGTACGGCTGCGGACGACCCGCTCGGGGCTGGTCGTCGAGGTCGAGGGCAGCGGAGCCACCAGCGTGCCGCGCGACGAGACGCACCTGGTCGTACGAGCCGTCCGCGCGGCCTTCGACGCGATGGGGGTCCCGCAGCCTGGACTGGCGCTGCACTGCACCAACGTGGTGCCGCACGGTCGCGGTCTCGGCTCGTCGGCGGCCGCGATCGTCGCGGGCGTTGTCGCGGCCCGTGCCTCGGTGTCCGAGGGTGCCCACCTGCTCGACGACCCAGCCGCCCTGCGGTTGGCTGCCCGGCTGGAAGGTCATCCCGACAATGTCGCGGCCGCGCTGCTGGGTGGCCTCACGATCGCGTGGGAGGAGGGGACGGGCGCTTGTGCCACCCGGCTCGACGTGGTCGGGCAGGTGATGGTGTTCGTCCCTCCGGAGGAGGTGTCCACCCGGGTCGCCCGCGGGGTGCTGCCTGCCGCGGTGCCGCACGCCGACGCCGCCCGCAACGCCGGCCGGGCAGCACTGCTGGTGGCGGCTCTGACCGGACGCCCGGAGCTGTTGCTGCCCGCGACCCGCGACTGGCTGCACCAGTCCTACCGGGCACCGGTGATGCCGGAGTCGGCGGCGCTCGTCGAGGAGCTGCGCGCCGCCGGAGTCGCAGCGGTGGTGTCCGGCGCCGGACCGTCTGTGCTCGCGTTCCGCACGCGCGGCCACGAGCTCACCTCGTACGCCCCGCCGGGGTGGCAGGTGTACGACGTGGGCGTCAGCGCGGCCGGTGCTCGGGTGCTCGCGGGCACATGAGACCGGAACGCTGCCAGACGCCCCGCAGCCGGAGATCGGCCCTGCACGGGAACACTCGGCGTCCGGGCGATATTGAACAGGACGTCAATTGCCACCACAGCGAGTGTTAGGCTCGCTGAGTACGTCGTCCTCCGGGCGGCCCTCATCGGGGCCGCACCGAGACCCGTGCTCCTCCTGCTTGGTACGCAGGTTCCGTTCCTGCTCGGGTGGCGTGTTTCCGGACTGATGGTCCGGTCCCACCCGACAAGCTCGGACCCGTGCCACGGCTCAGGAGAAATCCAAAACCGGTGACGTCCCTCAGACACGCTCACCTTTGTGCCCTCGGAGCAGCCGAGGACACGACCGACCGGGTCCAGCGCTTGCGCGGCCCGACGTGGAAGGACCTCACGTGACGCAAACCGACATGCTCGACTCTGCGGCTGTCCCGAACAGCAACGGCAAGACTCGCCGGCGCAGCAGCGGAAGCGGGCTGACCGGGATGGTGCTCCCTGAGCTGCAGCAGATCGCTGCCGGGCTCGGTATCAAAGGCATCGCCCGGATGCGCAAGAGTGCTCTGATCGAGGCCATCAAGGCAGCTCAGGGCGGCAACGGGTCCAGCGCTCCTGTGACCAGTGCTCCGGCGGTAGGCGCGCAGACCAGCGCCATCCCTGCGGCGGATGGTCAACCGGCGACCCACGCGGCATCCGGCGGGCAGACGTCCGCTGACTCCGCCGAGGTCGACGCCCTCTCGCGTGCGAATGGCGCGCTCGCTGACGGCGACGCCTCCAGCACGTCGACCGGGGCCGAGTCGCCGTCGTCCGCCGCAGATGACTCCTCGTCCCGGGCGCGGCAGGGTAGCCGGCAGCGCAGTAGCCGCCAGGAAGGCCGTAGCGACGGTCAGTCGCAGCGCGGGAACGGTCAGCCGGGGAACCAGAGCCGAAGCAACCACACCGAACAGGGCCGCAGCGGCCCGAGCCGTAGCGACGAGCCGCGCGCCGATCAGAGCCGCAGCGACGAGAACCGCAGCGATCAGAGCCGCAGCGATCAGAGCCGCAGCGATCAGAGCCGCAGCGATCAGAGCCGCAGCGATCAGAGCCGCAG
>DASQMN010000337.1:0-7230 GCA_035645475.1 Nocardioidaceae bacterium
TCCTCGCGCTGGCGGTCGACTGCTGCGCCCGACCCTGTTCGATCCAGGCTCTGTCGGGTGTAGACGAAGGCGCGCATGTATGTAGTGTCTCAGGATTTGGGAGCTCGAACACTTCCTCCGCCGAGATCACACGCTCGCCGCCGGGTATTGCGCCGGCCAAGCAGTTGAGCATGGTGGTCTTGCCGGCTTGCGTGCCTCCGGACACCACCACGTTGAGTCCCGCCGCGATGGCCGCAGACAGGAAGCTGGCGGCCTGCCGACTCATCGACCCGAGCGTCACCAGGTCTGACATCGAATGTGCCCGGGCGACGAACTTGCGGATGTTCACCGCCGCGAAGCCCCGCGAGATGCCCTCGCGCACGACGTGCAGGCGATGCCCGCCCGGGAGCATCGCGTCGACGAAGGGCTGCGAGATGTCGAGCCGGCGCCCTGAGCTCTTGAGCATGCGCTCGACCAGCTCGCGCACCTCGTCGGCGGTCAGGATGGTCGTCGTCAGCTCGTGACGACCGTGCCGTGCGACGAAGACCCGGCTCGGGTCGTTGATCCACACCTCCTCCACTTCCGGGTCGTCGAGGTAGCGCTGCAGGGGACCGAAGCCGGACACCCGCGCCACGAGCTCGTCGACCAACGCCTCGAGATCCTCGACTGGCGGGACGGCTCCAGTGAGGCTGCGCCGGTCGTGCGCCTGGGCGACCCGCTGGCCCATGCGCCGCACCGTGTCGGGCTCGTGCTGAGGGTCGACGCCGGAATCGCGGACCAGCGCACGCACCTCGTCAGCGAGCTCGGTCACCAGCGAACCTGCGCGCTCGCGCAGCCAGGACCCCGAGCCGGCGGCTGGGCTGGGGGCGGCAAGTGTGGGCGTCGGGGTGGACACGCGCACACGGTGACACCCCCACCAAGAGATGACCAGAGGTTGCGACAAATGTGGACAAAGTGACAGGAATCAGGCCAGGGGAGGGCCCGTCCCCTGGCGGTGGCTCCGACGTTCGGCCGGTGGGACGCCCGGCGGTGCCGCGCTCAGCCGGCGAGGCGCTCCCAGGCTGCTGTGGGTGCGCAGCCGAATGTCGGTGCCTGCCGCTCAGATTGTCCGTGGTCACGCCGATGGACAGGTCGGGACATCTTTCGGAACAGGCGATAGGGCGGTACGTCGATGCCTGACAACGAGCACATCGGTCGACCCGACGTGCAACCGCCTTCGCTGGGCCTTCCGACCGTCGAGGACGACGTGGTGGCCATGCTCGACCTGTTGGCGGAGACGATCGTGCAGGCCCTCGGCTTCGGTGTCGCCGCCGTCAACATCAGCCGCCCTGACGGCAGCATGGAAGCGGTGTCCGTGGCCGGTAACGACGAGGCCCGCGACATGCTGCTCGGCACCACGGAAGGCTCCGAGGTCTGGGACAAGATGCTGGCCTTGAGCGAGCCCTGGGGCCGGCTCCGGTTCGCCGACCACCGCAACGAGGCCGCCAACGTCGGGCAGTTCACCTGGGTCCCGGACGTCACCCCCATCGACGCCGACGACGCATGGCACCCCGAGGACGCACTCTTCGCCCCTCTCATCGCCACCGACGGCTCGCGCCTGGGCATCCTGTCGGTCGACCTTCCCCACGACGGCCGCCTCCCAGGACCAGCCACCCGTAGCGCGCTGGAGGCTTTCGCTGTCTCCGCGGCACTGGCCATCGAGCACTCCGCGCTCCGCGCACGGGCCGAGGCATCCGAGCAGCGCTACCGCTACCTCGCCAGCCACGACCAGCTCACCGGGGTCGGCAACCGGTCGATGTTCGTCGACCGGCTGGAACACGCTGTCGCGGTGCGGGCCGAGAACAGGCCCCTGCTGGCGGTGGTCTTCGTCGACCTCGATCGCTTCAAGGCGGTCAACGACCTGCACACCCACGAAGCCGGCGACCACGTGCTCAAAACCGTGGCCCTGCGCATCGAGGCACTGGTGCGGCCGCACGACACGGTCGTGCGCTGGGGTGGCGATGAGTTCCTGATCCTCCTGGAGCAGGTCCCGGACGAGGGCGTGGCCCTCGAGATCGCCGAGCGCATCACCGCAGCCGTCGCACAGCCCCTGCAGCATCGCGGCCGCAACGTCACAGTCACCGCGAGTGTCGGGATCGCCTTCGCCCGACCGGCCGACCGTCTCGGCACCGACGAGCTGGTGCGGCAGGCAGACGCCGCCATGTACGAGGTCAAGCACAACGGACGCAATGCCTTCGGCGTCTTCACACCCAACGGCGAAGCACCGACGCGCGAACCCGAGGAGCCGTTGCACCACCTCGTCGACGCCAGCGGCTGAGCGCCGCCCGCCTTCGCGGCGGCCGCGCAACGGTCCACCATGCAGAACCGGCAGGCACCCTGGTCAGGGTGCCCGCCGGCTCGTGGGGTCAGGCCGCGCGAGGCGCGGCGGTCAGGACGGTTCTCAGATGGTGCCCGACTGGTTGCGACGCACGCGGTCGGCGTCGTAGTCGGTGTGGTGCACGTCCGTGGTGGAACCCGTGGTGCGGGTCTCGCCAACGGTGCGGGTGTCGGTCGGACGGCGGTCGACGACGTCGCGGTCGGTCACGTTGGCCGGCCGGGTCTCGGTCACCTGGGCGTGCTGGGTGTGCTGAACCGGACGGGCGTGGGTCTCCACGCGGTGGGTGTCGTGCTCGACGTCACCCTCCGGCTCCTTGGCCAGCAGGAACGACCCGGCGGTCCAGATCAAGGCGCCGAGCAGCCCGATGTAGGCGCCGAGCTCGGTGGTCACGTTGGGCTCGCCCTCGCCGTCGTAGCCGGCGTACTTGACCGTCTCGATGGGGTCGATGATGAAGAACACGATCCAGAGCAGCGAGGCCAGTCCAACCGCGAAGGACGCGAGGGAAAGGCCGCGGTGCTGGCGGCGGTCGGCGCGCACGGTGGCGTAGAGGAGCGCCAGCGCGAAGCCGAGGCCCAGCAGACCCATGAACGGGATGAGGCTGTCTGCCTCGTAGCCGCTGGAGGAGTCGGTTTCGGAGTCGCCTGCGCCCAGGCCGACCCAGCCAAGCCAGACAGAGGCCAGCAGGATCAGCGCGCCGAGGGTGGCGATGTAGGCGCCGAGCGGATTCGCCCGACGCGTGTCAGCATTGGTACCCGAGCGGCTGGTGCCCGAGCGCACGTTGGAAGTGGTCATGGGCGCAGATGTACCCGAACCGCTTGATGGCAAACGCCATAGATCGCACTTACGTTTGCGGTTGGCCGAGGAGTTGTCAAGAGTTTGTCTCGAATTCGAGATGAATCGGTCAGAAGCAGCTGCGTCGCTCCCCCACCCGCTCGAGGCCGTTGCGGTCTCCGGCACCGAACCGCGCCTCCTTGCGGGTCAGCTCGGGGAACAGGATCTGTCGGCGATCGCCGACATGGTCCAGCCCGACGGCGTGCGAGATCTCGTGCATGAGCAGCTGTCCCTTGGTGCCCCGGAGCCCGCGGCGAGGGCCTGCACCGAAGCCGTCGGCCAGGCGCCGGTTGAGTGCCGCGTCGAGCTGGACGAACCCCTTGACGATCTCCCCTCGGTGGCCGCGGTCCGTGCGGTAGGCGGGGCCGCCGTAACCGGCGACCGCGCCGGCCAGCGGCCGCGACTCCTCTGCGGTCATCCAGCCGATCACGAGCCGGGTGCCGCGCTGGTAGTCGGCGGACAGGCGTGGCCGCACCCTGGACGTGCCCCGGTAGGCGAATCGCAGACCGCTGACCGCTGACACCTTGGCCACCGCCTGCTTCGCCTGTCGCAGCCCCCGCGTCGGTGCACGGCGCAGGCTGACCCGGTACCCGATCGGCCGGCACTTGTCCCAGTGCACGGGGCGGTCGTCGACCTCGGCGATGAAGTCGTACGCTCGCGGGTCGCCGCCACCAGCGCGGGCACCTGCCAGCGCGGCTGCACCCATCGGGAACGTCGCCTCACCATCGGGGCCGGCGCCGGCTGCAGTCGCGGTGGTGCTTCGAGCCGCGGCCCGCAGCCACGGGCTGGCCTCGTCGGCACCAGCAGGCAGTGCCACGGCGACCGACAGCTGCAGCGCCAGGAAAACAGTCAGCAGCACGGTCACCACACGCGGGCGGCCGGTGGCCGCAGGCATCCAGGGACCCAGCACCCGGTCACGCTAACCACCGGCGCGGGCTTCGCGGGGTACATCTGGCCGGCCGAGCGGCGGTGGAGTCAGAGCAGCAGGCTCTGCACCACCCGCAGACCCACCGATGTGCGCGCCAGGTCGGACGTCTCATCGCCGAGCACCTCGTCGAGGGTCGCCATGGCCCGGGCCAGGAGCTCGCTGCGCTCGGCGGCCCACTCCTCCACTCGGGCAGTCGGGTCGCCGTTCGGAGATGGCAGGGCGAGCACCTGGGCGGTGAGCCGGGTGTGCACGTCGTACAGCTCACCGCGAAGCGTGGCCCGGGCCATGGTCTGCCATCGGTCCTCGCGGGGCAGGCCGCCGATACGGCCGGCGAGCCGGTCGAGCTGCAACCGCTGCGACAGCACCGCGTGCACCCGAGCTACCTCCAGCACGTCGCAACCCGTGGCGGAGGCGGTGTCCACGATGCCCAGAGCCAACTGGGCTATCGGCGTGCTCGCCACCCGGGAGGCGACCTCCGTGGGTACGCCGCGCTCGACCAGCTCATCGGTACGCGCGGTGAGCGCCTCCAGCTCGCGGCCGACCAGGACGTCGGGCAGCGAGCGCACCACCCGTTGTACGTGCGGATCGAAGTGCTCGACCTCTGCCTCCGCGTCGAGGGACCGCCGCGCAACGAGGAGCCAGCGGGTCGAGCGCTCGACCAGAGTGCGCACTTCTAGCCGCATCTCGGTCACGACCTCGGAGTCGACCTCGCTGTCCAGCGCGTCGACGGACCGGCGCAGCTGGGCCGCCCCGAAGATCTCGCTGGCCACCGCGTGGGCACGGACGATCTGCGCCAGGCCGACGCCGATCTCCTCGGACAGGCGCAGCGGCAACGTCATGCCGGCGGAGTTGACGAGGTTGTTGACCGCTTGGGTGACCACGACCTCGCGCCGCAACGGGTGGGCGTCCATCGCTGTGCGCAGGCCTTGCTGCATGGGCGTGGGGAAGTAGGAGTAGAGCAGGCCGCGAAGGAACGGGTCGTCCGGCAGGTCGGTGTCGATGAGCTCGTCGGCTGCCGCGATCTTGGCGTAGGCGAAGAGCACCGACAGCTGCGGTGCCGTGAGTCCCTCGCCCCGGGCCCGCAGCTCGGAGAGCTCCTCGTCATCGGGCAGGTTCTCCAGCGCACGATCGAGGTGGCCGCGGTTCTCCAGGCGGTTGATCAGCTGCGCGTGCACATGCAGCAGATGCGGTGCGACCGCGAGCGCGTTCGCCAGCGCGCGGTTCTGGGCGTCGTTGTCGCGCAGCACGAGGTCGGCGACCTCGTCGGTCATCGACTCGAGCAGTGCGTTGCGCCCGGCCCGGTCCAGCTGCCCTTCTCGAACGACGCGGTCGAGCAGGATCTTGATGTTGACCTCGTGGTCGGAGGTGTCGACACCAGCGGAGTTGTCGATGAAGTCGGTGTTGATACGGCCACCGGAGCGGGCGTACTCGATGCGCCCGCACTGGGTGAGACCCAGGTTTCCGCCCTCGCCGACGCAGCGCGCCCGCAGCTGCGCACCGTCCACCCGGATCGCGTCGTTGGCCTTGTCACCGACGTCGGCGGCGCTCTCGGTCGACGCCTTGACGTAGGTGCCGATGCCGCCGTTCCACAGCAGGTCGACCGGAGCGAGCAGGATCGCCCGGATGAGCTGCGGTGGGCTCATGGTGGTGCCGCTGTCAGCGTCGATTCCGAGTGCGCGGCATGCCTGCGGGCTCAGCGGCAGGGATTTCGTAGTGCGTGACCACACGCCACCGCCCTCGCTGATCGATGCCGGGTCGTAGTCGGCCCAGCTGGATCCCGGCAGCTCGAACAGGCGTCGCCGCTCTGCCTGCGACTTAGCCGGGTCGGGGTCGGGGTCCAGGAAGATGTGTCGGTGGTCGAAGGCGGCCACCAGACGGGTGTGCGGGGACAGGAGCATGCCGTTGCCGAAGACGTCACCGGACATGTCGCCGATCCCGACCACCGTGTGGTCCTGCTGCTGGACGTCCACGCCCATCTCACGGAAGTGGCGGCGTACGGACTCCCAGGCGCCCCGGGCGGTAATTCCCATCGCCTTGTGGTCGTAGCCCACCGAGCCGCCCGAGGCGAACGCGTCCCCCAGCCAGAACTCGTGTTCAGCGGCCACCTCGTTGGCGAGGTCCGAGAACGTCGCGGTGCCCTTGTCCGCAGCCACCACCAGGTAGGAGTCGTCGCCGTCGTGGCAGACGACGTCCCGGGGCCGCACCACCGCTCCGTCGATCCGGTTGTCGGTGAGGTCGAGCAGGGCCGAGACGAACAACCGGTAGCAGGCCTTCCCCTCTATCGCCCAGGCCTGGCGGTCGTTGGGGTCCGGCAGCTGCTTGCAGTAGAAGCCTCCCTTGGCACCCACCGGCACGATCACGGTGTTCTTCACCATCTGCGCCTTGACCAGGCCGAGCACCTCGGTGCGGAAGTCCTCGCGGCGGTCCGACCATCGCAGCCCTCCGCGGGCAACGGGACCGAACCGCAGGTGCACGCCCTCCACGCGCGGGGAGTAGACGAAGATCTCGTATGCCGGGCGGGGGGCGGCGGCCAGGTCTGCGAGCTGTCGGGGCAGCAGCTTCATCGCGACGTGGGCGCGCAGTCGACCGTCGGCGGCGCGCTGGTAGTAGCTGGTGCGCACCGTGGCCCGCACCAAGGCGACGTAGGAGCGAAGGATGCGGTCCTGGTCGAGGCTGGCCACGTCATCCAGTGCCGAGGCGATCTCGCGCTCGAGACGGTCGACGAGGTCGGTTCGAGCCGGGTCGTCGGCCGGCACAGCGGGGC
The DNA here is from genome assembly GCA_035645475.1 of Nocardioidaceae bacterium. Classification (GTDB taxonomy): domain Bacteria; phylum Actinomycetota; class Actinomycetes; order Propionibacteriales; family Nocardioidaceae; genus DASQMN01. The sequence goes on from DASQMN010000337.1 coordinate 6,880, forward strand.
TGTCGTCGAGCGCCGGGCTGAAGCGCGCCTCGAACAGCCGCACCAGCATCCGGGTGATGGCGACGTTGGCCAGCAGGGTGTCTTCGATGTAGCGCTGACTGAACGGGACCGCGAGCTGACGCAGGTACGCGGCGTAGGTCCGCAGGATGACCACCTGCTGCCACGTGAGGCCCGCGGCCACGACGAGGCGGTTGAACTGGTCTGCCTCGGACAGCCCCTGCCAGGTCGCGACGAAGGTGTCTGCGAACAGAGCGACCTGCTCGTCGGAGGGGCCGTCCATGCCGGCGTGCGCGGAGGTGTCACGGGCGCGCAGCCCGATGTCGTAGATCCACGCCGGCCCGTCGGCGGTGT
>DASQMN010000338.1:0-2837 GCA_035645475.1 Nocardioidaceae bacterium
CCGGCGCGCGCTTCCGGCAGCGTCGAGGCGCTGCCGGCCAGGCGCGCCGAGGCGACTGCGCCTCGCAGCAACGACTCCCCGGTGACTGCTGGACTGCTGCGGCGCAGGCCACGGTCGCGCAGCAGCGCATCGACCGCGTCACGGGCTGCCGCCATCGCCGACGGAACCCCCTCCAGCGCTCCGGCCACGGCGAAGCGGTCTGGGTCGGTCACGCTCTCGACCGTATCCAGCGGAGCCGGTCAACCGGCGAGCGCTCGTTGGTAGCCTCCCCCGCGATGGACGATGAGCTGCGTCGGCAAGGCAGAGCCTTCTCGGCTGTTGCCGACGCCTACGCACGGGCTCGCCCCACCTATCCGCCACCTGCGGTCGACTGGCTCACCGGACGCACCGCGCAGCGGGTGCTCGAGCTCGGGGCGGGCACCGGCAAGCTCACCCAAGCGCTCGTCAGCCGCGGCCACAAAGTCACCGCCACCGACCCGTCGGCCCCGATGCTGCGCCGGCTGGTCGAGCGCCTCGACGTCCCGGCTGCTCAGTGTGTCGCGGAGAGCCTGCCCTTCCGAGCCGGCAGCTTCGACCTGGTGGTCGTCGCGCAGGCATTCCACTGGTTCGACCTCGAGCCCGCCCTCACCGAGATCGCGCGGGTGCTGCGGGTCGGAGGGGCGCTGTCGCTGGTGTGGAACTACCGCGACGAGCGTGTGCCTTGGGTGCGCCGGCTGTCGGAGGTCATCGGGGCCGAGCCGCACGCCGGCGACATCACGGCCATGCTGGCGACCACGGCCCACTTCGCCCCGCCCGAGCACACGAGTTTCCGCTTCTGGCAGGACCTGGACGGCCCCGGTCTGGTCGACATGGTCGCCTCCCGCTCCTACGTCGCGGTGCTGAGTGACGCCGAGCGAGAGCCGCTGCTCGCACGGGTGCGAGAGCTGTACGACTCCTACGACCGCGGCCCGCTCGGGCTGCGCCTGCCGTACACCACCGACTGCTACCGCACCCGCCTCGCGCGCCCGCAGTACGGCTGGTGACCAAGCCGCCACCTGCACAACGGCTTCCCACGTACGCTTGGGCGTCGTGCGCTTCCTGGACGGTCAACGGCCCCATCACGACCTGACGTACAACGACGTCTTCATGGTGCCCGCCCGCTCGGACGTGGCGTCTCGCTTCGACGTCGACCTCGCCACCACCGACGGCACCGGCACGACCCTTCCGATCGTGGCCGCCAACATGACGGCCGTCTCGGGTCGCCGCATGGCCGAGACGCTCGCCCGCCGCGGTGCCATGGCCGTGCTGCCGCAGGACATCCCGGTGCCCGTCGTGGGAGACGCCGTGCGCCGCGTCAAGGCGGCCTCGCCCACCTACGACACCGCCCTGACCGTCGAGCCGCACACGACGGTCGGTGAAGCGCTCAGCCTGATGCCCAAGCGCTCGCACGGAGCCGTGGTGGTCGTGGACGCGGGCCGTCCCCTCGGTGTGGTCACCGAGGCCGACGGGGCGGGCGTCGACCGGTTCGCGCAGGTGCACGAGGTGATGAACACCGACGTGGCCGCCGTGCGAGCCGGGGACGAGCCGGAGAAGATCTTCGCCGCTCTCGCCGAACAGCACCTCGACGCCGCGCCGGTGCTCGACGACAGCGACCAGCTCGTCGGCCTCGTCACCCGCCGTGGGGTGGTGCGATCGAGCATGTACCGGCCGGCGCTCGACCCCGACGGACGCCTGCTCGTGGGCGCTGCCGTCGGAATCAACGGCGACGTGGCCGCCAAGGCGGCTGCGTTGCTCGCGCTCGGGGTGGACGCGCTCGTCGTCGACACCGCACACGGGCACCAGGCGAAGATGGTGGAGGCGCTGCCACACGTGCGGCGGGTCCGCGACGAGCAAGCGGAGCGGACGGGCCGGCGGGTGCCACTGATCGCCGGCAACGTGGTGTCGGCCCAGGGCACCCTCGACCTGCTGCACGCGGGCGCGGACGTGGTCAAGGTGGGCGTGGGTCCGGGCGCCATGTGCACGACTCGAATGATGACCGGCGTCGGCAGGCCTCAGTTCTCGGCCGTGCTGGAGTGCGCCGAGGCCGCTCGCTCCGAGGGTGGGCACGTGTGGGCCGACGGCGGCGTGCGCTACCCGCGCGACGTGGCACTGGCCCTGGCTGGCGGAGCAGCCAGTGTCATGATCGGCTCATGGTTCGCCGGCACGTACGAGAGCCCCGGCGACCTGGTGCGTGACAGCGACGGTCGTGCCTACAAGGAGTCCTTCGGGATGGCGTCGGCGCGAGCGGTATCGGCTCGCACCCGCGACCTGTCCGGCTTCGCCCGGGCCCGGATGGCGCTGTTCGAGGAGGGCATCTCCTCCTCCCGCATGCACCTGGACCCTCAGCGCCCCGGCGTCGAGGACCTGCTCGACCAGATCGTGGCCGGCGTACGCTCCGCCGCCACCTATGCCGGAGCCCGCGACCTCGCGGCCTTCGCCGAGCGAGCGGTCGTCGGCATCCAGAGCAGCGCCGGCTACGACGAGGGGCGCCCCCTGCACACCAGCTGGTGAGCGCCCGGCGTCCCGTGCAGCCGCTCCGCGGCGACCTGGCGATCCCGCGGCACACTCGCTTCGGGCGCGGCTCGGCTCCGGCGCGCTACCCGCGCTGACCAAGGGGCGCGCGGCAGACCGAGTCAGCGACCCATCGACGGGGTGAGTGCGCAACCGGCCTTCGGACCTCTACGGTGACCCACATCACAATGGTGCCGCCCACGTCGAGGTGAGGGAACCGTGCCTGCTACCGCCAACACCGGATCCGAAAGCCACGCCAGCTATGAACGGATAGCCGCGAGCGAGGACTTCGCCACCCTTCGCAAGCG
>DASQMN010000339.1:0-3843 GCA_035645475.1 Nocardioidaceae bacterium
CACCTGCGCACGGTCGCCGTCAGTCTGACCAAGATCTGCAACGACCTGCGCTGGATGAGCTCCGGACCGCGAGCCGGCCTGGGCGAGATCCGACTGCCCGACCTGCAACCCGGCTCGAGCATCATGCCTGGCAAGGTCAACCCGGTGCTGCCCGAGGCGACGCTGATGGTCTGCGCCCAGGTGATCGGTAATGACGCCTGTGTCGCATGGGCCGGCGCCTCCGGCTCCTTCGAGCTCAACGTCATGATGCCGGTGATGGCGCGCAACGTGCTGGAGTCCATCCGGCTGCTGTCCACGTCGTCGCGCCTGCTCGCTGATCGCTGCGTCGTCGGCATCGAGCCGGACGTGGAACGGGCACGGGAGCTCGCGGAGTCCTCACCGTCGATCGTGACTCCCCTGAACCGGCTCATCGGCTACGAGAACGCCGCCAAGGTGGCGAAGCAGTCCGTGGCGGAGCGGCGAACCATTCGCGAGGTCGTGCTGGAGCACGGGTACGTCGACCGCGGCGAGCTGACCGAGGCTCAGCTGGACGAGGCGCTCGACGTCCTGGCCATGACCCGCCCCCCCAGGCCGGCTGACCGATCCGTCAGCGCACCCGGCGGGCCACCTGGTACCCCGCGGACCTGAGCGCCAGCTTGTAGTCGGTGCCCGGGTGCAGGCGCTCGGCGTAGCGGTCGGCGCTGATGCCGGCCTCCCCGGTGCCCGTGGTGCGGTCCAGCACGAGGTAGTCGGGCACGACCGGGTCGGAGTCGCCGATCCAGTACACGTCTCGGTCGGCAACCAGGTGGTTGAGCAGACCCAGGTCCGTCTCCACGCTCGCGCCGGGGGGCACCGCCGCCAGCGCCTGCTCAGCAGCCTGCGCTCGGGGCGAGGCCTGCCAGCTCTGAGGCTCCACCAGTGAGCGCAGCGGGAGCGGTCGAGCCACCGTGAGCACCAAGGCGACGGCCACAGCAACAGCCGGCACGTGCACCGCGTACGACGACAGCCAGTCGGGGCGGCTGGTGCGTACCCGAACGGCTGCGTCGATGAGGGCGATGAACAGAACCGGCATGAGCGGCAGGGAGTAGTGCCAGTCCAGGCCCCAGTAGAAGCTGACACTGCCAAGGAACCGTTCAGCGAGATTCGGTACGGCGAGCACGACGAACGGGCTGCGCAACGCCAGGCCACCAGTGATGGCGATCGTCAGCAGCAGCGTCTCGATCTTGATCGGCGGCACGACCGCCGAGGTGGCGAGACCTGCAACCGCGTCGAGCAAGCCGCCAGACCCGCTGAAGAAGCGGTTCCAGTAGACGTATACGCCGTCCGGATTGAGCAGCGGGATGATGGCTCCGACGGTGAGCATGAAGCCGATCAGTCCGATCAGCAGCACGGGCACGCCCCAGCGACGGCTGCCACTCAGCCACAGAGCGACCCCTAGCGCAGCCACTGTCAGACCGAGGTCTTCCTTGACCAGCAGCAGGGGCATCGCCCAGAGCGCGCAGCGCTTCCAGTCGTGGTCCAGATAGGCCGCGCCGGATAGCGCCAGCAGCGGCACCGCCAGCGCCAGCTCGTGGAACTCCGCGTCAACGCCGGTCTGGAGGCCGTAGGAGATGCCGTACGCGAAGCCGACGCTGAGTCCCGCGGCGCGGCCCAGGTGTCGGATGGCCGCGCTCGTCACGACGGCAGCAGAGAAGGCCAGCAGCACGGCTTGTGCCACCAGCAAGGTGACCGGCGTGGGCCACAGCCGGTAGAACGGCGCCAGCACGGCGAGCAGAGGGCTGAAGTGGTCGCCCAGCACGTTGAGGCCGACGCCTTTGAGGTCGACGACGGGGGTGTCCAGCCGCGCGTACCCGGCGATCGTCTGGGTGAAGATGCCGAGGTCCCAGGAGCGGATCTCGTAGCGCAGGTAGTTGGACACCGACAGGGCGGTGTAGGCAACACCGAGCAGCAGGGCCCATCCCCATGGGGCTGCCCGGGTCAGGCGGTCCTCCTGCCGGCTCGAACGCACCTGGAGCGCCTCCTCGGTCGACCGGTTCGTCGGAAGGGGGTCCAGGCGCCCGGGTCAGTACCAGCCGTTGCTTGACTTGAACGACATGGCGCTGCACGGAGTGCCGTACACGTCGCGGATGTAGCCCAGTCCCCACTCGATCTGTGTCGCCGGGTTGGTCCTCCAGTCGGCGCCGGCGCTGGCCATCTTCTCACCAGGAAGAGCCTGCGGTATGCCGTACGCACTACTGGTCGGGTTGTCGGCGTTGACGTCCCAGCCGGACTCGCTGATGTACAGCTCGTCGAGGCAGTTGAACTCCGCACCGGACCAGCCGTAGTTGCCGATCATGGCGCGGGCGATGTCTCGCGGGTCGCCGTACGCCACGGTCAGGTCGGCCGAGCCCACCTTGGCGCGCCCACTCTGAGCGCCCACCGTGTTCTTGGCTCCAGACATCGCCAGGCGCTTCACAGCCCGCAGGGACGGACCAGCGACGGCTGTCCGATCACTGTTCCGGGAGGCTCGTTCGGCGTCTTCTACACGGTCGCCCAGCCAGTCGGCGGACGTCGCCGGACTCCCGTGCACGTCCGATGCGGCGACGGTTGCGCCCTCGGGCGCAGGAGAGGCTGAGGCAGACTGGTCGCCTTGAGCAGCCAGTACGCCACCGGAGATCGCGGCGGTCAGGACGGCAGCACCCATCCCGCCTGCGACCCAGCGCTTGGCGCGAGTCGGCGCAGGCTCGGCGCGATGGCGCGGCGGCCCGGTGGCGGGGCGAGCGGTGGAATGTGGTGCTTCAGGCACGTCAGAACTCTCGTCAACAGGCGGGGGACCCGTTCACCGTGCACTAGACGCGTCACTGTTACCAAACTGAGACATGGTGTTTCGGCTCACGTCAAGACGCTGCGTGGCCGAATGGCCACGCAGCGTCTTGACTCTGATCGGGAGATCAGTTGAGGCTCTCACCCGACGTCGCCGCGAACAGGTGCACACGCTCGGGGTCGGGCACCAGCCGGGCGCGGGAGCCGCGGGCCGGTGGGCGACGAGCGTCCTCGTGCCGTACCACGATCGGTGTGCCGCTCCCAGACTCCTCACCGTCAGGCGACGCGTAGACGAAGGAGTCAGCGCCCAGCTCTTCGACCAGTTCGATGGTCACCGGCATGCCCTGGTCGTTCTCGGACACGATACGGAAGTTCTCCGGTCGCACTCCGACGGTCACGTGCTTGTCGCCTCCGATGCGCGATCCCGCGTCGCGGGGCAGCGGCATCGTGAAGTTGCCCAGCTTCGCGGCGCCGTTCTCGATCGGTGCGCTGAACAGGTTCATGGCCGGCGATCCGATGAAGCCGGCGACGAACGCGTTCACGGGGTGGTCGTACAGGTTCAGCGGCGTGTCGACCTGCTGCAGCAAGCCGTCCTTCAGCACCGCCACCCGGTCACCCATGGTCATGGCCTCGACCTGGTCGTGGGTGACGTAGACGGTGGTGACGTGCAGCCGACGCTGCAGGGCAGCGATCTGCGTGCGGGTCTGCACCCGCAGCTTGGCGTCGAGGTTCGACAGGGGCTCGTCCATCAGGAAGACCTGTGGCTCACGCACGATCGCCCGACCCATCGCCACCCGCTGCCGTTGGCCACCGGACAACGCGACCGGCTTGCGGTCCAAGTACTCCGTCAGGTCGAGCAGCTCAGCGGCCTTGCGCACCTGCGAGGCGCGCTCCTCCTTGCTGACACCGGCCATCTTCAGCGCGAAGCCCATGTTGTCGGCCACGGTCATGTGCGGGTAGAGCGCGTAGTTCTGGAACACCATCGCGATGTCGCGGTTCTTGGGGGGCAGGTGCGTAACGTCGCGATCGCCGATGCGGATGACGCCGTCGGACACCTCCTCC
>DASQMN010000340.1:0-4704 GCA_035645475.1 Nocardioidaceae bacterium
GGGGACCTGTCAGCGGGAGTGCTTGGATTGTCCCGTGTTCCGCGCGGCCGCCCATTTTCGGTCGCTCTAACGTTCGCCGTCTCCGACGCCCTCACCAACTCCTCCAGTGAGCGGCCGAGCGCCTGAGCGATGGCTGCAGCCTCCCCGACACTGGGCGGCGTGCGCCCTGCTCAGCGCTCTGCCCCGCGTCCAGGGTGGGGCCGACCCGTTCAGCGACGGCCACCTGTGTCAGACCTGACTCGACCCGGGCCGCTCTGATCGCAGCAGCGAACGCACGCTCGTGCGGTGGGCGACGAACCGGGCTCTTGGGGTATCAGCCCGGCGCCGCCTTGGTCTAGACGGCATGGCGTTTCTGATGCGACTAGTGGCGAAGCTTGTCCGCTGACGCGCTCAAAGGTGCCCTTCTCGAGTGCTTTGACGCGCCGCGGTGATCGCGCCACGCTGATCAACCTCGAAGCCGAGGGCATCGCGGCCGGTGGGTGCGATTCGACCGAGCTAGCCGTCAGTAGCCGATTGTGTGGCACTCTGTGATCGGAAGGATGCGCTCCGTGCCATCGTGGGGCATGGCATGACCGAGGAGGTGCAAGACATGCCTTCCATGGTCGAGCAGTGACAGGCTCTCGTGCCGATATAGGACAACCGAACCCGTCCATGCCGTCGCGACCGCGCAGCTGGGCGAGGTCCGGAAGCGAGCAGGCCGCATCTCCGGCGGTGAGCGAGCTCGCCGGTCAGGCCCGCGGGCCCCTCATCTTCCTTGTCGTCGCAGCGACATATCTAGGTCTCGCCCAGTGCGTCATCTGGCTCAACGATCCTGTCAGCGCCGGCGCTGGGCTGTGGCCCGCCGCAGGGCTCAGCCTCAGTGCGCTGCTGCTGCTTCCGCTACGGAAGTGGCCATGGGTATTGGCTGCAGTAGGAGCGGCCGAGCTCGGTGGCGACCTGTCACATGGCTACCCCCTGTGGGCAAGCTTTGGCTGGGCTGTTGCCAACTGCGCTGAGCCATTCGTCGGAGCGCTCCTGCTGAGACGGTTCGGCAATCCGCACGGGTCGCTGGCGCCGGTACGACAGCTGCTGCTCTTCATCGGTCTCGCGGTGATCGTCGCGCCGGCTGTCGGCGCCCTCATCGGAGGGACCGCCTCGGTGCTCAGCTTCGGCGCGCCCGTCCTCGAGGTCTTACCGAAGTACTTCGTCGGCGACGCGCTGGGCGTGCTCGTCGTGGCCCCGGTCATCCTTACTTGGGGCGCCCGGAGGGCGCGCCGCCCACTATGGGAGACCCTCGCCCTCAGCCTCACTTCCTTGGGCCTCGCCTTCACGATCTTCGGGACCCAGGGGCACCTGACCGCAACTCTGGCGTATGCCCTCATCCCGTCTTTCACGTGGGCGGCCCTGCGCTATGGCGTCCAAGGTGTCTCGTGGATCTCGCTGGGCGTCACCATGATCGCGAACTCGTACACCGCTGTTGGCCGAGGCCCGTTCTCCCATGACGCAGGGGCCTCCGAGCATGCGGTCACCTTTCTGCAGATCTTCCTGGGGATCATGGTGGCCACCGCATTCGTCCTCGCCGCCAATGTCAGCCAGCTGAGCGACCGCGTCCAAGTTGAGCAGGCGCTGCGTCATCAGGCCCATTACGACCACCTCACCGGCCTACCGAATCGCGCTTACCTCGCCGAGAGGCTCGACCTGGCACCGACGTCCGGGGCTTCCGATGCGAGCCGCTTGACACTGCTCGTCTGCGACATCGACCATCTCAAGGTCATCAACGACTCGATGGGGCACAGCGCAGGCGACAAACTCATCACCACGATCGGCCAATGTCTGACAGACAGCGTTCGCCCCGACGACCTTGTGGCCCGCATCAGTGGTGACGAGTTCGTCGTCGTCTTGCAGGACGTGAGCAGCACAACAGCGACCGAGATGTGCGAGCGCATCATGACCAACGTTGCGCGACCGGTCATGCTTACGGCGCATACGTCTACGACCCCGTCGGTTTCCATAGGCATGGCCATCGGAGAGGCCGGCTCGAGTGGTGAGTCCGTGTTCAACGGTGCAGACGCCGCCCTGTACGAGGCCAAGAAGCGTGGTCGCGGACGTACCGTGAAGTTCGACGACGGGCTGCGCGAGCGCATGCTGGACGAGCTGCAGATCGAGCAGGACCTGTCGATGGCCTTTTCGGACGGTCAGATCAGCTGCGTCTATCAGCCGGAGATCGTCGTCGCGACCGGCGCGCTGTTCGGCTTCGAGTCGCTGGCCCGCTGGGACCATCCGGAGCGCGGGCTGATTGAGCCTGACCGGTTCGTGCCAGCCGTGGACCCCACCGGCAACGCCGGCCGCCTCTTCGACCACATTCTCGAAGAGACCCTAGTCGCGCAGCGGCGATGGGCCACGAATCTCGGCTCTCACCCGGCCGTCGCCGTGAACCTGTCCGCCAGCCAGCTCGCCAACCCGCATTTTCCCGAGTCGGTTGCCCTGGCGCTGATCAGAGCGGGCGCTCCTGCTGACCAGCTGTGGCTTGAACTGACCGAGACGGGCCTCGCTGACACCTCGGCACTGTCATCGCTGACAGCCTTGCATGACATTGGGATCCGCCTGGCGCTGGACGACTTCGGGACCGGCTGGTCGTCGATGTCGAGGCTGGCGCTGTACCCCTGGGACTCGCTCAAGATCGACCGCTCGTTCATCGCCTCGCTCGGCGTCGACCCGCGAGCTGAGCACCTCGTACGGGCGATGATCGCTATGGCCCACTCGCTTGGGATTCTCACGGTCGGCGAGGGCGTCGAGACGCCAGACCAGCTATCGCGCCTGACCGATCTAGGCTGTGACGTCGTTCAGGGATTCCTCTTCAGCCGACCGGTCTCAGCTCGAGCGGCGGTCGACATGGTGGACGCCAGCGGGCGATGGACCGGATATCCGACCCTCTCTGCGTCCTCCTAGTCCGGCTTTGACCCCGAGGACAGCCCGACGTAGGTGGTCAAAAAAGTCGGTTTCTTCGTTGGTCTTCCACAGATGCAAGTAGGCGCGCGCTCAACTGGACTCGCGAGCGGTCTGGTGGGGTTCTTTGTGCTCAGCGAGGCCCGACGCAGCGATGACGGACCGGTGCGCTATCGATGCAGCAGCCCCCTTGACAGTAGTCCCGGCCGGCTGGCGGCACGGCTGGTTCGTCGGTCCGCCGTTGCTTCGCCTGACCGTGTTGCGTCGCCCGCGTGTCGTTTACGGTGCATCCACCGGCTGGGCCAGGACCGCCATAACAAGCGCCCGTCAGCGTCGTGGCTGATGGGTCATCAGCAGGCGCCACAGAGTGCGCGGGCGAGTTGCCAGCGAGCGCCAAAGACACCACAGCGGCCAGCGCGCCGGCGAATAAGCGAGGGGTACGCATGACGGAGAAAATGCCCTACCACCGGAGGCAAGGTCATGAGCGATCAGATGGTTTCGAGGACGCCCTAATCTTCGGCGACTTAAAGTCGCTGCGGCCGACACCTTCACCAGCTCGTCAAGCGACCGCCCGAGGGCCTGAGCGATGGCAGCGGCCTCTCCGACGCTGGTACGCCGTGCGCCTTGTCGGCGCTATGCAGCGTGTGCAACGGCAGGCCAGCCTCCTCGGCGACGTCGACCTGTGTGCGGCCGGCCCCTACCCGCGCCGCCCGGATGGCAGCAGCGAACGCCAGCGCGTGCGGCGGGCGACGGACCGGGCCGCTGGGCATGTGGCAACAGTAGGGACGGACGATGACACCGCTGCACCCTGGAGTCACCTAGGGGTTCAGTGCTGGATGGTGGTCATCGGACGCGGTAATGATGCTTTACGGCTCTGCTGCCTCGGCGCATCATGGGTCGGCAGGTGTGACGCTTCCAGGAGCCGGTGCCCTGGGGCAAGCTGGCGCCCACGTCGGACGGCCACGGCCTATTGAGCCGAAAGCGGCGAGTGCAGGAGGTAGTCGCATGATGCAGACGAGCCTTCGGGTGAGGTTGCTGAACGCCGTCGTGGCGCTCGCGTTGGTTGCCGCCGCGGTAATTCTCGCCCGGAACAGCGGGACGTCGCAGGACGCGGCACCGGCAGCCCCAGCGCCCTCGTCCGAGGAGACCAGTCCTGCCAACTATGCAGATGCCAGTGTCGTGCGCGAGGTCGACCGGCCTCTACCGCAGTGGGAACTCTTGTGGGGTCCCGACAACAGTATCGACAAGGTGCGATGGTTTCCGTTGAGTAACAACTATCACGGCCTGACCTTCGTTGCAGTCAATCAAACCGGCATGTACAGGTTGGGCGAAAGAGGTCCGTCCGTGCGAGCCGCCTATACGAACGCGCCGGGCATGTTCGGCGCGAGCTGTCAAGCCGCCGGCTCGATCGACGACGAACCTGACAACAGGAAGGAGTTCTTGGCGCTCCGGGTCGAGGCTGGGCAAGTGATCGCGCCGGACGAGAAGGTGCGCTTCGTCTGCTTCCAGTACATGGGTGATGTCCCCAAGAAGGAAGATTTGCCCCAAGGGAAGCTCCGCATTGAACCGCGAACGTTCACCCTTCTCAGCTACTGAACTAGCACCGGCCGCGCAGGCAGCGAACGCGCCGACCAGGTACGGACCTCGGGCTCTCCCGATGCACCAGCCCGCTGCGACCGTCGTCCGGGCCGGCCGGTGCAAGGGTGGCTCACTGGGTCCACCGTTGCTTTGTGCTCCGCTGTATCCGGTGTAACGCAGACAGTGGACGCCCTGGCGACC
>DASQMN010000341.1:0-32914 GCA_035645475.1 Nocardioidaceae bacterium
GCTGCGCCCGGCGCCAGTCATGCCGCTGACGACAACCAGCTCACGCACCGACCCCATCAGGCGCTCCCTTCGCTGACAGCTGGAGCCGAACCCACCTCGACGAGCGGGTGGGGCACCGGCGCCGAGTCGTCCTCGAGCAGCTCGCCGGTGGCCGTGTTGACCGCCATGGCCGCCGCTGCCCCACCAGCAGGCTGCTCCGGTACCGAGCCGGTCGATGCGGCAAGCGCGATCGCCACCGACTCGGCGGTGCGGCGACCGATGCCAGGCACGGCGGCAATCTCCTCCACGCCCGCCGCTCGCAGCCGCTTGATCGAGCCGAACTGACGCAACAGCGCCTTGCGTCGCACCTCACCGAGGCCGGGAACGTCGTCGAGGGCCGACTCGACCATGCTGCGCGAGCGGCGGCCGCGGTGGTGGTTGATGGCGAAGCGGTGTGCTTCGTCCCGGATGCGCTGCAGCAGGTAGAGGCCCTCACTGGTGCGGGGCAGCACGACCGGATCCTCCTGCTCGGGCACCCACACCTCCTCCAGCCGCTTGGCCAGCCCGCAGACCGGCACGTCGTCGATGCCGAGCTCATCGAGTGCCCGCTTCGCCGCCGCGACCTGGGGAGGGCCGCCGTCCACCACCACCAGCCCCGGTGCGTAGGCGAAGGCACGTGGCCGGCCGGTCATGGGGTCGACCAGCAGCGGTCCGCTCAGCTCCGGATCGGCCGTTGCCTCGCCCGTCACGACACCTGCGTCCAAAAGCTCCGGTACGTCGGAGCGGCTGCGCTCGTCCAGCAGGCGCCGGAACCGCCGGGTGATCGTCTCGTGCATGGCGGCCACGTCGTTCTGGCCGTCGACCCCGCGGATGACGAAGCGCCGGTACTCGCTCTTCCGCGGTAGGCCGTCCTCGAAGACCACCATGGACGCCACCACCTCTGTGCCCTGCAGGTTGGAGACGTCATAGCACTCGATCCGCAGCGGCGCCTCGGTCAGCTCGAGTGACCGCTGCACCTCCTCCAGCGCCCGGTTGCGGGTGGTCAGATCACTGGCGCGCTTGGTCTTGTGGGTGGCCAGCGACTGCTGGGCGTTGCGCTCGACGGTGGACATCAAGGACCGCTTGTCCCCGCGCTGTGGCACGCGCAGGGACACGCGTCCCCCGCGCCGCTGGGCCAACCACTCGCTGAGGGCGTCGGAGTCCTCCGGCATCGTCGGCACCAGCACCTCACGGGGGATGCCGGCGGGGGTGTCACCGTCGTACAACGTGAGCAGTGCGCGCTCGACGAGGTCGCCGGTGCCGGCGTCGTCCACCTTGTCGGCAACCCAGCCACGTTGCCCGCGGATGCGTCCTCCGCGCACGGTGAAAATCTGCACCGCGACCTCGAGGGGATCCTCGGCGAGCGCCAGCACGTCGGCGTCGGTGCCGTCGCCGAGTACGACGGCGTTCTTCTCCATCGCCCGGTTGAGGGCGCCGATGTCATCGCGCAGTCGAGCCGCCCGCTCGTACTCCTGGGTGCTTGCGGCCTGGCGCATCTGCCCCTCGAGGCGCTTGACGTAGGCCGTGGTCTGACCGGCCACGAAGGAGCAGAAGTCGTCCACGATCTCGCGGTGCTCCTGCGCGTCGACCCGCCCGACGCACGGAGCGGCGCACTTGCCGATGTAGCCCAGCAGGCACGGTCGCCCGATCTGCTGCGAGCGTCGGAACACACCGTTGGAGCAGGAGCGCATCGGGAAGACCCGCAGCAGAAGGTCCACGGTCTCTCGGATGGCCCACGCGTGGCTGTACGGACCGAAGTAGCGCACGCCCCTGCGACGTGGCCCGCGTCCCACCATCACCCGCGGGAACTCCTCGTGCAGCGTCACCGCAAGCCACGGGTAGGACTTGTCGTCGCGGTACTTTACGTTGAAGCGCGGGTCGTACTGCTTGATCCAGGTGTACTCCAGCTGGAGCGCCTCGACCTCGGTCGAGACGACGGTCCAGTCGACCTTGGCCGCCGTGGTGACCATCGTCTGGGTGCGCGAATGCAGGTTGGTGAGGTCCTGGAAGTACGAGGACAAGCGGGAGCGCAGTGACTTGGCCTTGCCCACGTAGATGACCGCACCGTGCCGGTCGCTGAACCGGTAGACCCCTGGCGAGTCCGGAATCGAACCGGGCGCCGGCCGGTAGGTCGCGGGATCTGCCACGTCTCCCAGCCTACGAGGCGAGTCCGACACAATGGCCGATCCCGGTGTCGCGCGGGACCCTCGTCTCAGCCGACAGACGCAAGCCTCGGCGACCGGCCCCCGAGGAGAGGATGGCTGCGTGAGAGCCCTGCTACTGGAGAACGTGCATCCCGATGCCGCTGACCTGCTTCGCGGCGCAGGCATCGAGGTGGAGACCGTCCGTGGCGCCCTTCCCGGCGAGCTGCTGGTCGAACGCCTGACCGGCGTTCAGCTGCTGGGAATCCGTTCCAAGACGTCGCTGGACGAGTCGGTACTCGCCTCGGCTGACGACCTGCTCGCGGTCGGGGCCTTCTGCATCGGGACCAACCAGATCGACCTGCCGACTGCCTCCCGGCGTGGCGTCGCCGTCTTCAACGCGCCATTCTCCAACACCCGAAGCGTCGTCGAGATGGCCCTGGCCGAGATGATCGCGTTGACAAGGCGCCTGACCGAGAAGAGCGCCGCACTGCACGAGGGCCGCTGGGAGAAGTCAGCCGACGGGGCGCACGAGATGCGCGGTCGCTGCCTGGGCATCATCGGGTACGGCAACATCGGCAGCCAGCTGTCGGTGCTGGCCGAGGCGCTCGGACTGCGGGTGGTCTTCTACGACACCGCCGACAAGCTGGCGCTGGGCAACGCACAGCGCTGCTCGACGCTCGAGGAGCTGCTGTCGCTGGCGGACGTGGTCACCCTGCACGTGGACGGACGAGCCGGGAACGCCGGCCTGTTCACGGCCGAGCAGTTCGCGCGCATGCGTCCTGAGTCGGTCTTCCTGAACCTGTCACGCGGCTTCGTCGTCGACCACGCCGCGCTCGCCGAGTCCATCCGCAGCGGCCACCTGGCGGGCGCCGCCGTCGACGTGTTTCCCGACGAGCCGCACGCCAGCGGTGATCCGTTCGACTCCGACCTGCGAGGGCTGGACAACGTGATCCTCACCCCACACATCGGGGGCTCGACCGAGGAGGCTCAACAGGACATCGGCCGCTATGTGGCCGGCAAGCTGCGCTCGTACATCACCACCGGAAGCACCACCATGAGCGTCAACATGCCCCCGATCGCCCTCCCGCACCCGTTGGGCAAGCACCGAGTCGCCCACGTGCACCGCAACGTGCCGGGGGTGCTCGCGACCGTCAACCGGATCCTGGCCGAGCACCAGGTCAACGTCGAGGGCCAGCTGCTCAGCACCTCCGGCGACCTCGGCTACGTGCTCACCGACGTCGGCTCCGACCTCGCGGACAGCGCCCTGGACTCCCTGCGCATCATGCCGGAGACGATCCGCCTGAACGTGCTCAGCTAGCAGCCGGGTGCACCGTTACGGGTCGACCCCTGCAGTGGTGTCGGCCGGCGACCACATCGAAGCCAGTGGGAGCTATCGGCTCACCCACCTGCGAGGGGAAGCCGACGCCCCACCGGTGGTTACCGGCAGGACCGGCAGCGCGGTCTCGACGCGCCAGGGGGCACTGTCCTCGATGGCCTCGGTGAGCAGCCGCCGCAGTCGCTCGTCGTGGTCCGGGACGCACGCCTGGGCGATGGCCCTGACCGCGCTGCGAACGGTGTTCGGAGCGGCGTGGCGCCGAAAGCCACGCACCGAGATGCCGGCGTTGCTGGCCAACCGCTGCGCAGCGGCCGAGGCGTGCGGAACGTCGGCCAGCACTTCGCGGCTCGCCCGCGACAGGTCGTCCGGACTGCGGCCCTCGACTTCGGCGAGGACGCGCTCGGCGGACAGGATGGACACCGCCATCACCGTCTGGCGAGGGGCCGCCGCAATCGGCAGCGCCGCGCGGGCGCTGCGCAGAGCGAGTCGTACGTCGAGTCGGATGTCGTCGGTGCGCACCCCGATCACCGAGGGGATCAGCTCCACCAGAAGCGGCCGGGCCGAGTCACTCGTCGCGTCGTTGACACCGCGGGCCAGCTCGGCCAGCAGAGGGTGGGTGCACTCCGGGTGGTCGCTCCAACTCTCCCCCGCCAGGTACGAAGCGAACTCCATGAAGCATCCGCCCGACCGCGGAGTCCGGTGGCGGCCCTTCGACAGCACCGGCAGCAGGTCGAAGGGATCGACGCGAGACCTGAACATGGGAACCCCCGGTGGCATGGCGAGGCTTTCGCGGACGGCCAACGACCGTCGCGGCGGACCGATGGCTGCCACCTAGTCTGCGCCGCCCCACCCCGATGCGACAGGGGGAGAACACCATTTCCTGCGATTTCTGGTCGAGTGCTGACGACGACACCGACAACGGCCAGCCCAGGTAGCGCGGCAAGCGGAGCGGCGTGGCATCGTTTCGCCCGCCTCATCCGATCGCAGCCGAAGGCGTCGACAGGCCCCATGACACGTACCTGCTTCCTGCACGTGGGTCTGCCCAAGACCGGAACGTCGTATCTGCAGAGCATTCTGCGGCAGTCGCGTCCCGCACTGGCGGCTCATGGCCTGGGACTGGTGCCGGGCCAGCGCGGTGCCCCCTTCCAGCTGACGCTCACCGTGTGCGAGGCGCTGTCTCCGGACATGGACCCACCGCGGGCGTTCTCAGCACTCGACCGCTTCCGGGACGAAGTGGCCACCGCCGGCTGGGACCGCACCTTGACCAGCCAAGAGCTTCTCGGAGCAGCGGAGCCCGCCCAGATCGCCACTCTGCTGGGAGCACTAGGGGACCACGAGACGCACGTGATCGTGACCGTCCGCGATCTCGCCGGTTTCCTGCCGTCGGCCTGGCAGCAGCACGTCAAGGCCCGAGGTGTGCTGCCTTTCCAGACCTATCTCGAGAAGTTCGCCGCCCCGGGAGACGAAGTCCCGCATCCTGCCTACGACCTGCGGGGTGTGCTGGATCGATGGGGTACGTGCGTGCCACCGGAGCGGACGCACATCGTGACCGTGCCGAAGCGCGGCACGTCCGAGCTGGTGCTGCTCGAACGCTTCTGTCAGGTGCTTGGTGTCGACCCCACCACGCTGAACACGGAGGCGCCGGAGTCGAACGCATCCCTGGGCCTGGTGCAGGCTGAGCTGCTGCGACGGGTCAACGTGGGACTCGGCGACCGACTGCCGCATCCTCGAGCCGGTTACCGCGAGCAGGGCAAGCTCTACCTGGCCGACAAGGTGCTCGGCCCGCAGCGAGGCACCGTGGCACAGCTACCACACCGGCTGACCGACTGGTGCGAGCAGGCCTCACAGTCGATGATCGCCCGACTGGCCGGCGGCGGCTTCGACATCGTCGGGGACCTGTCAGACCTCGTGCCGCAACCAGCTGCTTTCAGCGACAGCCAGGACGTCGCGGAACGCGACATCTCAGCGGCTGCGACCGCCGCGCTGGCCGATGTCCTGGCGCACCGCTCGGCGGACCTGGCAGAGCTCGAACAGCTGCGTGCCCGACTGCGGTCGCTGCGGCGCCGCACCCGAGGGCACCGGCCGCCCGATCAGCCGAGGACCAGCTGATCCGACTCGACACTGACCTGCTTGCCGGCCAGCGGCTCACTAGCCGGCCCGGAGAGGACCGAGCCGTCCTCGATGGAGAAGTGACTGCCGTGGCAGGTGCAGATGATCTCGGCCTCCGACACCTCGCTCACCTGGCAACCCTGGTGCGTGCAGCTGGTGGAGAAGGCGACGTACTCGCCTTCCTTGGGCTGCGCGACGACGACCTGCTGGTCGGCGAAGATGACGGCGCTGCCCACTGGTACCTCGCTGGCCGCTCCGAGCGCAGCACCGACTTCTGCTGCGCTCGAGGTCTCCTCGCCGGCGGCTTGATCACTGGAGCCTCCACATCCGGCCAGCAGGCCGGCTGCCGCCAGCGTGCCTCCCATTGCGGCTCCTGACCGCAGCACCGCCCGCCGGGTGGGGCAGGAGGAGGTGGACGTCCCGGTGCGGACGCAGGGTGAGGAGGTCATCGAACAGCTCGCCTTCTGAGTACGTCCCCGCGACACCTGCAGCAAGGGTGTCCTAGCCGCGAACGCTAGCCCGCCGCGTGGGCTCAGGCACTCCGAGGCGCTCAGCGGGAGTCTGACCGGCAGTCTCCGCGCGGCGCGCTGCCACGGCGGCTCGCTTGGCCGCTGCCTTGGTGACCGGCCGGTCGGACGGCGCCGCCCGCTGCGGCTTCTCCGGCGGGGCGACCGGGGGTGCCGCGGCCAGGATCGGCGCCAGGAAGGCGCCGGTGTAGCTCGCCGGCGTGGCGGCAACGTCCTCGGGAGTGCCGACCGCCACGACCTCTCCGCCTCGGTTGCCCCCCTCCGGCCCCATGTCGATGACCCAGTCGGCTGTCTTGATGACGTCCAGGTTGTGCTCGATCACCAGCACCGTGTTCCCCTGGTCGACCAAGCGCCCGAGCACTCCGAGCAGCTTGCGGATGTCCTCGAAGTGAAGCCCGGTGGTGGGTTCGTCGAGCACGTACACGGTGCGGCCGGTGGACCGCTTCTGCAGCTCTGACGCGAGCTTGACCCGCTGTGCCTCTCCTCCCGACAGCGTCGGCGCCGGCTGGCCCAGCCGTACGTAGCCGAGGCCGACATCGACCAGCGTTCGCAGGTGCCGGGAGATGGCGGGGATGGCCTCGAAGAAGTCGACGGCCTCTTCGATCGGCATCTCGAGGATGTCGGTGACGGTCTTGCCCTTGTAGTGCACCTCGAGCGTCTCGCGGTTGTAGCGGGCGCCGTGGCACACCTCGCACGGCACATAGACGTCGGGGAGGAAGTTCATCTCGATCTTGAGCGTGCCGTCGCCGGAGCACGCCTCACAGCGCCCGCCCTTGACGTTGAACGAGAACCGGCCCTGCTGGTAGCCGCGAACCTTCGCCTCCGGCGTCGCGGCGAAGAGCCTGCGCACGTGGTCCCACACGCCGGTGTAGGTCGCGGGGTTGGACCGGGGTGTGCGTCCGATGGGTGACTGGTCGACGTGGATCACCTTGTCGACGTTTTCGGCGCCGGTGATGGTGCGGTGCCGGCCCGGGTTGTCCCGGGAGCCGTAGATGCGCTTGGCCAACGACGTGTACAGGATGTCGTTCACCAGTGTCGACTTGCCGGATCCGGAGACCCCGGTGACTGCGCAGAGCACGCCGAGCGGGAACGCCACGGTGACGTCGCGCAGGTTGTGCTCGCGAGCCTCGTGCACGACGAGCTCGCGTCCGACGGTGCGGGCTCGGCGTTGCTGCGGGAAGGGGATCTGCTCGCGCCCGGACAGGTAGCGGCCGGTCAGCGAGTCGGGGGACGCGTACAGGTCGGCTACCGGGCCGGAGACGACCACCTGTCCGCCGTGCTCCCCCGCGCCTGGACCGATGTCCACCACCCAGTCAGCGACGCGGATGGTGTCGTCATCATGCTCCACGACGATCAGCGTGTTGCCCATGTCGCGCAACCGCAGCAACGTCTCGATCAAGCGGTGGTTGTCGCGCTGGTGCAGCCCGATGGACGGCTCGTCCAGGACGTACAGCACGCCCACGAGGCCGGCGCCGATCTGCGTGGCGAGCCGGATGCGCTGCGCCTCCCCGCCCGACAGCGATCCTGACGCGCGATCCAGGGTGAGGTAGTCGAGCCCGACGTCGAGCAGGAACTGCAGCCGTTCGTGGATCTCCTTGAGCACCCGTTCACCGATCTGGCGCTCGCGGTCGCTCATCTCCAGGGACGCTAGGAACTGCGCTGCCTCGGTGATCGGCAACGCACAGACCTCGGCGATGTTGCGGTCGAGCGGCTTCTCCTCGGGGCGTGCGCCGCTCAGACCGGTCAGTGTGGAGGCCAGCACGACCGGCTTGAGCCGGGCGCCCTTGCACGCCGGGCAGGGCACTTCCCGCATGAAGCCTTCGAAGCGCTCGCGGCTGGTGTCGGACTCGGCTTCCTGGTGCCGGCGCTCGATGTAGGGCACGACCCCCTCGAAGGTGGTGTAGTACGAGCGCTCGCGGCCGTAGCGGTTCTTGTAGCGAACATGAACCTGTGTGGCGTGCCCTCTCAGCAGGGCAGCGCGGGCCTTGGCCGGGAGGCGTGCGAACGGTGTCGACGTGGAGAAGCCCATGTCGGCGGCCAACGCGCCCAGCAGTCGCCCGAAGTAGTCGGCCACGTGCGCGGCGGACCACGGCGCGATCGCGCCCTCGTCGATCGACAGGTCGGGATCCGGGACGACGAGATCGGGGTCGACCTCCATGCGGGTGCCGAGGCCGTGACAGGTGGGGCAGGCACCGAACGGGGAGTTGAACGAGAAGGAGCGCGGCTCGAGCTCCTCGAACGAGAGGTCGTCGTACAGGCAGGCAAGGTGCTCGGAGAAGGTGCGCTCGCGTGCCGGGTCCTCGGCCGGCAGGTCGACGAAGTCGAGGACGACGAGGCCGCTGGCGAGTCCCAGCGCCGTCTCGACCGAGTCGGTGAGTCTGCGCTTGGCGGAGGCCTTGACGGCCAGCCGGTCGACGACGACCTCGATCGTGTGCTTCTTCTGCTTGTCGAGCACGGGCGGCTCCACGAGCGGGTAGGTCTCACCGTCGACTCGCACCCGGCTGAAGCCTTGCGTCTGCAGCTGGCGGAAGAGGTCGGTGTACTCCCCCTTGCGGCCCCGGATCACCGGCGCCAGTACCTGGAAGCGGCTCCCCTCGTCGAGCTCGAGCACGCGGTCGACGATCTGCTGCGGAGTCTGCCGCGCAATGGGACGGCCGCAGACCGGGCAGTGCGGACGACCCGCGCGGGCGTACAGCAGGCGCAGATAGTCATAGACCTCCGTGATCGTGCCCACCGTCGACCGTGGGTTGCGCGAGGTGGACTTCTGGTCGATCGAGACCGCCGGACTCAGGCCCTCGATGAAGTCGACGTCGGGTTTGTCCATCTGCCCGAGGAACTGCCGGGCGTACGCGGACAGCGACTCGACGTAGCGCCGCTGCCCCTCGGCGAAGATCGTGTCGAAGGCGAGCGAGGACTTCCCGGAGCCGCTGAGGCCGGTGAAGACGATCAGGCTGTCGCGGGGCAGGTCAAGGGATACGTCCTTCAGGTTGTGCTCGCGGGCACCGCGGATCACGAGTCGGTCGGCCACGTAACGATCCTCCCCGAAGGACGATGGTGGGACGGGCCAGCGGTGGCTGGAGATGGCCGTCCCAGGCTAACGATGGGGTCCGACAGAACCTTCCGGATACGGTTGATCCGGCTGGTCGGCGCGGCGGACCGGAGGTGTCAGGCGCTACGACGACTCACAGTTGGCAATGCGGAGTCTGGGAAGGTGGCCCGCATGACCTACCACGGCAAGGTACGCGTCGGAGGACGTCCCGACACCCGCGAGCTGCCCGACCTCATCATCACCAAGGTCGCTGTCGGGCCGATGGACAACAACGCGTACGTGCTCCGCTCGCGTCAGACCGACGAGCAGCTGCTGATCGACGCTGCCGCTGAGCCGGACACGCTGCTGCGGATCGTCGGCGACGCCGGCTTGACCGGCGTCGTGACCACACACAGGCACGCCGACCACTGGCAGGCCCTCCCAGCGCTGGTAACGGCGACGGGCGCCTCGACCATGGCCGGTGAGGCCGACGCCGACCACCTGCCCGAGCCGGTGGAAACCCGACTCAGCGACGGCGGCCGCCTTCGAGTCGGTCGGTGCGAGCTGCAGGTGATCACTCTGGTCGGTCACACCCCGGGCTCGATCGCGCTGCTGTTCGACGATCCCGAGGGGACGCCGCACCTGTTCACCGGAGACTCCCTCTTTCCGGGAGGGCCTGGAAGGACGACTTCTCCCGAAGACTTCACGTCGCTCATGGACGACCTGGAGGAGAAGGTCTTCGGCCGACTCCCGGACGAAACGTGGATCTACCCAGGCCACGGGGCAGACACGACGCTGGGGGCGGAGCGCCCGCACTTGGCCGAGTGGCGCACACGAGGGTGGTGACCTCGGCCAGTCACCCACGATGACCTAATCCGAGCGCGGCACCACGACCACCGGGCAGCGGGCATGACGCACGACGTCCTTGGCGACGGATCCGACGACCACCCGCTCGACGAGCCCTTGACCACTGGCGCCCACGACCACCACGTCGGCGCTGCCCGATGCCTGGATGAGCGCCTCGGCTGACTGCTGGTGGACCGGCAGCAGGTCAAGGTGGGGAACCTGTTGTCTGAGTGCGCCCCAACGCTCCTCGAGCTCCTCACGCACCGCCTCCTGGAACTCCGGCAGCGAGGGCACGTAGCCGATCGTCTGCGACGACGGCCGTGGTGCCGTGCTGATGCTCCACGCGCGGAGAATGGAGAGCGTGCTGCCCCGTCGGGCTGCGTCCTCGGCCGCCCAGTGCACCGCTGTGGCAGCACTCGTGGAGCCGTCGTCACCGACGACGACTCCGGTGACCCCCTGCAGCTCCTCGACCACGCCGGTCGCCCGCTCCTGTGACTGCTCTTGCACGTCCACGCCGGGCTCCTTGTCGCCGATTCGTCGCCTGCTGGCCGCCGGTCCGCTGGCGGTTGACCGAGTATCGCGCCCCGTCCCCATACGTCACAGTTCGACCCCCACGCGGCGGTGGTCGTTGCCACCGGGGCGACTGACGGCCACAGTGGCCCTCACCTGTCACCGCCCGCGAGGAGCCGACCATGGCGTCGACAACCACTGACCCGGCCACCAACCAGCCCGAGCTCAAGCGGGTGATGGGCCCTGGGCTTCTGCTGTTGTTCATCGTCGGGGACATCCTCGGCACCGGCGTGTACGCGCTCACCGGAGACGTCGCCGGCGAGGTAGGCGGCGCGGCATGGCTGCCGTTCCTGGTGGCCTTCGCCATCGCCACCGTCACCGCGATGTCCTACCTCGAGCTCGTGACGAAGTACCCGCAAGCCGCCGGGGCCGCCCTCTACACGCACAAAGCCTTCGGGCTGCACTTCCTGACGTTCCTGGTTGCGTTCACGGTGATGTCATCGGGCATCACGTCCGCCTCCACAGCGTCTCGGGCCTTCGCCGCCAACTTCGCGGTCGCCTTCGGGTTCAACGACTCCGCCGGCAGGATCACCGTGATCGCACTGATCTTCATGCTCGTGGTTGCCGCCGTGAACTTCCGTGGCGTCGGCGAGAGCGTCAAGGCCAACGTGGTGCTCACGCTGGTCGAGCTGAGCGGTCTGCTCCTGGTCATCCTGATCGGCTTCTACGCCTTTGTCGGCAGCGACACGACTGACTTCTCGCGGGTGATCGCGTTCGACACCGCCGAGGACAAGAACGTCTTCCTGTCCGTCACCGCCGCCACCTCGCTGGCCTTCTTCGCCATGGTCGGCTTCGAGGACTCGGTCAACATGGCCGAGGAGACGCGTGACCCGGTACGCACCTTCCCCAAGGTGATGCTGACGGGGCTGGGCGTCACCGGCCTCGTGTACGTGCTGGTCTCGATCTGCGCGGTGGCCGTCGTGCCCGTCGGCGAGCTGAAGGCCAGTGACACCCCGTTGCTCGAGGTGGTGCGAGCCGGTGCACCGGGACTGCCGATGGAGGACATCTTCCCGATCATCACCATGTTCGCCGTGGCCAACTCGGCGCTGATCAACATGCTGATGGCCAGCCGGCTGCTGTACGGCATGGCCAAGCAGGCAGTGCTGCCGCCCGCTCTTGGCCGCGTGCACGCCGAACGCCGCACACCGTGGGTCGCGATCATCTTCACGACGCTGCTGGCACTCGGGCTCATCATCGGCATCGGAACCGTCAGCGAGGACGCCGTGCTGACCCTGGGCGGAACGACCTCACTGCTGCTGCTGGCGGTGTTCACCATCGTCAACATCGCTGTCCTCGTGCTGCGCCGCGACGACCACGCGGGCCCGAACACCCCGTCGTACGACCCGACCGGTCCGACTCCTCGTGGCGAGCACTTCCGCACGCCGACCTTCCTGCCGGTGATCGGCGCCCTCTGCTGCGCCTACCTGGTCACACCGCTGTCGGGTCGGGACACCAACCAGTACCAGGTGGCGGCAGCACTGCTGGTGATCGGCGTGGTGCTGTGGGCCATCACCTGGTTCAGCAACCGGGCGCTGCGGTCCGAGCGCACCTTCGTCAAGGACCCCAGCGACCTGGGCGGCTGACGCCGGACGCACGGCCTACCCTGACCGCGTGTCTGGACCGATCGACCCCCTGTCGCATCTGGTGCCGTCGGGCGCCGTCGTCTCGGTGTGGATGGGAGCGCTGGACGGCACGGCCTGGCTGAGCCGTGACGCGGACCGACCGCACCCGGCTGCGAGCACCATGAAGCTTCCGGTGCTGGTAGCCGCGCACGCACAGGCCGCAGCCGGGCTCCTCGACCTCGACCAGGAGGTGCCGGTGTCGGCCACTACGCCGTCGGCCGTCCCGGGCGCGCAGGTCACCGTGACCCAGGACTACGACAACGATGACGAGCCGTGGGACCGGCTCGGGACCACCGCGACGCTGCGGTGGCTGACTGAGCGGGCGATCATCCGGTCCAGCAACCTGACCACCAACCTGCTCCTGCAGCACGTCGGTCTGCCCGCGGTGAATGAGCTGCTTGCCCAGGCCGACGCGCCGCACATCCACGTGCGGCGGGGCATCCAGGACTTCGCGTCTCTGGAGGCTGCTCCCCAAGCCGGCAACGAGGTGACGGCAGCCGACCTGGCGGCGCTGCTGCGGGCGCTCGCCGCCGGCCGGCTCCTGCCATCCGGCGCTACGAACGAGGTGCTTCAGCTGCTCAGCCAGGTCGAGGACAACGACGCCATCCCCGCCGGGCTACCGGCCGGCACCTGGTGTGCGCACAAGCCCGGCTGGATCGGCGGAGCTTGCCACGACGCCGCGCTCGTGCGACCGGCCGGCGAGCAGCCCTTCGTCCTCGTGGTCCTCACCGCCGCCGACTTGCCCGAGGACGCCGCCTTCGGACTGGTCGCAGACCTCACACGGGCCTGCTGGGACGCTCGCGCAAGCCTGGCGGCAGCCGCATGAGCACGGTGAGCTCGGTGAGCTGCTACCCCGTCAGGGCTCCCCTGCACACGCCGTTCGTGACGGCGCTGCGCCGCACCACCACGGTCGAGTCCCTGCTGGTGGAGATACGCGACACCGATGGCGCCGTCGGGTACGGCGAGGCACCACAGGTGTGGCGGGTCACCGGCGAGAGCACCGACGGTGCCCGCGCCTGCGTGGAAGGCCCGCTGCGCGACGCCGTACTGCACGGTGATCCCGAGGACCTGCAACCGATGCTGCGCAAGGTCCAAGCCAGCGTGGTGGGCAACCCCGGCGCCCGAGCCGCGGTGGATGTGGCGCTGCACGATCTGGTGGCACGTCGTCGAGGGGTGAGCCTGCAGCGTCTGCTCGGCGGCACCAGCCATCGGGTCGGCACCGACGTGACCCTCGCGGCCGGCGACGTGGCCGGGTCGGTGGCCAGCGCGCAGGAACGGGTGAAGGAAGGGTTCACCATGCTGAAGCTCAAGGTCGGCACCGACGCGGCGGCGGACGTCGAGCGGGTGAGCGCCGTGCGTGCCGCCGTAGGGTCGGATGTACGGCTGCGGGTCGATGCCAATCAGGGGTGGACCGTCCGGGAGGCGATCACCGTGATCAGAAGGCTGGAGGACGGCGGTGCTGATCTCGAGCTCGTCGAGCAGCCAGTCGCGGCACGGGATCTGGACGGCCTCGCCCGCGTCACGGCAGCAGTGTCCACCCCGGTGATGGCGGACGAGGCGGTGTTCGACCTGCATGACCTGCTGGAGCTGATCCGGCGAGGCGCTGCCGACCTGGTCAACGTCAAGCTGGCCAAGTGCGGGGGTCTGGGTCCGGCGACCGCTCTGTTGGCCGTGGCGGGCGCAGCCGGGCTCGGCACCATCATCGGCTCCATGATGGAGACGGCTGTCGGCGTCGGAGCCGCGGCGGCGCTGGCAGCCGCGCATGGATGCACCAACGTGGCCGACCTCGACGCCGCATGGTGGGCCGCCGAGCCGGTCGTCAAGGGCGGGATCCGCTACGAGCAAGGCTTGGTCGTGCTGCCGACCGCGCCCGGCCTGGGAGTGTCGAGGTGATCGGCCGTCGGGTCGTCACGGCGCCGGTGGCCACCGTGTGGACCTATCCCGACGCGCCCCGCGACGTGGATGCCCCAGCAGCCGCCGATGTTCCCGACATCGCCGCGTGGACCTCGGCCATGTCGTTGGACGTACGGCTCGGTCTGCACGGCCGAGTCGATACGCAGGCACTGGCTGGTGAGCCGGTCGACGTGCTTGCCGAGCAAGGCCTCTGGTCGCAGGTGCGTCTGCCCTGGCAGCCAGGCCCCGAAGCGGGCGGCTACCCGGGATGGGTGCGCACTGCACACCTCGGGCCGGTCCTGCCTGAAGCCGGCGAGTCGGTGGTGGTGACCGCGACGCCGACGACGATGGCACTCACCGCCAGCGGGACGGTCCAGCTGTCGTACGCGACGGTGCTGCGACGGCTGCGGGACGCCGAGGAGCCTCTCGGGCGCATGGCCGTACGACTCGCAGACGGTCGAGTCGGCCAGATCCACGCGGACGACGTCCGGCCCTGGCCTCGGCCGTTGGACGCCCCGGCGCTGCTGCACTCGGTGCGCCGCCATGTCGGGTTGCCCTACCTGTGGGGTGGCACGTCCGGGCACGGCATGGACTGCTCGGGCCTGGTGCACCTGACGTTACGCACGTACGGGGTGACGGTCCCGCGGGATGCCGCCGACCAGTACGAGGCTCTCGCTGCGGTCGACATTGCCGACGTGCGGGCCGGGGACGTGTACTTCTTCGCCCCACCGGACACGCCGCCCACGCATGTCGGTTGGGTGAGCCAGCCTGGCCGGCTGCTGCACGCGAGCGAGGGGCGCGACATCGAGGACGTGCCCATGACGACCGAGCGCACGAGCACGTTGATGGCCGCCGCTCGGCCCGTGGGCTGAGCGGCGGCCACCCTCGTCAGTCTCGGGTCAGACGCTCAGCGCCAGTCGTACAGCCTGAGGAACATGCCGACGCGCAGGTTGTCGCGACGCCCGTCGAGCCGGTTCTTGTTCAGGCGGAAGAGCCGGTCGGCTCCACCTCTGACGTCCTTCGCACGGGCGATGCTGCGCAGTGAGTCGCCGTGCTTCACCACGTACGTGTGCTGGCGGCGGTCACGCGTGCTGTCGCCCCCACCGCCACCTCCGCCGCCGTTACCGCTGAGCCCGAGCTTGCTGGAGCAGGCCGGCCATGCGCCCCAGCCCTGCCCGTTCAGCACCTTCTCGGCGATGCGGATCTGCTGCTCGCGGCTGGCGCGGTGGGCGTAGTCGGCGTACTTGCCGCCGCCGAACCCACGCCAGGTGCTGGCGGAGAACTGCAGGCCGCCGTAGTAGCCGTTGCCGGTGTTGATGTGCCAGTTGCCTCCGGACTCGCACTGAGCGAGCCGGTTCCAGGTGCGGTCGGACGCGGCCTCGGCCGGCGCGACGGCCAGCAAGGGCGAGGCGACGAGTGCGCCGGCTGCGACGCCTGAGGCGGCCACCCGACCGGCCTTGCGGGCGGTCGACGGGGCCTCGGCGCGATGCTTGGGCGTGTAGCGCATGACAGAACTCCTCCCAGCCGCCTGTGGGGTGAGCTGTCGGGTGCGGGCGGAAGGTGCCCGGTCATCAGGTGCGGTGACTTAACCCCAAGGGTGTCCGGCTCGGCCGGACGGACCCGTCATGAACGTGGGTCCCCCACTTCCGCCCAGATTCTGGTGTCAGTACGAAGGGAGACGGACCGGTGGGCGGAATTAGGCGTGCCGGGCCGTACAGCAGACCTGCACCGTAGACGCGCATCTCTTCGATAGCCAATCGCGTAGCCGCCGGTGACCGGCCGGCCGCTCAGAGCGAGGTCTTGCTCTCTTCGACGGCTTCAGGGTCGCTCTTGGACTTGGCCAGGCTGGCGAGCGTGGTCACCACCAGGGTCACGATGATGACGCCGAGGGAGAGCAGGGTTGGAATCGCGGGCACGTCCACGTGCTCACCGCCGTTGATGAACGGCAGCTCGTTCTCGTGCAGAGCCTCCAACACGAGCTTGACACCGATGAAGGCGAGGATGAAGGCCAGCCCGTACGAGAGGTAGATCAGCCGGTTCAGCAGGTCACCGAGCAGGAAGTACAGCTGCCGCAGTCCCATCAGGGCGAAGATGTTGGCCGTCAGCACCAGGTACGGCTCGTTGGTGAGCCCGTAGATGGCCGGGATCGAGTCCAGGGCGAATAGCACATCGGTCGAGCCGAGGGCGATGATGACCAGCAGCATCGGGGTCATGACCCGGCGCCCGTTCTCCTTGATCACGACTTTGAGGCCGTGCCACTCCTCGGTGGAGGGCACCTTGCGCCGCACGTACTTGAGCAGCCGGTTCTCCTCGTAGTCGTCCTCACCGTGCGAGGAGATCAGCGAGTAGGCGGTGTAGATCAGGAACGCGCCGAAGATGTAGAAGATCCAGGAGATCTTGGCGATGGCGACCGCGCCGATCGCTATGAAGATGCCCCGGAATACCAGCGCCAGGATGATGCCGACGAGGAGAGCCTCCTGCTGGTACTTCCGGGGGACGGCCAGGCGGCTCATGATGATGATGAACACGAACAGGTTGTCGACCGAGAGGCTGTACTCGGTCAGCCAGCCCGCATAGAACTCGGTGCCCCTGTCGCTCCCGTACTGGATCCAGACCCATGCCCCGAACAGCACCGCCAGCGTCGTGTAGATCGAGATGGCGACGACGCATTCCTTCGTCGTCGGCTCATGCGGGCGGCGGCCGACGATGATGACGTCGAAGATCAGAATGGTCACGGTGACGCCGAGCGTCACCGTCCAGGTGAGGGTGGAGACCTCCATGACGACCTTTCGTACGGGGATTCAGCCGGGTCAGTGTCGCAGGCAGCTGGTGACACGCGTGACCCGGAGCGCCGATGGCATGCGCCTGACGGTCCGGACTCCGGTCATGGCGGGTCGTTACCTCTGGCCGCCTCCTGCTCGAGCAGAGCATCGAGGTCGCGTAGCCGTTGCCGACCCAGAAGTGGCCGGCGCATGCGCGGGTTGTCCTCCAGGCGCACGGAGTTGCGGTCCAGGAACGCCCAGTAGCCCGCTGTGAACGGGCAGGCATCGTCGCCGACACGCTTCTTGGGGTCGTACCGACATCCGCCGCAGTAGTCACTCATGGTGTTGATGTACGCGCCGCCCGATGCGTACGGCTTGGTGGCCATGGCCCCGCCATCGGCGTGCTGGCTCATCCCGACGACGTTCGGCGGCATCACCCAGTCGTATCCGTCGACGAAGACGCTGCGATACCACTCCGTCAGCTCGTCCGGGTCGTACCCACGCTGCAGCGCCCAGTTCCCCAGCACCATCAGTCGCGGGATGTGGTGGACCCAGCCCCGGTCGCGCACACCCCCGAGCACGTCGGACAGGCAGGCGGCATCCACTTGGTCCGCCCGCAGCTCGGAGAACCAGTCCGGAAGCGGCGTGTGCGCGGCCAGGTAGTTGCGACTCCGGTAGTCCGGGCCGAAGTGCCAGTACACCTGGTGGATGTACTCGCGCCAACCCACCACCTGGCGGATGAAGCCCTCCGCCGACGCGAGCGGGGCGTGCCCGTCCAGGTAGGCCTGCTCGGCGGCTTCCGCGACCTCGACCGGGTGCAACAAGCCTAGGTTGAGCGGCACCGACAGCAAGCTGTGGGCCATCGTCCAGTCGCCGGCGAGCATCGCGTCCTCGTGCGGGCCGAAGGCGGGAAGCCGGTGCTCGATGAACCGGTGCAGGGCCGCCACAGCCTCTGCTCTGGTGACGGCGAAGTGGCGGGGGCCGTCCGCGCCGACCGTACGGATCGTGCCGTCGGCCTCCCAACGGTCGAGGTCGGCGCGCACCTGGTCGTCGATCTCGTCCTCCTGTGGCTGGTACGGAGGCGGTACCCCGAGTGTCGTCGCTCGCTTGGGCGGCGGTTCACGG
Source organism: Nocardioidaceae bacterium (assembly GCA_035645475.1). GTDB lineage: Bacteria > Actinomycetota > Actinomycetes > Propionibacteriales > Nocardioidaceae > DASQMN01. The sequence continues at coordinate 17,981 of DASQMN010000341.1, forward strand.
TTCTCGGCGTCAAGGCTCCAGCGGCCGCCGACCGGCTGCTCACCGTCCATCAACAGCCCTAGACGCTTGCGCTGATGGCGGTAGAAGTCGTCCATGCGCAGCGCTCGGCGATCCCCGGCCCAGTTCGCGAAGTCGGTACGGGTCGTAGCCCAGCCGGGACTGACCAGCATCTCCTCGACGGTGCCCGCCTCGTGGAGTCGTTCCACGAAGTGCTGCGCTGCCCACGAGGTGGGCTCGTGCACCTGCACCGGCCGACCGAGCTTGTCGAGGGCTTCGCGGTAGGTACGCACCTGCAGGAAGGTCGCCCGGTCGCCGAGCTCCTCCACGCGGTGACGAAGCGCCGAGAGCAGGTAGTGCAGCTTCTGCCGATGGTAGGTGCGCCGCCCGAGCGCGGCCGTGGACTCGATGAGCAGCACCGGGGCGCCTGGCACGTCGTCCAAGAAGTGTGGCCCCAGCTGATCGGCGAACAGCCAGCGAGTCGTCGCCATGCCTCACTCTCGCATCGCCCCGAGCCGTCCGCATCCGCGTCGCCGCCACCTACAGTGACCCGATGAGCACACGCACACCTCCTGCTGCTGCCACCACCTTGCGTCGAGTGCCGTGGGGGCGGGTGCCGGTCGCCGGGCCCCGACTCGAGCGGAGCTTGGCCCCGAGCCCGCTGGTTCTGGAGATCGACCTCACCCGGGGGCTGCTGTCGACGACGCCGACCGACCCAGTCGCCGCGTTGCGTAGCCGCAGCACACCAACCCTGTCCTCGGTGGTCGACGGAGTGCGACGTGGCGCCCGCGACCCCGAGGTCGCCGCCGTAATCGTCCAGGTTGGCGGGGTGCTCTCGGTCGCCCAGGCCGAGGAGCTGGGAGCGGCGCTGCGCGACGCCGCCGAGCAGGGCACGGCGACGGTGGCATGGGCGGAGAGCTATGGCGAGCTGAGCGCAGGCACGGTGCCGTACTACCTGGCTGCTCACTGCGACGAGGTGTGGCTGCAGCCCAGCGGCGGGCTCGCGCTGACCGGTGTCGCGGTGGCGATGACGCTGCTCCGAGGGGTGCTCGACAAGGTCGGTGCCGAGCCGCAGCTCGGGCAGCGGCATGAGTACAAGACCGCGGCGGAGCAGCTGTCGGCACACGGGGTGAGCCCGGCCAACCGGGAGATGAGCCAGCGGCTGGCCGACTCGGTGGTGGAACAGGTCCGTGCTCTGGTGGTCCGGACCCGCAGTCTCACACCGGCCGAGTTCGACGCGGTGCTGGCCGGTGGGCCGCTCACGGCGCAGCAGGCGCGAGCCGTTGGCCTGGTCGACCGGGTCGGCTATCGCGACGAGGCGTACACCGCGCTGACTCGGAGGGTGCTCGGCGTCAGCGAGGCTCGGACCTCCACCGGCGCGCTCGAGGACGCAGATCCCGGCCTGTCCGAGGTGCGCTGGCAGTACGCCTCGCGGTACGCCGCCAAGCACGGGCGCAGCCGCCAGCGTCCGGGACGGCCCCAACCGGTGGTGGCGGTCGTGGACGTCACAGGCGGCATCGTCTCCGGTCGCGGCGGAACGGCGCCAGGTCGTGGACCCACTGCTGGCTCGGACGCCGTTGGTGCCGCACTGCGCGCCGTAGGCGACGATGACCGCGTCGAGGCTGTCGTACTGCACGTCGACAGCCCCGGCGGGTCGTACTCGGCATCAGACTCGATCCGGCGCGAGGTGCTGAGCCTGCGCGAGGGCGGTCGGCCGGTGGTGGCATCGATGGGTGCGGTCGCCGCCTCGGGCGGCTACTTCGTGTCGATGGCCGCCGACGAGGTGGTCGCTCTGCCGAGCACGCTCACCGGCTCGATCGGTGTGCTGGGCGGCAAGATCGTCCTGCGCGAGCTGGCTGACAAGGTCGGACTGGAACAGGAGCTGGTCACAGCCGGCGAGCACGCCGCCATGTTCTCCTCGCTGCGGCGCTTCGGCGACGAGGAGTGGCAGCGGGTGCAGGACTGGCTGGATCTGGTGTATCTCGACTTCACGACCAAGGCAGCGCTGGATCGGCGGCTGCCGCTCAGCGACCTCGAGCCCGTGGCGCGTGGTCGGGTGTGGACGGGTGCGGACGCGCGGACGCACGGCCTGGTCGACACCCTCGGCGGGCTGCAGACCGCGGTGTCGGCAGCGTGCGCACGAGGCGGCCTGGAGCGCGAGTCGGTGCAGGTTCGTCGCTTCCCGCGTCAGCGGCTCGCCGACCGGTTGCGGCCGCCGGAGTCGTCACGATCCCCGGCAGCGGCACTGTCGGCTTCGCGGTGGACGCCGTCGGTGCGACCCGCCGACGTCCTCAGCGATCTGGCGCACTCGTCCGGTCAGGTCGGCGGCCTGCTCGAGACGGTCATGATGGTGCTCGCCCCCGCCGCGCCGGGTGTGCTCTCGATGCCGGTGCAGCTCACGGTGACCTGAGGCCGTCAGCCGGCGCCCGCGGCGACCATGGACCTCAGTTCCCGCTTCAGATCCCGGATCTCGTCGCGCAACCGTGCGGCCAGCTCGAACTGCAGCTCGGCAGCGGCCGTATGCATCTGCTCGGTCAGCTGCTGCACGAGGTCGGCGAGGTCGCCGGCCGGTAGCCCGGACCTGTCTCGACTGCGCGCAGCGTCCTTGCCCAACGTCGGAACAGGTGACTTGCCGCGGCTCTGCTGCCGCCCGGAGCCGATGAGCTCGGCGGTGTCGGCGTCTTCGCGGGCGAGCATCTCGGTGATGTCGGCGATGCGCTTGCGGAGCGGTTGCGGGTCGACTCCACGTTCGGCGTTGTAGGCCTGCTGCTTAGCGCGACGCCGGTTCGTCTCGTCGATCGCGTTGGCCATCGACGGGGTGATGGTGTCGGCGTACATGTGCACCTGCCCCGACACGTTGCGCGCTGCCCGTCCGATGGTCTGGATCAGTGAGGTGCCCGAGCGCAGGAAGCCTTCCTTGTCGGCGTCCAGGATGGACACCAGGCTGACCTCAGGCAGGTCGAGTCCCTCACGCAGCAGGTTGATGCCGACGAGGACGTCGTAGTCACCGAGGCGCAGTTCCCGGAGCAGCTCGACCCGCCGCAGGGTGTCCACCTCGCTGTGGAGGTAGCGCGTGCGGATGCCTGCTTCCAGCAGGTAGTCGGTGAGGTCCTCCGACATCTTCTTCGTCAGCGTGGTGACCAGCACACGCTCGTTGCGGTCCGCGCGAGAGCGGATCTCGTCGATCAGGTCGTCGATCTGACCCTTGGTCGGCTTGACGACGACCTCGGGGTCGACCAGCCCGGTGGGCCGGATGATCTGCTCGACCACACCGGAGACGCGGTTCATCTCGTACGAGCCCGGCGTCGCCGAGGAGTAGACCGTCTGCCCGATGCGCTCGACGAACTCCTCCCACCGCAGCGGCCGGTTGTCCATTGCGCTGGGGAGACGGAAACCGTGGTCGACGAGGGTGCGCTTGCGCGACATGTCGCCCTCGTACATGCCGCCGATCTGCGGGACGGTCACGTGGGACTCGTCGATGACGAGCAGGAAGTCTTCCGGGAAGTAGTCGAGCAGGCAGTTGGGGGCCGACCCCTGGGCGCGTCCGTCGACGTGCCGTGAGTAGTTCTCGATGCCTGAGCACGTGCCGACCTGTCGCATCATCTCGATGTCGTAGGTGGTCCGCATGCGCAGACGCTGCGCCTCCAGCAGCTTGTTCTCCCGCTCCAGCTCGGTGAGGCGGTTGTCGAGCTCGACCTCGATGGAGGCGATCGCCCGCTCCATGCGCTCGGGCCCGGCGACGTAGTGGCTGGCCGGGAAGATGTACAGCTCCTTGTCCTCGGTCACCACCTCACCGGTGACGGGGTGCAGCGTCATCAGTCGCTCGATCTCGTCGCCGAAGAACTCGATGCGGACGGCGAGCTCCTCATAGACGGGGAAGACCTCGAGGGTGTCCCCGCGCACCCTGAAGGTGCCACGGGTGCCGGCGAGATCGTTGCGGGCGTACTGGATGTCGACGAGACGCCTCAGCAGCTGGTCACGGTCCAGCTCGTCACCCAGCTTGAGCCGCACCATGCGGTCGACGTACTCCTGCGGGGTGCCGAGGCCGTAGATCGCCGACACCGTGGCGACCACGATGACGTCCCGACGGGTCAGGAGCGAGTTGGTCGCCGAGTGCCGCAGCCGCTCGACCTCCTCGTTCAGCGAGGAGTCCTTCTCGATGTAGGTGTCGGTCTGCGGGACGTACGCCTCGGGTTGGTAGTAGTCGTAGTACGAGACGAAGTACTCCACGGCGTTGTCCGGCAGCAGCTCGCGGAGCTCGTTGGCGTACTGCGCAGCAAGCGTCTTGTTGGGCTGCAGTACCAGCGTCGGGCGCTGCACGCGCTCGCTCAGCCACGCCACCGTCGCGGTCTTGCCGGTGCCGGTCGCGCCGAGCAGCACGACATCCTTCTCGCCAGCGTTGATGCGCCTGTCGAGATCGTCGATGGCGGTCGGCTGGTCACCGGAGGGTACGAAGTCGGAGATCACCCGGAACGGCGCGACGCGCCGCTCGAGATCGGTGACAGGTCTCATGTAAGCGAGGGTACGACCGGGCTCCGACAGAACCGGATGTGTGCCGGTGTGGACGCCAACCGGCCGGTCCGCCGTGCCTGTGGATCGCCGGGAACGGTCGGCCGCAGCGCCCCTATGGTCCCCACCGAGCAACGCCGTACGGCTTGCCATGACCATGGAGGCACCTGTGTCGATCCCACGACCGAGCGGGAGCCGGCTGCGCCTCGGTCGCGCCGGTGTTGCCGCGCTCCTCATGGTCACCATCGTGGCGCTGTCGGTGACCGCGACGGATGCTCCGGCCGCTCCACACCGCACCGACGCGCCTTCGCGTTCAGTGGTCGCGAGCGTCAGCGAAGACGCGGCGAGCGGCAGCATCGCCACGGTGGTGCGCGATGGGGACGACACGGACGGCAGGCTCGACATCCGCTCCGTGGGCAGCCGAGTCGACGCTGCTACCGGTCAAGCACGTCGGCTGCAGTACGTCGTCCGGACATACGAGGCGTTCCAGGCCTCGTCGCTGCATCACCGCTGGCGGCGTCTCGCGATCGAGCTCGACACCGACGGGCAACCGGGCGCTGAGCGCCATGTTCTGCTGAGCGCACGGGACGGACGCCTTTCTGCCGAGCTCGTCTCCAACGCCACCCGAGAGGTCCTCGCCAGGCTGCGCGTCAGCCACCCGTCGCCGACGCGCCTGCGCTTCAGCGGGCTTCGCGATCAGCTCGGCGCCCGCAAGCTGTTCTGGACGGCGGACTGGCATCGTCGCGGTCACCCGACGTGCGGTGGGAGCGACGGGTGGGCGGTGACGTGCCAGGACTCGGTACCGGATGACGGCTGGCTTCGGCTCGACCGTCCGGCCTGGCCATGAGGTGCGCCGGCGACCCGCCTCCGGGCGCGGTGGTGTGCGTGTCGCTCCGGTCAGCGGGTGATGCGAGGCGCGGGCAGGTGGCGACGAGGTGCCATGCGGGGGCCACGGCGAGCAGAGCGGACGCGGGTGAGCTCGACGAGTCGCTGCACCCGGTAGCGGTGCGGGCGGTACTGCTCCAGCAGGCCTGCCATGTCGCGGTCGTCGACGGGGGTCCCGGTGAGCGCAAGTCCTACGGAGGAGGCGACGTGAAAGTCGCCGAAGCTCACCGCATCGGCGTCGCCGTGAGCCCGCTGACGTACCTCGGCAGCGGTCCAGACGCCGACGCCGGGCACGGACCGGAGTGCGGACTCCGCGGCGGCGGCCTCGAGTCCGAGCGTGCGCTCCAGGGACGCCGCCACACCGGCCACCCGCAGCACGGTCGCCGACCGTGCCGGGTCGATGTGCATCGCCAGCCACTCCCAGGAGGGGATCGCGCGAATGGTCTGCGGGGTCGGCATCACCATGAGTCCCCGGGTACCGGGTGGTCCCGGTGCCGGCTCACCGTGGCGGCGCACCAGCAGCCGCCACCCTGCGAAAGCCTCCTGGCCGGTGACCTTCTGCTCGATGGCCGCCGCAACCGCAGCCTCGAAGACGAGGCCGCTCCGGGGAACTCGCCAGTGCGCGTGCTGCCGCATCGCAGCGACAAGGTGGGGATGTGTCGGCTCGAAGCCGTCCGGCTCGTCCAGGCCACCGAGCATTGCGGGCACGTGCTCGCACGCCCACGCGGCTCCAGCTCCCCATGCCACCGCCCGCACCGCACCGGCCGCGCGGTCCTCCGCCAGGGCCAGCGACGCGGTACCGCACGGCGTGCGGAGTCCGCGCCACACCGTGCCGTCGCGTCCGGCGTACGTCGGGTCGCCGGCACCACGCCGCACCGTGCCCAGGATCGTCGCGATGGGGACCGGCCGATCGGGGCGCCAGACGCGTCGGATGGGCTGCACCCCGGCAGTATCCCGGGCCCGACGACCCCGCGGCAGCCCGAGCGCCTGATGTCGCGAGGCACGAGAACTGAGCGAGACTGAGCTGTGCTGCTCTCCCAACTGGTGGCTTGCTCCGTCGAGGTCGCCGGCACCTCGTCCCGGCTGGCAAAGCGAGCGACGATCGCGGCGCTCCTGAGTGAGGCCGACGTGGATGAGCTGATCCCGCTCGTGTCGTGGCTGTCCGGACGGCTCACGCAGCGGCGCACCGGACTCGGCTGGGCCGGCCTTCGTGATGCGCCGGAGCCCGCGTCCGAGCCGTCACTCACCGTGCGGGACGTTGAGACGGCTTTCGGCCTGCTCGCCGCCGCGAGCGGAGAGGGCAGTCACAGCCAGCGGCGTGCGGTGGTCGCCGACCTGTGGGGCCGCGCCACGGCCGCCGAGCAGCCGTACCTGACCAGGCTCGCGCTGGAGGACGTCCGGCAGGGAGCTCAGGACTCGACAGTGCAGGACGCGGCGGCCGTGGCCTTCCAGGTGCCGGCTGCCGCTGTCCGCCGGGCAGCCATGCTGCTCGGCTCGACCGCAGCAGCGATCGACCTGCTGGCCAGAGGCGGGCTGAGCGCGCTGTCGGAGGTGGGCATCGTGGTGGGCGTACCGGTCAGTCCAATGCTGGCGGGCACCGCGCCGGATGTGTCCGCTGCGATGACCAAGGCTGCACCGGCCGGCGGCGAGGTACTGGTCGACCGCAAGCTGGACGGAATCCGCGTCCAGGTCCACCGCGACGGCGACCAGGTGCGCATCTTCACCCGCAGCCTCGACGACATCACCGACCGGCTGCCGGAGACGGTGGAGGTGGTGCGGGCCCTACCGGCTCGTCGGCTGGTCCTGGACGGGGAGGCCATCGTCTTGCGTACCGACGGACGTCCGGCGCCCTTCCAGGCCACGGGAGCCCGCACCGCGAGCAGCATCGACGTCGCGGGCCTCCGCGCCAAGGCACCCGTCTCGACGTTCTTCTTCGACGCCCTGCTCGTCGATGACCGCGACCTGCTCGATGCGCCGCTGAGCGAGCGGATGGCCGCCCTCGACACCCTCCTGCCGGAGCCCCAGCGCGTACCGTCCGTGCGCACCCGAGAGCCCGGCGAAGCCTCCGCCTTCTTCACCGCCTGTGTCGATGCCGGCCACGAGGGCGTCGTGGTCAAGCAGCTCGACTCCCCGTACGAGGCCGGACGACGAGGCAGCGGCTGGGTCAAGGTCAAGCCGCGACACACCCTCGACCTGGTCGTGCTCGCCGCCGAATGGGGAAGCGGGCGACGTGTCGGCTGGCTGTCCAACCTGCACCTGGGTGCTCGCAGTGACGTCGACGACGGCACGTACGTGATGCTCGGCAAGACGTTCAAAGGGCTGACCGACGAGCTGCTGAGATGGCAGACCGGGCGGCTGCTGTCACTGGAGGCACGTCGTACGTCGAACACCGTGTACGTACGCCCGGAGCTGGTCGCCGAGATCGCGCTGGACGGGGTACAGACCTCCACCAGATATCCCGGCGGTGTGGCTCTGCGCTTCGCTCGGGTTCTGCGCTATCGCGACGACAAGAAACCGGACCAGGTCGACACGCTGGCAGCCGTCCGCGCACTGCTGCCGGGTTGACCTGCTCCTGCGGCGGTGAGCGCAGCACAGCAACGGGTCACCGGAGTCTCCGGCCCAGTCCCCTGGTGGCCTCCAGTGGGGTCGACACCCTCAGCGCTCCAGGATGGCGGTGACGCCCTGCCCACCCGCAGCGCAGATCGAGATGAGGCCACGGCCCGAGCCCCGCTCGGCCAGCAGGGCCGCCAGCGTCGCCACGATCCGACCCCCCGTCGCTGCGAAGGGATGCCCGGCCGCGAGCGACGATCCGGTGACGTTGAGCTTGTCGCGGTCGATGGCGCCCAGCGGGGCGTCCAGGCCGAGGCGCTCCTTGCAGAACACCGGGTCCTCCCACGCCTTCAACGTCACCAGGACCTGAGAGGCGAAAGCCTCGTGGATCTCGTAGAAGTCGAAGTCCTGCAGGCTCATCCCCGCCCGGTCCAGCATCCGCGGGATCGCGTACGACGGTGCCATCAGCAGCCCCTCCGCGCCGTTGACGTAGTCCACTGCGGCTGTCTCGTACTCGGTGAGCCATGCCTGCACCTCCCATCCCCGGGCAGCCGCATGGCCCTCCGACGCCAGCAGCACCACCGAAGCACCATCGGTCAGCGGTGTGGAGTTCCCGGCGGTCATGGTGGCTGCGGAACCGCGTCCGAAGACCGGCTTGAGCTGACCCAGCTTCTCGACGGAGGTGTCCGGGCGCAGGTTCTGGTCGCGTTCGAGACCCTGGTACGGCGTGACGAGGTCGTCAAGGAAACCACGGTCGTACGCCGCGGCGAGTCGCTGGTGCGACAGCACCGTGAGCTCGTCCTGAGCCTCACGGGAGACCTCCCACTCCACCGCGGTCAGGGCAGCGCTCTCGCCCATGGACAGGCCGGTACGAGGCTCGGAGTTCTGCGGCAGCGCGGGGACGAGGTGCCGGGGGCGCACCTTGGCGAGCGCACCGAGACGGCCCTGCACCGACCTGGCGCGGTTGGCCTCCAGCAGGATCCTGCGCAACGACTCGTTGACCGCGAGAGGCGCGTCCGAGGTGGTGTCGGCGCCGCCGGCGATGCCCACCTCGATCCTCCCCAGGGCGATCTTGTTGGCCACCTGGATCGCGGCCTGCAGTCCTGTCCCGCACGCCTGCTGCACGTCGTACGCGGGGCAGTCGGCGGCCAGCGTGGAGCCCAGCACGCACTCGCGGGTCAGGTTGAAGTCCCGGCTGTGCTTCAGCACCGCGCCAGCGACCACCTCACCGACGCGTTCTCCGCGCAGTCCGAAGCGGGCGGCAAGGCCGTCCAGGGCCGCGGTCAGCATGTCCTGGTTGCTCGCCGTCGCATACGCGGAGTTGGACCGGGCGAAGGGTATGCGGTTGCCCCCGATGACGCCGACGCGACGCACTGTGCTGGCTGCCATGCTTGGCTCCTTGCCCGGGCGGGACGCCCAGTCGGACAGCTGGGGGTGTGACCGCAAAGTTACAGTTCCAGCCGAGGGCCACAGACTGACGGCCCGGTGACTGACGGCGCAGTGACTGCCGGCCCGCGAGAACGGACATCCGCACCCATGAGCGACCGCTATCAGTCCCTGGCCCGCACCCCGGTCGGTCAGTTCGTGGTCAGGGGCCTCGGCCTGCCGAACCCCCCGCACCTGGCACGCTTTCGCGAAGGTCAGCCGCTGGTGGACGGGATGGTGCTGGTCGGAGGGGCTGCTGGCGGTCGACTGCTCGACGTGGTGCCCGAGCTGCTGTCCGAGCTGGGCGTCAGCGCTTCCCGAGCGCGCGAGGAGGCGGTGCGATACCGCGGCATCATCTTCGACGCCACGGGCCTCACCGACCCGTCCTTGCTCGTGGAGCTGCAGCACTTCTTCTCCCCGGTCCTGCGCAGCCTGCAGAGCAACGGGCGCATTCTCGTGCTCGGTTCGCCTCCGGAGCTGTGCGCCGCCGGGGAGCGCATCGCGCAGCGCGCCCTGGAGGGCTTCACCCGCTCGCTCGGCAAAGAGGTGGGCCACGGGTCGACCGTCCAGCTCGTGTACGTGGCACCGGGAGCCGAGCGAGCCGTCACGTCCACGCTGGCGTTCCTGCTCTCGGCCAAGTCCGCCTACGTGTCCGGACAGGTCATCCGGGTGGGGGGCGCCACGCCGGAGCCGGGATCGACCGACTGGCAGCAGCCCCTGCGCGGCAAGGCAGCCCTTGTCACGGGGGCATCCCGAGGCATCGGTGCGTCGATCGCCCGCACCCTGCATCGCGACGGCGCCCGCATCGTCGGCCTCGACGTGGCACAGGCAGCCGGCTCCCTGCACGACCTGATGCGCGAGCTCGACGGCTCGGCGATCAGCCTGGACATCACCAGCAAGGACGCCCCGCATCGCATCGCGGCCAAGCTGAACGCTCTGCACGGTGGGGTCGACATCGTGGTGCACAACGCCGGCATCACGCGCGATCGACGGCTGGTCAACATGGACGCCGACCGGTTCAGCTCCACGATCGCGGTCAACCTGCTGGCACCTCAGCGCATCACCGAGCATCTGCTCGCCAACCACGTCATCCGCCCCGGTGGTCGCGTCATCGGCGTCGCCTCCATCGCCGGCATCGCCGGGAACCTCGGGCAGACCAACTACGCGACGTCCAAGGCCGGGGTCATCGGGCTCGTCTGCGCGCTTGCCGAGCCGGCCGGTGAGCGCGGCGTGACCGTCAACGCCGTCGCACCCGGCTTCATCGAGACGCAGATGACAGCCACGATCCCGTTGGCCATCAGGGAGGCAGGCAGGCGGATGAACTCGCTGCGCCAGGGCGGCCAGCCCGTGGACGTCGCCGAGACCATCGCCTGGCTCGCCAACCCATCGTCGTTCGCCATCACCGGCAACGTGGTGCGGGTGTGCGGTCAAAGCCTGCTCGGCGCCTGAGTCATGCCCCGTACGACGCCCGCTCCCGATGCGACAGCCGAGACCCGAGAGATCAGCGCCGCGCCGGCGACTCTGCCGTTACTGCTCCGCGCGGCGCTGCCGGCTCTCCCCATCGTCGCGAGGCTGCCGGGCGTACGGCACAGCGGTACCAGCCTGCCGAACCTGGTGCTGCACCGCTCCGGGATTGTCGTGGACCGCGAGCACGTGGCCAGGTACGGCCGGGTGTGTGGCCACCCACTCACCGACGCGCTGCCGGCGACGTACCCGCACGTGCTCGCCTTCGGTCTGCACCTGCTGCTGCTGACCGACCCGGTGTTCCCGTTCGCACCGATGGGCCTCGTCCACCTCGACAACACGATCACCCAGCACCGGCCGGTCACAGCCGACGAGGTCCTCGACGTGCGCCTGCACGCCGCAGCCATGCGTCCACACGCCAAGGGCACCGTCGTCGACCTCGTCACGACCGCCTCGGTCGGCTTCGAGCTGGTGTGGGAGGAGACCACCACCCTCCTCGCCAGAGGCAGGGGCGTCCTGTCTGGAAAGGCCGACTCATCGGTGCGGTCGCTGACCGCTCCGTCCGGCCCAGTCACCTGGCGCCTGCCGGCGGACCTCGGTCGCCGTTACGCCGCGGTCTCGGGCGACGCGAACCCCATCCACCTGTTCCGCGTGACCGCCAAGGCGTTCGGCTTCCCTCGACAGATTGCCCACGGCATGTGGGCCAAGGCGCGCTGCCTCGCGGCGCTGCAAGGGCGGCTGCCCGACGCGTTCACCGTCGAGGTGGCCTTCAAGAAGCCGGTGCTGCTCCCTGCCGCGGTGCAGTTCGGCACGGTGCCAGGAGGAGACGGCGCCGTTCGCTTCGGCATCAGGTCACTCCCCGGGACCGAGCACCTGAGCGGACTGCTCATCCCGCACAGCTGAGCCCTCGCACGTCAGCGGGCTCAGCCGCGCCCTCGACCCCAGTCGACGGCCTTGCCCATGCCTTGCCTGGTGAAGATGGAGGTCTTCGTGGACCAGGTGCCGAGGTCGGTGACCCCGTCGTCGTCCCAGTCTCCCGTGACGGGCATGTCACCACGTCCGCCGAGCGAGGACGTGGCGACGCCGCCGTTGGCCGCTCGCAACCGCCAGCGCCCGTCGTCCGGGTCGTAGACCCCGACGTCGGTGCGGCCGTTGCCGTTCCAGTCCCCGGTGACGGGCACCGACCCGTCAGCACCGAAGTCGATCGCGGTGCGCTCGCCCTTGATGCGCAGGACGAACGCCCCCCGGCGGGCGTTGTAGACGCCGACATCCTCCTTGCCGTTGCCGTCCCAGTCGCCAGTGACCGGTGTGCTCGAGCGGCGACCGAGATCGACCTCGCGGGTGCGGGCTCCGACCTTCAGCACGAAGCGGCTGGTAAGGCGTTGCCACACGCCGACGTCGTCCTTGCCGTCGCCGTTCCAGTCGCCCGAGACGGGTTCGTCGATGCTGTCGCCCCACACGACCTTCTGCGGCTCACCGCCTGAGCGGCGCAGGTAGAAGGCGCCCTTGCCGGCCGACCGGCGCCAGACGGCGACGTCGCTGTCTCCGTCGGCGTCCCAGTCGCCGCTCAGAGGCACGTCGGGGCAGTTCTGCGACCGGATGACGGAGTTGTACTCGAGCTCTTGGTCATGGAAGACCGCATGCTGGTTGATGCGGTCAAGGCGCTCCTCGAAGTGAAGGTGCGGACCGGTGGATCCACCGGTGGTGCCGAGCAAGCCGATGATCCGACCTTGATCGACCCACTCACCCTCCTTGACCAGCATGCGCTCGAGGTGCGCGTAGAGGGTGCTCCAGCCGTTGCCGTGGTCGACGACGATGTAGCGCCCGTACGAGGTGCTGCCCAGGTCGATGGCGCTCGTGACCACCCCGGCGGTCGAGGCGAGCACCGGGTGGCCGAAGTCGTCATAGGCGTTGAAGTCGACCGACCAGTAGCTCGGACTGTGGCCGGAGCGTGTGTCGGCCTCCCACTCCTCCCGGCACGGGAACGGTGTCTCGAAGTCCGGGGCAGCGCTGGCCGGACTCGCTGCCGCGCCCACGCCGGTCAGCACCATGCCTGCACCCAGCGCCCCCAGAGCCAATCCAGCGGTGACCCGCCGTAGAGCGGCAGGCAGACGGCATAGCGGCAGGCGGCCCGAAACCGGGGTACTCGTTACCTCAGAAGTGCACATGTGCCTCTACGTAACCATCAGTCACAGAACACGGGAGCAAAACCGCTCGTTCGTCTCACAGAACGGTCCGTTACCCGGCGTGTCGCCTTGACTAGTGCGGCGCCGAGTGACCCTGGATCAGGCACCGATCGGACGGATCAAACCTTCCTGCGCCACCGAGGCGACGAGCGCACCGTCGAGGTCGAAGATGCGGGCGGCAGCGAAGCCACGGGCGCCGGAAGCGGAGGGCGACACCTGGTCGTAGAGCAGCCAGGCGTCGGTACGCACGGGCCGGTGGAACCACACGGCGTGGTCCAGCGATGCGGCTTGCAGGTTCTTCGACCCGAGCATGACCGGGTGCGGCGTGAGTGACGAGCCGAGCAGCGTCAGGTCGGAGGCATACGTCAGGACGCAGCGGTGCATGACCTGGTCGTCGGTGCCGATGTCACCGGCGGCGCGAAACCACAGCCGGGCGGCCGCGGGGTGCTGGGAGCTGTCCATGCCTCCGTCGGCGGATGTGTCGCCGACGTAGCGCACCGCCAGTGCCGACCACTCCTGGCGCCACTCCTCGGCGGCGCGCGTGCTGATACGGCCCAGCAGCTCGGGTAGGTCAGGGCACCGTTCGGGCGGTGGTACGTCCGGCATGACGTCTTGGTGCTGGTAGCCGTCCTCCTGCTGGTGGAAGGACGCGGTCAGGTAGTAGATGACCTTGCCGTGCTGACGCGCCGCGACTCGCCGGGTGGAGAACGAGCCGCCGTCGCGGATGCGCTCGACGTCGTAGACGATCGGAAGATCGGTGTCGCCTCCGCGCAGGAAGTACGAGTGCAGCGAGTGCACCGGGCGGTCGACGTCGACGGTGTTGCAGGCGGCCATCAGCGACTGCGCTGCCACCTGGCCACCGAAGACCCGCTGCAGCGTCGAGGAAGGCGGCTGACCACCGCGATAAAGATCTTCCTCGAGGCGTTCGAGGTGCAGCAGCGAGACCAGCTCTGACAGTGACGACGGCACCGCGGCATCCTGTCAGCAGGCTGCCGGCGTCGTGTCAGTCGCCCTGGCCCTCGCGCGGCTCGATTCCGGCCAGGAACTGCTCGACCTGACGGCCCAGCTCGTCGGCGCTGGGTAGCGGCCCCTCCCCTGCCAGCAGGGTGCTGTCGGCGCCGCGTGTGAACGCGTCGTACTGCTGCTCCAGGCTCGCCAGTACTTCGCCGCCGTCCTGACCTTGTACTTGAGCGTCGATGTCGGTCAGGGAGCTGCCGACGTCAGCACGCAGCTCCTCGAGGTCCCACGACAACCCCGTGCTCGCGGCTATCGCCTCGAGCACCGCCAGCGCGGCGCTGGGGAAGTCGATCTGGGTGAGGTAGTGCGGTACGTGCGCCACATGGCCCATCGCGTCGTGCCCGGCCTCGCCGAGGCGGAGCTCGAGCAGCGACTGGGCGCTGGCCGGGACCGTGAGCTGGCCGCTCCACAGGTTGCGGCGGTCCAGGAGCTCGGGGCGCGTCGAGTGGGAGGTGACCACGATCGGTCTCGTGTGCGGCACGGCCATCGGGATCGAGCCGAGCCCGACGGTCAGCGACACCGAGAAACGTTCGACCACAGCGGTCACCGCCGCGATGAAAGCCTCCCACCGGAAGTCCGGCTCGGGGCCGGACAGCAGCAGGTAGGCGACACCGGCTCGGTCCCGCATCGCGCGGACGGTGAGCATCGGCTTGTCGTAGGCGTCGTAGTGGTCCTGGTCGAACGTCATCGGCGGGCGCCGGGCGCGGTAGTCGAGCAGAGCGTCGATGTCGAATGTCGCGACGATCGGAGCCTCGTCGACAGTGCCCAGCAGGTACTGGGTGGCGATGCGACCGGCTGACCCGGCGGAGAGGAAGCCATCCAGGGCGTGCAGCAGTACAGGCCGCGTGCCGTCGAGCATCGAGAGGTCGTCGCCGAGGTCGACCAACGGGTGCAGGGGAGC
>DASQMN010000342.1:0-21007 GCA_035645475.1 Nocardioidaceae bacterium
GTAGCCTCGTCAGCGCTCAGGTGCACGGCGTGCCGACCGCCCGGCCGCAGCCCTTCGGTCCGGATGGCCGCGAGGTTGCGGACCGGGGTGCCGTGGAACAGGACCGGTGGCGGCGCCGTCGGCGGGTACCCCAGGTTCACCCGGGCGCTGTGACCCTGGTTGGCCCGGATACGCGTGCCCGACTCGTCGAACGCGAAGCGCTTCTTGTCGCTCTCGGCCACCAGCCGGTCGAGCCGAACACGGCTCACCGCCGTGCCGCGCGCCGCCAGTGCCGCGAGCAGCTCGTCGACGTCCACCCAGCCGGCCGGGTCGAGTGTCAGCCCGACGCTGCCCGGGTCGTGGCGCAGCACGTACGCGAGCCGCTTGCTCAGTCGGACGGCGTTCACGACCTGGCTCAGCGGGCGGCGCTGCCCTCGGTGTAGTCGTCGTCGCCGCTGCGCACCCACGCCATCAGCCCGCGAAGGTCCTTGCCGACCGCCTCGATGGGGTGGGCCTGCCCCTTCTCCCGGAACGCGGCGAACTCCGGCCCACCGGCGTCCTGGTCGTCGATGAAGCGCTGCGCGAAGCTGCCGTCGCGGATGTCGTCGAGCACGCCCTGCATGTTCTCCTTGACGCGCTCGTCGATGATGCGCGGGCCCGAGACGTAGTCGCCGTACTCCGCGGTGTCGGACACCGACCAGCGCTGCTTGGCGATGCCGCCCTCGTACATCAGGTCGACGATGAGCTTGAGCTCGTGCAGGCACTCGAAGTAGGCGACCTCCGGCTGGTAGCCGGCCTCGGTCAGGGTCTCGAAGCCGGCCTGCACCAGCGCGGAGACGCCACCGCACAGCACCGCCTGCTCGCCGAAGAGGTCGGTCTCGGTCTCCTCGGTGAAGGTGGTCTTGATGCCGCCGGCGCGCAGACCACCGATGGCCTTGGCGTACGAGAGCGCGAGGTTCCAGGCCTGTCCGGTGGCGTCCTGCTCGACCGCGACCAGGACCGGGACACCCCGGCCCTCGACGTACTCGCGGCGTACGAGGTGGCCGGGGCCTTTCGGCGCGACCATGGCGACGTCGACACCTGCCGGTGGCTTGATGTACCCGTACCGGATGTTGAACCCGTGGCTGAAGAACAGGGCGTCGCCGTCGACCAGGTTGGGCTCGATCGCCTCGGCGTACAACGAGCGCTGCACCGAGTCAGGTGCCAGCACCACGACGAGGTCGGCCTCCTCGCATGCCTCGAAGGGGGTCACCACCCGCAGTCCCTCGGCCTCCGCCTTCGCGCGGCTGCGCGAGCCCTCCAACAGTCCCACGCGTACGTCGACGCCGGAGTCGCGCAGGCTCAGCGCATGCGCATGCCCCTGACTGCCGTAGCCGAGCACCGCGACCGAGCGGTCCTGGATGAGGCCGAGATCGGCGTCGTCGTCGTAGAACATGTCAGCCACGAGGAGTCTCCTTCGTCTGGGCAGGTCGCACGGAAGAGCGCGCGAGCTGAGGGTGTCAGCCGTTCGAGACGGCCGGTGCAGCTGGTACGGGTCGCAGAGCCCGCTCGGAGATGGAGCGCCCACCGCGCCCGACCGCCACCATGCCCGACTGGACGAGCTCGCGGATACCGAAGGGCTCGACGACGCGCAGCAGGGCGGCGAGCTTGCCCAGGTCTCCGGTCGCCTCGATCGTCACGCTGTCGGGAGCCACGTCGACCACCTTGGCCCGGAACAGCTGCACCGCGTCCAGCACCTGGCTGCGGGTGGAGGCGTCGGCTCGCACCTTGACCAGCATCAGCTCCCGCTCCACGGCGCTGGTGGGGTCGAGCTCGACGATCTTGAGCACGTTCACGAGCTTGTTGAGCTGCTTGGTCACCTGCTCGAGGGGTGAGTCCTCCACGTTGACCACGATCGTCATGCGCGAGACGCCGTCCAGCTCAGTGGGTCCGACCGCGAGCGAGTCGATGTTGAAGCCGCGGCGGGAGAACAGCCCCGACACCCGTGCGAGCACGCCCGGCTGGTTCTCCACCAGCACCGACAGGGTGTGCCGGCTCATGCCGGCGCCTCGATGCCCGCGTGCGTGCTCACAGGTCGTCCTCGTCGAAGGCCGGCGCCATGTCGCGGGCGATCTTGATGTCGTCGTTGCTCGTGCCGGCGGCGACCATCGGCCACACCATGGCGTCGGGGTGCACGTTGAAGTCGATGACCACCGGCATGTCGTTGATCTGCATCGCCTTGGCGATCACCGCGTCCACCTCCTCTGCGCTGTCGCAGCGCAGACCGACGCACCCGTAGGCGTCCGCCAGAGCGGCGAAGTCGGGGATGCGCCTCTTCGCGCCGCCTGAGTGCAGGTCGGTGCTGGAGTAGCGGCCCTCGTAGAACAGCGTCTGCCACTGCCGCACCATGCCCAGCGAGGAGTTGTTGATGACCGCCACCTTGATCGGGATGCCCTCCAGCGCGCAGGTGGCCAGCTCCTGGTTCGTCATCTGGAAGCAGCCGTCGCCGTCGACCGCCCACACCACCTCGTCGGGATGCGCCACCTTGGCGCCCATCGCCGCCGGCACCGCGTAGCCCATGGTGCCCAGCCCGCCGGAGTTCAGCCAGGAGCGAGGCCGCTCGTAGGAGATGAACTGGCTGGCCCACATCTGGTGCTGTCCCACTCCGGACACGTACGTCGCGTCCGGTCCGACGATCGCACCGAGGCGCTCGATGACGTACTGGGGGGAGAGGGAGTCGTCGGCGGTGTCCTCGTAGCCCAGCGGGTAGCGCTCGGTGATGCCGGCGGTGTAGCGGGTCCACGCCGTGTGGTCCACGGCGGTGTCGGCCGTCAGCTCGGCCGGCAGGGCGGTGATCAGCTCGGCGATGACCTCGCGGCAGTCGCCCACGATCGGCACGTCGGCATGGCGGTTCTTGGAGATCTCCGCCGGGTCGATGTCGGCGTGCACGATCTTGGCCTCAGGGGCGAAGCTGTCCAGCCGCCCGGTGACCCGGTCATCGAAGCGTGCTCCCAGGCTGACGATCAGGTCCGCCCGCTGCAGCGACGCGACTGCGGCCACCGTGCCGTGCATGCCGGGCATGCCCCGGTGCAGCTCGTGGGAGTCCGGGAAGGCGCCGAGTGCCATCAGCGTCGTGACCACCGGGATGTCGGTCATCTCGGCCAGCACCCGCAGCTCGGCATCCGCGTCGGCCTTGACCACTCCTCCGCCGACGTACAGGACCGGGCGCTGTGCTGTGGCGATGAGGCGGGCCGCCTCGCGGACCTGCTTGGGGTGCGGCTTGGTGACCGGGCGGTAACCGGGCAGGTGCAGCTCGGTGGGCCAGTCGAAGGTGGTGCGGTTGGTCAGCGCGTCCTTGGCGATGTCCACCAGCACCGGCCCCGGTCGTCCGGTGGATGCGATGTGGAACGCCTCCGCGATGGTGCGCGCGATGTCGGCGGCGTCGGTCACCAGGTACGAGTGCTTGGTGATCGGCAAGGTGATGCCACGGATGTCTGCCTCCTGGAAGGCGTCGGTGCCGATGGCCCTGCTGGTGACCTGACCGGTGATGGCCACGATCGGCACCGAGTCCATGTGCGCGTCGGCGATCGGGGTGACCAGGTTGGTGGCTCCCGGCCCGGACGTGGCCATGCACACGCCGACCCGCCCGCTGATGCTGGCGTACCCCGAGGCCGCGTGCCCGGCCGCCTGCTCGTGCCGCACCAGCACGTGACGAATCTGCGTCGAGTCGAGCAGGGGGTCGTACGCCGGCAGGATGCAGCCTCCCGGAATGCCGAACACGGTGTCGACGCCGGCTCGCTCGAGCGCCTTGACGAGGCTCTGCGCACCGGTCATCTGGTCGGTCATCGGGTGTCCTTCACGAGCGGAGGTCGAGGTGGGTGGGCAACAAAAAACCCCTCGGCCCGAGAGGGCGACGAGGGGGCACGCTGCGGCTGGGGGCCGTGGTCAGCGTGCTCGCAGAATTACGAGGAGGAGGTGGCGCACGGAGCAAGCATGACCGGTGCCCATCAGCTTGGCAACAAATGCGAGACGCGCGTCTCGGCATGTGGGCGCGTCGGCCGCCCATCACTCCTTCACGGACGGGAGGCCGCCGGTGTCAGCCGCAGACGGCGCCGTGAGCGGCCGACTGCACGAGCTTGGCGTACTTGCCGAGGACACCGCGGTTGAACTTCGGCTCCTGCGGCGTCCACCCTTCCTGCCGGGTGGCCAGCTCGGCGGCGTCCACGTCGAGGTCGAGACGCTTGTTGGCGACGTCGAGGCGCACCAGGTCGCCGTCACGGACGAAGGCGATCGGGCCGGCATCCACCGCCTCGGGGGCGACGTGGCCGACGCAGAGACCGGTGGTGCCGCCGGAGAAGCGTCCATCGGTCAGCAGCAGCACGTCCTTGCCCAGCCCCGCGCCCTTGATGGCGCCGGTGATCGCGAGCATCTCGCGCATGCCCGGCCCTCCCTTGGGGCCCTCGTAGCGGATCACCACGACGTCCCCGGCCACGATGAAGCCGGCCTCCAGCGCGTCCATCGCTGCCCGCTCACCGTCGAAGACCCGAGCAGTGCCCTCGAACACCGAGTCGTCGAAGCCGGCCGACTTCACGACTGCACCCTCCGGCGCCAGCGTCCCCTTGAGCACCGCGAGGCCCCCCGTGGCATGGATCGGCTTGGCGAGCTCCCTGAGGATGGTGCCGTCGAGGTCGGGCGGCGCGAGATCAGCCAGATTCTCCGCCATCGTCCTGCCGGTGACGGTGAGGCAGTCGCCGTGCATGAGACCGGCGTCGAGCAGCGCCTTCATGACGACCGGGATGCCGCCCACCTTGTCGACGTCGTTCATCACGTAGCGGCCGAACGGCTTGAGGTCACCGAGGTGCGGCACCCGGTCCCCGACCCGGTTGAAGTCGTCGAGGGACAGATCGACCTCCGCCTCGCGAGCGATTGCGAGCAGATGGAGGACGGCGTTCGTTGAGCCGCCCAGAGCCATCACCACGGCGATCGCGTTCTCGAAAGCCTCGCGGGTCATGACCTGCCGGGCGGTGATGCCCTGCTCGAGCATGCCGACGACGGCCTGCCCGGATCGGTGCGCGAAGCCGTCGCGGCGACGGTCCACCGCCGGCGGGGCGGCCGAACCGGGCAACGACATGCCGAGCGCCTCGCCGACCGAGGCCATGGTGTTGGCGGTGTACATGCCACCGCAGGCGCCTTCACCGGGGCAGATTGCCCGTTCGATCCGGTCGACCTCCTCGCGCGTGATCCTGCCGGCGAGGCAGGCGCCGACGGCCTCGAAGGCGTCGATGATGGTGACGTCGTGCCCGTCCACCTGGCCGGGCATGATCGAGCCGGCGTACAGGAACACAGAGGCGAGGTCGAGGCGGGCGGCGGCCATCAGCATGCCGGGCAGCGACTTGTCGCAGCCGGCGAGCAGTACCGAGCCGTCGAGCCGCTCGGCCATCATGACCGTCTCGACGCTGTCTGCGATGACCTCTCGTGACACCAACGAGAAGTGCATGCCGTCATGGCCCATGGAGATGCCGTCGGAGACCGAGATGGTTCCGAACTCCAGTGGAAAGCCCCCTGCGGCGTGCACCCCGTTCTTCACCGCTTTGGCCAGCCGGTCCAGCGACAGGTTGCAGGGGGTGATCTCGTTCCAGCTCGAGGCGACCCCGATCTGCGGCTTGGCGAAGTCGGCGTCGCCCATGCCGACCGCTCGCAGCATGCCGCGTGCTGCTGCGCGCTCCAGCCCGTCGGTGACGTCGCGGCTGCGCGGCTTGAGGTCCGGCGCTGGTGAGGTCATCCCGGTCATGGCTGCAGCCTAGGCGGCACGGCGGAGGAGTTCCTCTTGCACCTTGACAGGCTTATCTTCCCCTAGTTATGAGGCCTCGACTTATATTGGATGAATCATAAGTCGGCAACGATTGGACGAGGCAATGGCACAGAGTAGCGAAACACCGGTCGCAACCCTGATCGGAGACGTCATCGGGTCACGACTCCATGCAGATCGAGCCTTCCTGCAACACCGCCTGGACGATGCCCTGGCCGCGGCGAGCCAACGCGTCGCCGCACTGCAGCCGGTCGAGGTCAGTGTCGGTGACGAGTTCCAGGGGGCGTACGCCAGACTCGCCGACGCCATGCTGGCAGCGCTGCTGATCCGGCTGGACCTGCTGCCCGAGATCGACACTCGCTACGGCCTGGGCTGGGGCGCGATCGAGGTGTTCGATCCGGCCCGACGTCCTGCTGCGCAGGACGGTCCAGGCTGGTGGGCCGCCCGCGACGCGTTGACCGAGGTCGAGCAACGGGCGGAGCACACCCAGTCACGTCATCTGCGCACCTGGTTCGTGGACCGCTCGACGACGGCCTCGGCCGGCTCGGCTCCCCGGTCCGCTCCGGCCGGGTTCGCCGTCGCGTTCCTGTCGGTGCGAGACGAGATCATCGCCGGTATGGACGAACGCAAGCACCGGCTGCTCCGTGGGGTGCTGACCGGCGCCACTCAGGCCGAGCTCGCCTCCACCGAAGGGATCACGCAGCCAGCGGTCTCACAGCTGCTCACCCGCTCCGGCGCGCACGCGGTACGGCTGGCGCACGAGCAGCTCGACGAGATCCTGCCATGAGGCCGGTACGGGCCGGTGTGCCTCGATGACCCTGCTGGGCCTGTGGCTGCTCACCGTCGCCGCGGCGGACCTGATGCGATGGGAGCCCACCCGCCCCGGCCGGCGGTGGCCTGCACTGGCCGTCGGTAGCGCCACGCTGGCGCTCACCGCGGCGGCCGTCGGCCTGGCTGTCTGGACCTACCTCGCCGCAGTGGCGTGTGGGGTCGCCCTTCTCGCGGTGTGGGTGCTGACCTCCGAGCGGGCCTTCGCCGGACTGGGCAGCGACCGGCAGGCCCTGCTGGCCGTGGGAGTGCCCGTCCCAGTTGCCCTGGCCACCGCGGGTTGGTCCGAGCCGGCGGGTGGAGCGCTGGAGCGGTGGTCAGCCCAGTCCGACCTGCCCGCACTCGCGGGTGTCACCCCCGAGCAGCTCCTGCTCGGAGCTGGAGTCTTCGCCTTCCTGCTCAACACCGCCAACCTGATCGTGCGGCTGGTTCTGGCGCTGGCGGGCACGTTGGCCATCACCGCGCACAGCAGCCTGCGCGGGGGGCGCATGCTCGGGCCGCTGGAGCGCACGTTCATCTTCGGCCTCGGGCTCGCCGGTGAGCTCACGGCGGCGTCGATCGTGATCGCCGCCAAGGGTCTGCTGCGCTATCCCGAGATCAGTCAGGGCGCGCGAGGCCGCCGACGGACGATGCCGGAGAATCAAGCCGTTCAGAGCCTGACCGAGTACTTCCTGATCGGCACGCTGACCAGCTGGCTGCTGTCCTTGGGCTTCCTGCCCCTGCTGTGACGGGTGCTGCGACCAGGTGCCGTGACAGCCAGGCCGCTGCCGCCCCCTGCACCCCCGACCGTTCGTCACCTCGAGGAGAAGCACGCCGACTTCCTCGCCCGGGCGCGCAGCCTGGCGGCGGTCGTCAACCCCCCGGACCCCAGCGCTGCCTCTCGCACAGACTCGACCGCTCCGCCGGTGTACGCCCGGGTTGACGTGGTCCGCGGACCGCTGGGTCAGCCGCTGCTGCTGGAGCTATGGCTCAGCGAGCCGAGCTTGTTCATCGCCCAGTTCCTTCCTGCGGCCGACCGCTTCGCGGCTGGTAGAGGAGGTGCTGGCTGGACGCACACCGGCTTCCGGGAGCGCGACGACGGCTTAGCAGGCAGGATCGGAGCATGACCGTGCTCGACATCGCCCGTGACCGCCTGGGACAGGCGTTGTTCGCCAGGGTCGCCGGCGACGACGCCGCAGCCAAGCAGGCGCGGATTCACGACACCCCGGGGCCACGGTGGTTCGACGAGAACAGCGCCATCCGGCAGGTGCACGGTGACGCCTCGATGTTCATCGGAGGGCTGCGGGCCCTGCTCCTGCAGTCGCTGCATCCGCTCGCCATGGCAGGCGTTGCGGGGCACTCCGGCTTCCGCGGCGACCCCTGGGGACGTCTGCAGCGCACCAGCTCATTCCTGGCCACCACGACCTTCGGCGTGGCCGACGATGCGCAGGCGGTCGTGGATCACGTGCGGGCGATCCATGCGCGGGTGAAGGGCGTCACCAGCGACGGGGTCCCGTACGCCGCCTCCGACCCCCACCTTCTGCGATGGGTGCATGTGGCCGAGGTCGACTCCTTCCTCGCCGCCCACCAGCGCTACGGCGCCAAGCCGCTCGACGCTGCCGGCTGCGACCGCTATGTCGCCGACGTGGCCGTGGTCGGGCGCGCGCTCGGGGCCACCGACCTGCCCACCAACCTCGGCGAGCTCGCGGAGTCACTCGCCGCGTACCGGCCCGAGCTGCGAGGAACTCGCGAGGCACGTCAGGCGGCTCGCTTCCTGCTGGTGCAGCCGCCGCTGCCGTTGGCGCTGCGCCCGGCGTACGCGGTGCTCGGCACGGCCGCTGTCGGCCTGATGCCCCGATGGACCCGATGGCCACTTCGCCTGCCCTATCTGCCGGTCACCGAGGCAACGGTGGGCCGCGCCGCGGGCTTCTTCGCCACATCGACGATCCGGTGGGCGCTCACGCCCGGCACCGGCGGTCCGGCGCGATAGCGGCCGATGGCAAGCACGTACGTCGCGCTCGGTGACTCCATCTCTATCGACGACTACGCCGGCGGACCGGGTCGTGGCGGCGCGAGCCTGCTGTACCGCAATCGTGATGACGACTTCCCACAATGGCGCGGGCACGACCTGGCGTCAGGTGACCCGCAAGCGGTGTTCCACCTGCTCGCCACCGATGGCGCCACGACCAGCACCCTGCTCGCCGTGCAGATCCCTCGGCTGATCGAGCTCCAGGTCCGCCCCACGGTCGTGAGCGTCACCATCGGCGGCAACGACGTGCTGTCCGGCTACGGCGACACGGCAGCGGCCCGGGCGATCATCCACCGGGTCTCCCTCGCACTGTCCCGAGCGCTGGGCGAGCTGCAACCCCTGCTGCCTCCGGACGGCCGGGTGCTGGTGGGCACGGTGTACGACCCCAGCGACGGCACCGGAGACGGCGCGCGGCTCGGCCTGCCACCGTGGCCCGATGCGGTGGGCGTGATCGGTGAGCTCAACGCGGCGCTGCGCCACGTCGCAGCCGAGCACGGCGCTGCCGTGGCCGAGATCGACCGGCACTTCTCCGGTCACGGTCTGCTGGCCGGGGACGCGACACGACCCGATCCGCGTCCCTCGAACCGCGACCTGTGGCTGTGCAGCGTGATCGAGCCCAACGCCTGGGGCGCCGACGGGGTACGCGCCGCGTTCTGGGCGGCACTGCAGGCAAGCGACACCTGACTCAGCTGTCCGCAGGCACCACGACGTTGGCGAGCGGCTCCCCGTCGGCGTACCGGCGCAGCTGCTCCCCGACCAGCCGGAGCATGCGTGGCGCCCTGGCCGTCGTGGCTCCACCCACATGCGGGCTGATCAGCACCCCGGGCGCGGTCCACAGCGGGTGCTCCGGGGGTAGCGGCTCGGGGTCCGTCACGTCCAATGCCGCCAGCAGCCGCCCCGCGGAGGTCTCGGCCAACAAGGCGTCGGTGTCGACGACTGCCCCTCGAGCGACGTTGACCAGCAGGGCACCGTCACGCAGGGCAGCCAGCATCGGTGCGTCGACCAGATGGTGAGTCTCGTCGGTCAGCGGCACCAGCACGACGACGACATCGGCCGTGGGCAGCAGCTCCGGCAGGTCGGCGGTCGCGCGAACGCCCTCCCGGGCGCTGCGAGCGACCAGCACGACCTCGCACTCGAACGGCTCGAGCCGCGCCTTCAACGCACCCGCGATGCTGCCGGCCCCAAGAACGACCACCCGCGAGTCGGCGAGGGCCGGGCGGGTGGCCTGCAGCCACGCGCCGCTCGGCTGAGCTCGGACGAAGTCAGGTACGCCGCGCAGGCTGGCCAGGATCAGAGTCATCGCGAGCTCCGCGGTGGACGCATCGTGCACGCCACGGGCGTTGCACAGCTGCACACCCGCAGGCACCAGAGGCTCCACGTCCTCGGTGCCGGCTGTCTGGACCTGTAGGACCCGCAGCGATGTCATGCGCGGGAGCACGTCGCTGAGGTCCTGCGAGAGGTCGTACGGCGGGACGAACACCTCGACCTGGTCGACGTCGGTGGCTGCTGTGGCGTCGTGCACCTCCCGCAGCACCAGCCCCTCGGGGAGGTCGGGCAGCTCACCGGGGCCGAAGGGCACCCACACCAGGCTCATGCGGGCATCGAGTCGTCGGACGAGGTCGCCGGCTCGGACGTCGGACCGGGCGGCGCCGGCGGACCGGCGGCGCATCTGGACCGCCACTCCTCGTAGGACCAGGTGGCCAGGAACTTGTCCGCAGCCCGCCTCCCCGCCACGTACAGCGCCTCCTGCTGGGCGGCGGTGATGTCGAAGTCGATGACGCTCACCTGCGAAGTGTCCACGAAGACGCTCCGGTCGACGTCACAGGTGCCGTCCACGTGCTGCGCCTGCGACGCCTCCAGCGTGGTCTGCGCGATGGCGAGCGCGAGCGACACGGGTCCACGGACGGGCTCGCCGCCGCGGGGCTCCCCCAGCACGCTCGTCAGCCGGATGCCCAGCGTGGGCCATCGAGCCGGCCTGCCGTCGTCACGGTCGAAGATGCCGAGCGGGTAGTTGCTCAGCAGCGCACCGTCCACGAGCGTCGAGCTGCCCTGCGGTGTGCGCAGCTGCACCGGCTCGAAGAAGAAGGGAATCGAGGCGGACGCCCGCACCGCGTCGGCGACGGGCACCTCGTCAGGGTCCAGCCCGTAGTCACGGTAGTCCCAGGGCAGCCGCACCAGGCGTTGGCGGGACAGGTCGCTGGCGGTGACCACCAAGCGGTACGCGCGCTGCGGAGGCAGCGCCGACCCGGCGTCGTTCTCCCGGAGATCGCCGAAGGTGCGCACCCCGAGATCGGCCAGCACCCCGCGCACCCAGTCACGCAGGTAGGTACCTTCGTACAGACCGGACTCGACCAGCAGGGAGACGGTGTCGGCGAGGAAGCCGAGCGGCCCGAGCAGGCGCCCGATCCGGCCGGAGTCGCGGAACCGGCTGTAGTGCAGCGAGCGGGCGATGTCGCCGGCGCGGTCCAGCGGTTCGCCTGCCGCCTGGAGAGCGGCGAGCACCGCGCCGACGATCGCTCCGGCCGAGGTGCCCGCGATGCGCGGGAACGTGTAGCCGGCCTCGTGCAGGCGCACCGCTGCTCCGGTCAGGCCGATGCCCTTGACGCCGCCGCCCTCGCAGACCAGGTCTGCCTGCAACGCAGATGCTGGTACGGACCCGGCGGTCATGGCGAGACCTTATGGGCGACGTCCGACATCCGGGCGGTCGGGCAGACTGTGCCCCCATGAACCCTCGGGACGCACCGCCCGCCGTCTCGGACCGGCAGCCGCCCCAGCTGCGCTTCTCCGACGTCACCAGCGGTGACGGCACACGCATCCGGGCGTGGACCAACGACGCCGAGGGACCGGTCGTGCTGCTGTGCAACGCCTTGGGCCTCAGTCCCTACGCCTGGCCCGACCTGCTGCGACCCGACTGCGGAGTCAAGGTGTGGTCCTGGAACGCGCGGGGCACCGGCGGGTCGGATCGCCCCGACGACGTCCAGCGGGTGGGCGTCGACGCCTTCGCGGAAGACGCTGTGGCGGTGCTCGACGCCGCCGGCATCGACTCGTGCCCCGTGCTGAGCTGGTCGCTGGGCGTCGACACGGCTGCCGAGCTGATGGCGTCGCACGGCGATCGGGTGACCGGGCTGCTGTCCGTCGCCGGCGTGCCTGGCGCCGGCAGAAGTGCATCGTCGTCCGTGGCCGGTCTCCTCCGGCACGCGCTGACCATGGGTGTCGCCCGAGTCGTGGACTCGACGAGCTGGTTCGTCTCGCCTGTCACCCGGCGGCTGCCCGTCACACCGCTGCTCACGGGACTGCTCCGCCACTCCGTGGTGATGCTGCCGAGTGCCCCGCAGGACGCGGTAGCCCTGACGGTCAGGGAGCTCTTGTCCACCGACATGGACTGGTACACCCATCTCGCGCTGGCCTGGTCCCGGCACCGCAGGGTGCCGTTGACGGGCAACAGCGTGCCGATGACGTTCATGGCCGGTGCATACGACCTGTTCACGCGCCCCTCACTGGTACGCGCGGCAGCCCAGCGGGTGGCCAACTCCCGTCTGGTCGAGGTGCCCGGTACGCACTTCCTGCCGCTGGAGCGGGGCGACCGGATCCGTCAGGAGCTGCTCGACCTGATCGACCGAGTCGCCGAGGCGAAGCTCAGGACAGCCGCTGGAGAATGAGCTCGCGCACCCGGGCCGCGTCGGCCTGACCGCGCATCTGCTTCATCACCGCACCGATGAGCGCGCCGGAGGCTGCGACCTTGCCGGCCCTGATCTTGTCGGCCACGCCGGGATTCGCGGCGATGGCCGCGTCCACGGCGTCGGCAAGAGCTCCCTCGTCGGAGACCAGCTCGAGCCCGCGGGCGAGGACGACCTCCTCCGGCGACCCGGCACCGTCGAGGACACCGTCCAGCACCTGGCGGGCCAGCGTGTCGTTGATGCGGCCGGCCTCGACGAGCGCGGCGAGCCCGGCAACCTGCTCCGGTGTGATGGGCAGGTCGGCGAGGTCGAGCCCCTGCTCGTTGGCCCGCCGTGCCAGCTCGGCCAGCCACCACTTGCGGGCCGCCTGCGGCGTGGCGCCCGCGTCCACCGTGCGCTCCACCAGGCCGAGCGCGCCGGCGCCGACGACGTCGCGCATCACCAGCTCGGTGAAGCCCCAGCGTTCGGCGAGCCGGGCCCGGTGGACGCGCGGGTCCTCGGGGAGCGTGCCCCGCAGCCGCTCGACGTCAGCCGGCGCCGGCGCGAGCGGCGCGAGGTCCGGCTCGGGGAAGTAGCGGTAGTCCTCGGCGTCCGACTTCACCCGGCCGGCCGTGGTGAGCCCGGTGTCCTCGTGCCAGTGCCTGGTCTCCTGGGTGATCGTGCCCCCCTCGTCCAGGATCGTCGCCTGGCGGGAGATCTCGTGGGCGACCGCACGCTCGACCGATCGCAGCGAGTTGACGTTCTTGGTCTCCGTCCGGGTGCCGAACGCCTCGCGGCCGCGCGGACGAAGCGACACGTTCGCGTCGCACCGCAGCGACCCCTGGTCCATGCGTACGTCGGAGACGCCGAGTGCCAGCAGCAGCTCGCGCAGGTGCGCGACGTAGGCCCGCGCCACCTGGGGCGCCTTGTCGCCGGCGCCGACGATCGGCTTGGTGACGATCTCCACCAGCGGGATGCCGGCGCGGTTGTAGTCGACCAGCGAGTACTCCGCCCCGTGGATGCGCCCGGTCGCGCCGCCGACGTGCAGCGACTTGCCGGTGTCCTCCTCGAGGTGGGCCCGTTCGATCTCGACCCGGTAGGACTGGCCGTCGACCTCGACGTCGGTCCAGCCGCCGTAGGCGATCGGCTCGTCGTACTGGGAGGTCTGGAAGTTCTTCGGCATGTCCGGGTAGAAGTAGTTCTTGCGTGCGAAGCGGCACAGCTCCGCGATCGAGCAGTGCAGCGCGAGGCCGATCCGGATGGCCGACTCGACAGCGGCCTGGTTCACCACCGGCAGCGCGCCGGGGAGTCCGAGGCACACCGGGCACACCTGCGTGTTGGGTTCGGCGCCGAAGACCGTGGCGCAGCCGCAGAACATCTTGCTGGCCGTGCCCAGCTCGACGTGCACCTCCAGCCCAAGCACCGGGTCGTACGTGGCGAGGGCGTCCTCGTAGGACACCAGCGTCGCGGTCACGCGAACACCTCCAGGTCGGGGGCCTGCTCGATCAGCGGGCCGCCCCACGTCTCTTGCAGCAGGGACTCGATCACGGCGCCCACCCGGTAGAGCCGGTCGTCGGCGAGCGCAGGCGCCAGCACCTGCACACCGACCGGCAGCCCGTCCTCGGCCAGGCCGGCAGGCACCGAGATGCCCGGCACGCCGGCCAGGTTGGCCGGGATGGTGGCGATGTCGTTGAGATACATGGCCAGCGGGTCGTCAACACGCTCACCGATCGGGAAGGCGGTGGTGGGCGTGGTGGGGCTCACCAGCACGTCGACCTGCTCGAAGGCGGCGGCGAAGTCGCGGGCGATGAGCGTGCGGACCTTCTGTGCGGAGCCGTAGTAGGCGTCGTAGTAGCCACTGCTCAGCGCGTACGTGCCCAGGATGATGCGCCGCTTGACCTCGTCGCCGAAGCCGGCGGCGCGGCTCGCGGCCATGACCTGCTCCGCACTGGGTGCGGCGACTCCTGCCGGGCCGACCCGCAGGCCGTACCGCATGGCGTCGAACTTGGCGAGGTTGCTGGAGGCCTCGCTCGGCAGGATCAGGTAGTAGGCGCCCAGCCCGTACTCGAAGTGCGGGCAGGAGACCTCCACGACGTCGGCTCCGGCGCCCGTGAGGAGGGCGACCACCTCGTCGAACCGCGCCCGTACGCCGCTCTGGTAGCCCTCTCCGCCCAGCTCTCGGACCACACCGACACGCAGCCCGGTGATGTCACCACCGCGAGTGGCCTCGACGAGCGCCGGCAGGGGCGCGTCGATGCTGGTGGAGTCGCGCGGGTCGTGTCCACCGATGACCTCGTGCAGGAGGGCGGCGTCGAGCACCGTGCGGGTGACCGGGCCTGCCTGGTCGAGGCTGCTGGCCAGAGCGACCAGCCCGTAGCGCGACACACCCCCGTAGGTGGGCTTCACACCGACCGTGCCGGTGACGGCGGCGGGCTGGCGGATCGAGCCGCCGGTGTCGGTGCCGATGGCCAGCGGCGCCTCGAACGCGGCGACCGCAGCGGCCGAGCCACCTCCGGAGCCGCCGGGGATGCGGGTGAGGTCCCACGGGTTGCGGGTAGGACCGTAGGCGGAGTGCTCGGTGGAGGAGCCCATCGCGAACTCGTCCATGTTGGTCTTGCCGAGGATCGGCAGACCGGCAGCCCGCAGCCGCTCGACGACGGTCGCGTCGTACGGCGGTACCCAGCCCTCGAGGATGCGCGAGCCACAGGTGGTGGGCAGCCCTCGGGTGGCCACGATGTCCTTGACCGCGATGGGCACGCCGTCCAAGGGCGAGGCGGTCGTACCCGATGCGCGGCGCTCGTCGGAGCTCCTGGCCTGCTGCAGTGCCCCCTCGGCGTCGACGTGCAGGAAGGCGTGGACGCCGTGCTCGGAGTCGCCGTCGACGGCGGCGATACGGTCGAGGGAGGCCCGGGTCAGCTCGACCGACGTGGTCTCGCCGGCCGCCAGCGCAGCGGCCAGGTCGAAGGCACTGCGACGGATCAGGTCGCTCATCAGGCGTCCTCGCTGAGGATGCGCGGCACCGCGAACCGCTGCTGCTCGCTGGCTGGGGCACCGGCGAGCACGGCGTCGACGGGCAGGCTGGGGCGGATCTCGTCCGGCCGGTAGACGTTGACCAGCGGCACGGCGTGCGAGGTCGGTGGCACGGAGTCGTCCGCGACTTCGCTGACCTGCGCGACCGACTCGAGGATCAACGCGAGCTGGGGGGCGAGACGGTCGAGCTCGTCGTCGCTGAGATCGATACGGGCGAGGTCGGCCAGGTGGGCGACCTCGTTCCGAGAGATCGTGCGCTCGTCAGGCATGGGTGGGAGGAGTCCTCGAGGTCGGGGGGGGCGCGTCCAGTCCCGGACGCGTACTCATCCTAGGAGGCGTCGGACCTGCCGCTCGCGGCCCGTGGACGTTCACTCGGCCGTCGCCAGCTGCGCCACGGCTCGGGCCGCGTCCGGGCCCTGTTCGATGAGCACCCGGAAGCCTGCCTCGTCCAGCACCGGCACGCCGAGCTGCAGGGCCTTGTCGTACTTCGAGCCTGGAGCGTCGCCGGCCACGACGAAGCTGGTCTTCTTGCTGACCGAGCCTGATGCCTTGCCTCCCCGGGCGGCGATGGCCTCCTTGGACTCGTCCCTGCTGAAGCCGGTCAACGACCCGGTGACCACCACCGTGAGTCCCTCGAGGTGCCGGGGCATGGACTCGTCGCGCTCGTCGGCCATGCGGACGCCGGCTCGACGCCACTTGTCGACGAGGCCGCAGTGCCAGTCGACGTCGAACCACTCCAGCACGGCGTCGGCGATCGTCGGGCCCACGCCCTCGACGTCGGCGAGCTGGTCTCGGGAGGCGTGCTGGATAGTGTCGAGGTCGCCGAGCGCGTTCGCGAGGGCGCGAGCGGCCGTCGGTCCGACGTGCCGAATGGACAGCGCGACCAGCACCCGCCACAGCGGTCGGGACTTGGCCTGCTCGAGGTTGGCCAGCAGCCGGGCACCGTTGGCCGACAGTCCGCCGTCCTTCTTGGTGAACAGGGGTACGCGCAGCAGGGCGGCCTCGTCGAGGGCGAAGACGTCGCCTTCGTCGGCGACCACACCGGCCTCCAGCAGCGCGATGGCCGCCTCGTACCCCATGCCCTCGATGTCGAAGGCGCCGCGACCTGCCACGTGGAAGATCCGTTCCCGCAGCTGCGCTGGGCACGAGCGAGTGTTGGGACACCGGATGTCGGCGTCGGCCTCCCGGGTCGGCGCCAGCGCCGTGCCGCACTCGGGGCAGTGTGTCGGCATGACGAACGGCCGCTCCGACCCGTCGCGCAGCGCCACGACCGGCCCGACGATCTCGGGGATGACGTCGCCGGCCTTGCGCAGCACGACGGTGTCGCCGATCAGCACGCCCTTGCGCTCCACCTCGGAGGCGTTGTGCAGGGTGGCCATCTCGACCGTGGAGCCGGACACCTTGACCGGCTGCATCATCCCGAACGGGGTGACCCGACCGGTGCGACCCACGTTGACCCGGATGTCGAGCAGCTTGGTGTTGACCTCCTCCGGCGGGTACTTGAACGCGATGGCCCACCGGGGTGCGCGCGAGGTCGACCCCAGGCGGCGTTGCAGCGCCACCTGGTCGACCTTGACCACCACGCCGTCGATCTCGTGCTCGACGCTGTGGCGCTGCTCGCCGTAGCGCTCGATGAACGCCTGCACCTGTGTGAGCGTGGTCAGCACACTGGCCCGGTCGGACACCGGCAGGCCCCAGGTGCGGAGCGCGTCGTAGGCCTGGGACTGGCGCTCCGGCGTGAAGCCGGTGCGGGCACCGAGCCCGTGGCACACCAGGCGCAGCGGGCGGGTGGCGGTGATCTTGGGGTCCTTCTGCCGCAGCGATCCGGCCGCGGCGTTGCGGGGGTTGGCGAAGGGCGGGCGACCGCGCTCGACCAGCCCGGCGTTGAGCTGCTCGAACGCCGCAACCGGGAAGTAGACCTCGCCGCGCACCTCGAGCAGGTCGGGCACCGGGTAGTCATCGGTGCCCGTGAGTCGGTGCGGGATGCCGCTGACGGCGCGGACGTTGGGCGTGATGTCCTCCCCGGCTCGACCGTCCCCGCGGGTGGCACCTCTCACGAGCCGACCGTGCTCGTACGTCAGGTTCACTGCGAGCCCGTCGACCTTGAGCTCGCACAGGTACTCCACGTCGGTGCCGACCGCACGCTCGACCCGCTCAGCCCACGCCTCCAGCTCTGCCGAGGAGAAGACGTTGTCGAGGCTGAGCATGCGTTCCCGGTGCTGGACCGCGCTGAACGACGTCGACACCGCTCCGCCGACCTGCTGGGTCGGTGAGTCGGGCGTACGCAGGTCGGGATGCGCCTCCTCGAGCTGCTCGAGCTCGCGCATCGCCGCGTCGAACTCCGCGTCGGACATCGTGGGGTCGTCGAGCACGTAGTAGCGCCACCGGGCGTCTTCGACCTGTTCGGCGACCCGGCGGTGGCGTTCCCGCGTCTCCGGCGCTGCGGCGGGCGGCGCCGCTGTCGTCTCGCCGTCGGCTGGTGGGTTCGCCGGACTCATGGGCACATCCTGCCGGTCGCCACTGACACCGGGTCTGACACGGGTCTGACACAGGTTCCGACTCCGGAGCATCGCTGCGCGTACGCCTCAGTCCGACTCGGCCCCCACCAGCGCTGCGACCTCGCCGACCAGCCGCATGGCCTGTCGTGACCAGGACGGCGAGGCCCCGGCGAGCCCGCAGGCCGGCGTGAGCACCAGCCGCGGACCCACGGCGTCCAGCGCGAGGCCCAGCCCGTCCACGAAGCGCAGGATCATGGAGGTCGACGCCGCAGCCGACGGCGAGGTGACGGGGTCGGTGCCGGGGACGATTCCGGGCCACAGGTCCACGCCGGCGTCGAACGCCTCCGCCCACACATCGCCGCCGGCCGCGCTGGTGCCGACCAGCAGTGACAGGTCGAAGGACACCGCAGCTGCGCCTGCCTGCCGCAGCAGCGCCATCGGCACGTCGGCCGCGCAGCAGTGCACGACGGGCACGGCACCGGCGTCGCGCACGGCGTCCGTCACCTCCCGCAACGCCTCCACGGCGACCGGCGGATGCACGGTGCGGTGTCGTGAGAAGCCGCTGGCAGTCGGGATGGACCCGGCGAGCACGGCCGGCAGCGCCGGCTCGTCGATCTGCACGACGAGGATCGCCGCGGGCACCCGTCGGCGCAGGTCGGCGACGAAGTCGGTGAGCCCGGCAGCCAGCGACTGCGCCAGCTCGCGGCGGGCACCGGCATCGGCCAGCACGCGGTCCCCTCGGGGGCGTTCCATGCCGGCGGCCAGCGACCACGGTCCGGCAGCCTGCACCTTGAGCCGGCCGGCGTAGCCCTGCGTGTGCTCCTCGAGCAGGTCGAGGTCCTGGGTGAGCAACGAGAGCGCGCGGCGCTGGTCGGCGCCAGGCGCGTCGGTGAGCCGCCAGCCGGCCGGTTGCAGATCGGCGCCCAGCCCGGAGAGCAGGGCTGTCGCCCGGCCGATCATGGACGCGGGGGCGCCACGGGCCGGCAGCTCCGGCAGGTGTACGAAGTCAGGCAGCTCGCCCACCACCGTGCGCACCGCCTCGGCGATGTCGGTGCCCGGCAGCGACCCGACACCGGTGGCGACGGTCATCGAGCGGTGCCGGAGGTGGCCGGGACAGCGAGGTCAGCGGTGCGAGTGATGGTGGCGCTGCCCACGACACGGGTGCCGTCGTACACGACGAGCGCTTGACCAGGCGCCACGCCGGCGACGGGGGTGTCCAGCGTCGCGACGACGAGGTCGCCCTCGACTGCCACCTTCGCCGCGACCGGCTCGCCGTGCGCACGTACCTGCACCGTGCCGCGAAGCCGGCGCGGCGCCGGTCCGCACCAGCGGGGCATGCCGGCCTCGACCCGACGGACCTCGAGCGACTCACGCCCGCCGACGGTGACCGTCGCCGCCACCGGCTCGATCGACAGCACGTACCTCGGCTGGCCGTCGGGTGCCGGGCTGGAGAGGCCGAGCCCTCGACGCTGACCCACCGTGAAGCCGTAGGTGCCGTCGTGCCGTCCCAGCTCCTCGCCGGACTCCCCCACCACTCGGCCGGGGCGCTCACCCAGCCGGCGGTGCAGGAAGCCGGTCGTGTCGCCGTCGGGGATGAAGCAGATGTCGTGGCTGTCCGCTTTGCGCGCCACCGCCAGGCCACGCCGCTCGGCCTCGGCACGTACCGAGCTCTTCAGCGAGTCGCCGAGTGGGAACAGCGCATGCGCCAGCTGGGCCTGGGTTAGGACCCCCAGCACGTACGACTGGTCCTTGGCGGCGTCGACGGCGCGGTGCAGCTCCACCTCCCCGGCACGCTGCTCGAGCCTCGCGTAGTGGCCCGTCGTGACTGCGTCGAAGCCCAGCGCGAGCGCCCGGTCGAGCACGGCGGCGAACTTGATCTTCTCGTTGCACCTCAGGCACGGGTTGGGCGTGCGCCCGGCGGCGTACTCCGCCACGAAGTCGTCGACGACGTCCTCGGCGAACCGCTCTGACAGGTCCCAGACGTAGAAGGGGATGCCGAGCACGTCGGCGGCTCGACGGGCGTCGTGGGCGTCCTCCAAGGAGCAGCAGCCGCGAGCTCCCGAGCGGTACGACTGCGGGTTGCGTGACAGCGCGAGGTGGACGCCGGTGACCTCGTGCCCGGCCTCGACGGCACGAGCGGCGGCGACGGCGGAGTCGACGCCGCCGGACATGGCGGCCAGCACTCTCATCGCCGGCCGACCCTCATCGGGCGACGGCTCATCGCCGCGATCCGGCCAGTCCGGCAGCGCGCGCCCGCTCGGCCACCTTGGGGAGCACCTCGAGCAGCAGGTCGACGTCGGCGTCGGTGGAGCTGTGCCCGAGGCTGAGCCGCAGCGCCGAGCGAGCAGTGGCCTCGTCGCGGCCCATCGCGAGCAGCACGTGGCTGGCCTGCGGTACGCCTGCCGTGCACGCCGACCCGGTGGAGCACGCGATGCCGTGCGCGTCGAGCAACATCAGCAGTGAGTCGCCCTCGCAGCCGGGGAAGGCCAGGTTGGCCACGCCGGGCAGGCGGGCGTCCGGTCCGGGTGTGGCGTCGCCGTTGAGCTCCACGTCAGGCACCGCGGCCTCGATGCCGGCCACCATCCGCGATCGCAGCGCCTCCAGGCGTACGGCCTGCTCGGGCTGTCGGCTCACCGCGGGCGCCACGGCCGCGGCGAATCCCGCAACCAGGGGAGCGCTCAGCGTGCCGGATCGGATCTGGCGCTCCTGACCGCCACCGTGCAACAGCGGCACCACGTCGAGCTCCCGCCGCACGAGCAACGCACCCGCGCCGATCGGACCCCCCAGCTTGTGCGCGGTCAACGTCATCGCGTCCAGCCCGCTGGCCGCGAAGTCGACGGGCAGCTGCCCGACCGCCTGGACCGCGTCGCTGTGCACCGGCACCCCGTACTCGGCCCCGAGTGCGACCACCGCCGGCAGCGGGTTGACCGTGCCGACCTCGTTGTTGGCCCACATGCACGAGATGAGCGCGACGGAGGCGGCGTCTCGGCGCAGCTCGCGCTCCAGGGCCTCGAGATCGAGTCGTCCGGTGGAGTCGACCGGGAGCAGATCAAGGCGGGCGCCGTCAGCCTGCGCGAGCCAGGCCATCGGGTCGAGCACCGCATGGTGCTCCGCGGCGGGCGCCAGCACCCGGCAGCGACGGGGGTCGGCGTTGCGCCGAGCCCAGTACAGCCCCTTGACGGCCAGGTTGTCGGCCTCGGTGCCGCCGGAGGTGAACACG
>DASQMN010000343.1:0-8277 GCA_035645475.1 Nocardioidaceae bacterium
TTGGCGTACTCCGCGACTGCGATGCCCTCGTCACCGGAAAGGGGGCCGATGATGACATTGGCCCCCTTCTGCTCGACGAGCTGGCGGATCTCGTTGGAGATGGTGTCGGCGGTGTCATCGCCACACCCGATGCCGACGAGCTCTATCGGGGTGCCGTTGATCTCCGCGCCCTCCCAGCCCTTGAGGGCGGTCGTCTTGGAGTTGATGGTGGCGCCGGCGTACTCCTTCAACGCGAGGGCGACACCGGCGACGGTGTCCTCGTGGAAGCCGCCGAAGGGGCCTTCGCACTCGCCGAGGACGCCAAGCTTGATGCCTTCCTCCTTGCTGGCGCCGGCTGCGCCTTCGCCGCCGCCCTGGGTCGGCGTGCCTGTCTCGTCGGTGGTGTCCCCGCTGCTGCAGCTGGCCAGCAAGGCGGATGCCGACAGGAGGGCAGCCGGGATCAGCCACCTTGGGTTGCGTGATCGCCTGATCATTCGGTGGGTTCCTTTCCCTTGGCAGCGGAAACGACCGTCGCTCCGCTGTGACATGCCGTGGCGTGCGACCAGGAGGCCATCAGGGCTCCTGCCCCGAGCTCGTCTGGACGGCTGGGTGTGCGGTGGTGGGTGGCTCGATGGAGTGCTCGGACGGCTTGGCGACGGCTCGTCCGCGTCGGGCTCGCTCCAGGATGCCGACGAGTCCTTCGGGCGACAGCACCATGATCAGCAGCACGATGAGTCCGATGACGGTGTTGAACCGGTCCGGTGTCAGGCCGATCCGGTCGATGAGCGGAATGGACGTCGTGTAGGTCTCGAGCAGCACGTAGACCAGGGCGCCGAGCCAGGCCCCCTCGAAGTACGAGATGCCGCCGATGACGGCGATGATCAGCAGGATCAGGGTGGGCCCGATCGAGATGGAGGCCGGGTCGATCTGCCCTCGCCACCACACGTTGAGGATCCCGGCGACGCCGGCGAAGAAGCCTGCGAGCGTGAAGGCGAGCGTCCGGTGCAGGGCGACGTTGAAACCGAGCGACCCCATCCGTACCGGGTCGTCGCGCACTCCCTGCAGGGCGAGACCGAAGTTGGTCCGGCCGATCAGGCGGAACGCGAGGTAGGCGAGCAGGGACAGCCACACGGCGGCGAAGTAGAGCGTGAGCCTGTCGTTGAACGGTGCCGGGGCCACGATGCTGGTGACGCCGCCCGGCCCGGAGATGGTCACCACCTGGGCGAAGACCGAGTACCCGATGACGCCGTAGACGAGGGTCAGCATCAGGAAGTAGATGCCGGTCGTGCGGCTGCCCAGAGCGCCTAGCAGGAACGCCACCGCCGTCGTGACACCCAGCGCGAAGAGCACCGCCATCCATGGCGACCACCCGAGGTTGAGCCCGCGGGCGCCGGACTCGAGCGCCGCGTTGCCGAACATGAAGCCGGCGATACCCGCCATGAGCAGCTGGGCCAGCGAGATCATGCCGGCGTGCGACGTGAGGAAGACGATCGTGACGGCGATCAGCCCGAGGATGAGCGCCTGGGTCATCACGAAGTAGATGAAGAACTCGGAGGCGAACGACGGCAGCAGGAAGAGCAGGGCGACCAGGAACGCGAGGATCAGGTTGCTGGGGCTGAGCAGGCCTCGGATGCTCATGCCGGCCGCCCGAAGAGCCCGTAGGGACGCAAGGCGAGCACCAGGGCGAGCAGGACGAACGAGAAGATGACCGAGTAGAAGGTGTACTGCGAAGGCAGGTAGGCAGGCGAGAACGCCACCACGAGTCCGTAGAGCAGGGAGCCCGCGACGGCGCCCTTGATCGAGCCCAGTCCACCGATGATGACGACGACGAGCGAGTTCAGCAGCCAGGCACCGTCGGAGCCCGTCGCGGCTCCGGCGAAGGAGGCGCCCATGACTCCGCCGACGCCGGCCAGGAATGCGCCGACGAAGAAGGTCACGGCGAAGACCACGGTGACGTTGATGCCCAGCGCCCGCACCATCGGCTCATCGTCCACACCAGCCCGGATGACCATCCCCATCCGGGTCCTGGTCAGCCACAGCCACAGCGCCACCCCGACCACCACGGCGACGGCGAGCATGAACAGCCGGCTGGTCGCGTACCGCTGCCCGAAGATCTCCACGAAGTGCGACACCGCGCCCGGCCACACCATCGTCTTCGCGAGGCCACCGAACTGACGCAGCATCTGGTCGGCCAGGACGACGGAGATGGCGATCGTGATCAGTGCCTGACGCAGCTCCTGACCCTGGTTCCACCGCAGGAACACCTGCTGCAGCAACACGCCGAGCCCGGCGGCGAGCGCGGCAGCAGCAAGGAGGGGGACGACCCAGCTCAGGATGCTGACGTCCTCGGGCGCGATGTTGCGCGTCTTGCCGACCATCTGCTGCTGCAGGCCGATCGCGGTGAATCCGGCGAGCAGGAAGAGCGAGCCGTGCGCCATGTTCACCGTGCGCATCAAGCCGAAGATGAGCGTGAACCCGGAGGCGACCACGAACAGCAGGCCGGCGAACGTGATGCCGTCCAGCAGCGTGACTGCGAACTTGCCGGGGTCACTGACTGCCGGCTCGGCGGGCGTCCCGTCGGCCAGGACCAGCACCCAGAGCAACGCGAGCAGGAGCAACCCGTACACGACGAGCGCAGGGAGTCGACGCACGAGGTCGCGGGAGACCGACGGCACGGGGGTGCGCTCCACCTTCTGCTGCCTCCCGAGATCGGCCTGGCGGGGCGCGAGATGTCCCACCGTCTGGTGATGCGGGTCACAAGGTAAGGCGGATCCCAGGTTGGAAGCAAGCATGAATTCCATCCTGTATCCACGTTGACATCCACTGGATCGCGGCCCTAGCGTCCCGTGCCAGCACACCGGAGGGTCCGTCCAGCAGTCGGTGTGGCCGGCGTCCGTCTCGGACGGTCCGGGCCCAGAGGAGAGGCGGCACATGTGACTCGACCGGTGGTCAGCACGGGGCCGGGCTCTGCTCGTCCCTACCTGCTGGGACAGCTGGCCAGAGACCTCGCTGCAGTCGTCGGCACGGACCACGTGAGCACGTCACCAGCCGCCCTGGCCGAACAGTCCGCTGACTGGTCCTGGATGTCGCAGTACCTCAGATACCGCGACCTGGCGCTTCCCACGGCCGACGTCGTCGTCCGCCCGCAGACGACCGAGCAGGTTGAGGGCATCGTCCGCATCGCCACGGAGTACCGGATGCCGGTGGTGCCTCGAGGCGGCGGGTCGGGAACCCAGGGAGGCACCTTCGCCCTCTACGGCGGGATCGCGGTCGACCTGACTCGGATGAACCGCATCGTGGAGGTCGACCAGTCCAGCCTCACCGTGACGGTGCAGGCGGGCATCGACGGCTCGGTCCTGGAGAAGGAGCTCAACGACCTGGGCCTGACCATGCCGCACTATCCAGGCTCCCACCACTTCGGGGCGACCATCGGCGGATCACTCGCCGCGCGCGGGTCGGGCGTGGTGTCGACCAAGTACGGCAAGGCGGAGCAGCTGGCCCTCCAGGTGGAGGCCGTCGTCCCCCCGGGTCGCCGGATCTCAACCCTGCCGGTGCCGAACCACGCCGCTGGGCCCGACCTGCTGCAGACCCTGATCGGCTCGGAGGGGACGCTCGGCATCATCACCGAGGCCACCATGCGCCTCGACCCCATCCCCCAGGGCCGCCGGTTCCTGTCGTTCCAGTTCGCCACCGTGAGCGCAGGGCTGGAGACCGCCAGGCTGATCATGACGCAGCGCATCGTTCCGGCCGCCATGCGGCTGTACGACGAAGCGGACAGCGGCAAGCTGACATCGATGCTGAGGCTGCAGACGGCGGGCGTGCTGCTCATCCTCGTCCTGGACGGCCACGAGGCATCGATGGCTGTCGAGGAGGATCGGATCCGCGCCGTCTGTGCCGTCAACGACGGCGTCGACCTCGGGGAAGGTCCCGCACAGACCTGGTGGGACGGCAAGTACGAGCCCTTCGCCAAGCACAACGCCCCGGCCCCGCCGTTGATGTTCGGCACCACGGACACCTGCGCCAGGTTCTCCGCGCTCCCCGGCCTGTATGAGGCGAAGAAGCGGACGATCGAGGAAGGGTTCGCCGAGTACGGCGCCACCTACACCGCGCACTTCTCGCACTGGTTCCCGTGGGGCGGGATGATCTACGACCGCTTCTACGTCGACAGCGCCCCGGACGACCCGGACGAGGCGCTGGCGCTGCACGACCGCCTGTGGAACGCGGCGATCGAGACCTCGCTGGCGCACGGCGGGGTCATCAACGAGCACCACGGCGTCGGGCTCAAGCTGGGCCGGTTCATGCGCCCGCAGCACGGCTCGGCGTTCGACGTCATGCTCGCCGTGAAGAACGCATGGGATCCCGACGGGATCATGAACCCGGGAAAGCTGGGGTTCGGCGCCCCTCGGTCACATCGGTAACCGCCCACGAGCAAGGAGCACACATGCACCTGTCGATGCACAACTGGATGCGCGCAGAGCCGCTCGAAGTCACTCTCGCCCGGCTGGCCAAGTACGGCTACGAGAGCATCGAGATAAGCGGGGAGCCCGAGCAGTACACCCCGGACGAGGTGCGACCACTGCTCGAGAAGTACAACCTGCGCTGCTGGGGCTCGGTGACGTTGATGCTGGGTGAGCGCAACCTGGTCGCCGGCGACGAGAACGCGCGGGCCGCGTCGGTGCAGTACACCAAGGACTGCATCGATCTCGTCGCTGCCCTGAACGGCACCGAGATGACCATCGTGCCGGCGACGGTCGGCAAGATCACTCCCGACGGCACGCCCGAACAGGAGTGGGAGTGGGCCGTCAGCGGCCTGAAGGAAATCTACGCCTACGCGCAGCCGCTGGGTGTTCGGCTGGCCATCGAGCCCCTCAACCGCTTCGAGACCTACTTCATCAACCGGGGCGCACAGGCGATGGCCCTGGCGGAGGCGGTGGGAGACGAGTGCGGGGTGTGCCTGGACGCATTCCACATCAACATCGAGGAACAGGACCTCTACCAGACCATCGTCGACTGCGGGCCGCGCCTGGCTGACTTTCACGTCGCCGACAACAACCGCATGCCGGCCGGCATGGGCCACTACGACTGGGCCAGGGTGGTCGACACCTTGAAGCAGGTCGGGTACGACGGCGCACTGACCGCGGAGTTCGTGGCACCCGTCGACCGGACACCGGCCAACCCCTTCCCGAACGCCTTGGAGACCAAGCCGGTCGACATCAGCGACGAGCAGATGAAGTTCATCGAGGACCACGGTTCCACCACGCTCAGCGAGGAGTTCTACGACTGGCTGGTGGAGAAGAACGCCGACCACCTGCTGCCGCTGATCTGAAAGGGTGCGGGGGCACGGGCCTGACGGGCGCTGCTCCCGACGATCATGACCTCGACCATCGCGGTGCTGGCGACGCTGGACACCAAGGGTCCAGAAGCGGCCTACATCCGAGACCGTCTGCGCTCTCTCGGCCTGGGGGTGCTCGTGGTCGACTGCGGGATCCTGGAGCCCCCGCTCGACGTCGTGGCGGACGTGTCGAGCGACGACGTCGCCCGTCATTCCGGATCATCGGTCGCCGAGCTTCGGGCGTCGGGCACCCGCGGGCGCGCCGTCGAGGCGATGCGCACCATGCTCGCGGACTACGTCGAGCACCAGTACACCCGAGGCGACATCGCCGGGGCGATAGGCATCGGGGGCGCCGAGGGCGCCGTCATGACGGCCAGCGCGCTGATGCGGCTGCCCGTAGGCGCGCCGAAGGTGGTGGTCTCCCCCATCGCGTCCGGACGTCACGAGTTCGGACCGCTGGTCGGCACGCGCGACATGATGGTCGTGCACTCCGTGGTGGACATCCTGGGACTCAACCCGATCTCGCGCGCGGTCTTCGACAACGTGACGGCAGCGGTCGCAGGCATGGTGCAGCACGATCAGGGCAGCACGGGGGGCGGGAGCTCGGAACGCATCGTTGCGGTGACGATGCTCGGCAACACCACCCGCGCCGTCATGGCGCTGCGCGATGAGCTGGCGACGGCGGGCTTCACCGCGATGGTCTTCCACTCCAACGGCGTCGGTGGGCCCGCGATGGAGGAGCTGGCGGCCGAGGGCTACTTCCGCGGTGTCATCGACTTCACCACGAACGAGGTCACCGACCCACTGGTGGGAGGGATCCACGACGGCGGCCCCGCACGGCTGCGCGTCGTCGGCGAGCTCGGCCTGCCGCAGGTCGTGGTGCCGGGCTGCATCGACTTCGCAGTCTTCGAGCCGACCCGCATACCAGCGGAGCTGGCGGGTCGGCCGAGCTATGACCACAACCCCGAGTTCCGGCTCATCCGGACCTCGGCCGAGGAGATGCTCACGATCGCGGGCATCTTCGCCGAGCGGCTCGGCGCCGCGACAGGACCGGTGCGGGTGGCCGTCCCCACCCAGGGCCTGTCGATACCCAATGTGCCGGGTGGGCCGTTCTGGGATCCGAAGGCCGACGCCGGTTTCCGGGAGCGGCTTCGAGCCGAGCTACGCGACGACATCCCCGTCACCACCTGGGACCACCACGTGAACGACCCTGAGTTCGGCCGCCTGGTGGCACGAATGTTTCTCGACCTCATCGAGGAGGAACCCGCATGACGTCCAGCATCGCCCGCGACGTGCCGCACCTGACCAGCGGCGACGAAGAGTTCAGGTCGAAGTTCCGATCCTGGGCGCTGGCCGATCTCTCGTACGTCGACATCCGCACGTACCTCGAGACCAAGGACATGGTGCTGGTGCCGATGGCGAGCACCGAGCAGCACGGCCCGCACCTCCCGCTCTACACCGACACGATCACTGCCGTGGAGGTGAGCGCACGGATCAGCGAGCACATCGGCGTGCTGCACACGCCACCGTTGTGGGCGGGCTACTCACCGCAGCACATGCACGCACCCGGTGAGGGACGCGGCACCATCACCCTGCGCTCGAGCACCCTGCTCAACCTCATGTACGACGTGGCGCGCAGCCTCATCCACCATGGCTTCAACCGCGTCGTCTTCATCAACGGGCACGGGTCGAACACCAAGGTGGTCGATCCGGTGCTACGCCGGCTGCGGTACGAGACCGGTGCCATGATTGGGTTCGTGAAGCCCTACATGGAGCGATACGTCGGCATCCTGGAAGGGCTGATGGAGAACCCGGCGGACGAGACACCGGGCTGGCATGCCAGTGAGCTCGAGACCTCCCAGGACATGGCGTGGAACCCCGAGCTGGTGCGCATGGAACGCGCGTCCGACACCCGGGCAAGCATCCCCGACTTCCTTCCGGAGTCGTTCCGCAAGTCCGACGGCGCGCCCGACGTCGAGTTCGAGGGCTACTCGTACTTCACCTTCCCGATGGACCACCATGAGTTCATCGACAGCGGCACCATCGGCAACCCCATGCGTGCGACGAAGGAGAAGGGCGAGGAGGCGTTCCGCCGGTACTCCGAGCACATCGCCCGCGGGATGCTCGAGCTCATGGACGTCCCCGTCAAGGTCCACGATCGGGAGTTCGTGGACAGGGTCATGTGATGCCGGGGGAACCCGAGGGCGACGAACAGTCGTCCACGATGGTCGACGACGTGTACTCGTCGTTGCTCCGCGCCATCACCGAGGCCCGCCTCGGCGCGGGCACGCCGCTGTCGCAGAACAAGCTGGCTGCCCGCATGGGGGTCAGCCGCACGCCCGTGCGCGAGGCGCTCCTTCGGCTCGAGCGCGACGGTCTGGTGCAACGCCTGCCGGAGTCAGGCTTCGCGGTCGCCACCATCACCGCCGACGAGGTGAACGAGGCCTGCGACCTGCTGAACCTGCTGGACACCTATGTCTATCGCAGAGCCGCAGAGACGCTCTCCCAGGCAGAGCTCCACGGCCTGCTGGAGCTGTCGTCGACGCTGGTCGACAGCGCAGAGTCGGGCGACGCCGATGCGTGGCGCGCGGCGGACCAGCGCTACCACGCGCTGGTGATGGAGGCGGCGCAGAACCGGTTCGTCGCACAGAGCCTTCAGCAGATCCGTCGCCGGGTGCAGCGGTTCTGGTTGCAGGAGCCGCACTTCGACGGCCGGCTACGCACCTGTTCCCAGGACCACGTCGCCCTGGCCCAGGCGATGCTCGACTCGGACGGTGAGGTGGTGTCGCAGACCGTTCACGCCCACATCGAACGCTTGCGGGTGAATGTGCTCGCACGGCTGGAGAGCGCCGGTCCCCTGCTGCCCGCTCCCGACCCGCTCGCGGCAGTCAGCCGGCA
This sequence comes from Nocardioidaceae bacterium, assembly GCA_035645475.1. Taxonomy (GTDB): domain Bacteria; phylum Actinomycetota; class Actinomycetes; order Propionibacteriales; family Nocardioidaceae; genus DASQMN01. Next base: position 8,210 of record DASQMN010000343.1, read on the forward strand.
GCTGTCGGCGACCAACGCGGCCGACGGCTACTGACCATCGCGGTCCCCGGGCCGTCGAGTGCCGTGCT
>DASQMN010000344.1:0-19613 GCA_035645475.1 Nocardioidaceae bacterium
GGTCCGCCCATGACCCGCGCGACTCGGCCAGCCCCGACGACGGTGGCGACGGCAGCGGCATCCCGTCGTCGTTGCGGGCCGCCGGCGGAGCCGGTGTGGTGGCGTTGCTGCTCGGCGCAGTGCTGGTCCTGTACCGGCGCAGGCAACAGCGCACGCCGCCGCCACAGCGCTGACCGGCCACCGGAGACGTCAGCAGGTGCGGCCTGCGGCGGGCTGGCTCACGCCGCCCAGGTCGGGTTCCATCCGTCGACGCGGTCGGCCGGTCGGGGGTCGGGGCCGGTGTAGATCGCCGACGGCCGGATGAGCTTGCCGGTGCGTCTCTGCTCCAGGATGTGCGCGCTCCAGCCAGCCGTACGAGCGCAGGTGAACATGGAGGTGAACATGTGTGGTGGCACCTCGGCGAAGTCGAGCACGATGGCCGCCCAGAACTCCACGTTGGTCTCGAGCACGCGGTCGGGCCGGCGGTCGCGCAGCTCGGCCAGCGCAGCCTTCTCCAGCGCCAGGGCCACCTCGTATCGCGGTGCGTCCAGCTCCTGGGCCGTACGCCGCAGCACCCTGGCGCGAGGGTCCTCGGCGCGGTACACCCGGTGGCCGAAGCCCATCAGCCGCTGGCCGTTGTCCAGCAGCTCCTTGACGTAGCCCTCGGCGGCGCCGCGCTTCTCGACCTCCGCCAGCATGCCGAGGACCCGGGAGGGTGCTCCCCCGTGCAGCGGTCCCGACATGGCTCCGACCGCCGCGGACAGGCTCGCAGCGGCGTCAGCGCCGGTGGAGGCCACCACCCGTGCGGTGAACGTGGAGGCGTTCATGCCGTGCTCCGCCGCCGACGTCCAGTAGGAGTCCACCGCCTGCACGTGCCGCGGGTCCGGTTCACCGCGCCAGCGGGTCATGAAGCGTTCGGTGATCGAGCCGGCCTTGTCGACCTCGCTCTGCGGCACCATCGGCAGACCCTGGCCACGGGCAGCCTGGGCCACGTACGACAGCACCATCACCGCGCATCGGGCGAGGTCGGCGCGAGCCTGCGCGTCGTCGGTGTCGTAGAGCGGTTGCATGCCCCACGCGGGTGCCAGCATCGCGATCGCGCTCTGCACGTCGACACGGATGTCGCCGGAGTGCACCGGCAGGGGATAGGGCTCGGCCGGTGGAAGGCCGGGCTCGTAGACGCCGTCCACCAGCAGTCCCCACGTGTTGCCGAAGGGCACCCGTCCGACGAGCTCCTCGATGTCCACACCGCGGTAGCGAAGTGCCGAACCCTCCTTGTCGGGCTCGGCGATCTTGGTGTCGAAGGCGATGACGCCTTCGAGGCCGTGGTGCACCTGCTGTTCGGTCGCCGGCTGTGCTCCCGACTGTGCTGCCGTGTCCGGTCCCGCCATGCCCGCTCCAGTCCTGCCCGGACGACCGAGGTGTCGCCGCAGGTCATTGTGCAACCCAGGTCATCGTGCACCTGACGTACCGCCGGACGGCGCCAAGCCAGACCTTGCCACGGTACTCGGCGGCGGCTCCGGCGCGTGTGCGGTCGGCCTGGCCAGCGCCTAGCCTCACCACGTGGACGTCGAGCGCCTGCGGGCGATGCGCGAGGAGTATGCGGCGACCGGACTGGACGAATCCGAGGCGGGGGACGACCCGGTGGTGCTCTTCGACCGCTGGCTGGCGCAGGTGGTCGCCGCGGGCGTGCCCGAGCCCAACGCGATGGCCCTGGCGACCTCCACCCCGGACGGGCGGCCGTCCGTACGGCTGGTGCTGCTCAAGGGTGCCGACGCCGCGGGTTTCGTGTTCTTCACCAACACCTCCTCGCGCAAGGGCGACGAGCTGACGGTGAACCCGTGGGCGGCGCTCGCGCTCACGTGGCACCCCGTGCAGCGCCAGGTGCGCGTCGAGGGAGGGGTGCAGCGTCTGTCGCCCGCGGAGGACGACGCATATTTCAGCTCCCGCCCACGCGGGTCACAGCTGGGCGCCCTCGTGTCGCCGCAGAGCCAGGTGGTGCCGGATCGGGACTGGCTGGCTGACCAGTACGCCGAGCTGGAGCGGGCCTACCCCGAGGGCACCGAGGTGCCACGCCCGGAGTACTGGGGCGGCTACCGGGTGGTGCCGGAGCGCATCGAGTTCTGGCAGGGCCGCCACAGTCGCCTGCACGACCGGCTGCTGTACCTGCGCACCTCGACGGGTTGGGTGCGGGAGCGGCTCGCTCCGTAACGTGTGCCGCGACGACAGGGCCGGATCGAGGTCCGGATATGGAACAGCCCGCAAGGTCGTGGTCGGAACCACAGGTCGAGCTGGACTGGCTCGACCCCTTGCGGGCCGGGTGACTGCCGGGGGCTCGCTGCCGCAGGGGCATACGAGGGATCCTCGACGCCAGCGGCTAGCGGACAGCCACCTCACATGTCCAAGAAGCATGCATTCTTCGGACCACCTCCTTCCCTGTGTACGCGAAACGTTACGACGCTCATCGGGCGCTCACAAGCGGTTTGTGACCGGCTCGGGGAGTGCGGCGTTCGATGTGTCGGGTCGCTAGCCCGAACGTGCCTGCCGGATGTCACACTGCGAGCCGTGAGCGGCTGCTCACGACCGATGTGACGGAGCAGTTGGAGAGTTGTTGTCAGGGCACGGGCACGGTCACGGTCACGGTCACGAGATGGCGCACATGTGCGGCGGCCTCGATCACCACCTCGGCGACTACACCGACCAGCAGCGAGCCGACCTGGACGTGGTGCTGGCCTTCAACCGGCGCATGTCCGACGCCATCAACGAGGGGCTGGACACGCAGGAGACCGAGGCTTTCCTCGACCCGGATCCTCTGCGCTACATGTGGGTCGACGAGGGGCAGGGCCGTATCGGCCGCGTCATCGGCGAGGCACACGAGCTGCTGGCCCGGGCGACGCACCTGCCCGGGCACCAGCGGCGGGGTGTCCGGGTCGTCGAGGGCTCGACCCGGGCGGCCCGGCCGAGCATCGCCACCTCCGCCGACTCGAGCGCACGACTCACCGTCTGGGTCGAATGGGTCCCCGGCGAAGGCGATGTCGTGCAGGCGCTGTACGAGGAGCAAGGCCGGCCTGCGTCGCTGACGATGGTCTCCGGCGGCTGCAGTGACGTGTTCCGCCCTACCGCTGCGATCTCGAGCGAGGGCGTGCCGTGGGTGTTCTACGGCAGCTCGAACCCCAAGCGGGTCGGTGTCTGGGCGAACACTCTCCTCGAGGGCCGCTGGTCCGAGCCGCAGCAGGTCAGCACCACCGAGCACCCGTCGTTCAACCAGGAGGTGCTCGCGCGCTCCGACGGAAGCCTCGAGCTGTGCTGGCAGGGTCGGCACTCCGGACGCTTCGCCGTCTTCACGCGCCGCCACGCCGAAGGCGCCTGGGGGCCGACGGAGATGGTCAGCGAAGGGGTCGAGGCCAACGTCTGGGACCCGTCCATCGCCGGGTTCCCCGACGGGTCGACCGCCTTCGCCTGGTCGGAGTACCGCCAAGGCGCCTACTCCGTCGTCGTACGTCGGCGGAACGCGCACGGCGTGCTCGGGGAGCCGCAGACCATCACTTCAGGCAGCGACTACGCCCTGCACCCCAGCCTGGCGGTCACCGCGGACTCCCAGCTGTGGTGTGCGTTCGACCTGATCACCATCGCCGGTCACGCCGGAAGCGGACCCACCAAGCTACGGCCAGTCGCCGACGTGGGCGCGGACCCGACCGTGGTGGAGGGCATGCGGCAGGCCGGGGACAGCGTGCCACCGGAGCTGCTCCCCGACGTGTCGGCGTCGATCCGAGTCGTGGCGATCGGGGACTCGGGCATCGCCGATGCACCCGGTCAGCTGGCTCCCGGCCTCGACGTGGTTCCGTCCGGGCTTCCTCGGCTGGTCGCCACCGGCGATGGCGGGCTGGTGGTGGCCTATCGGGTGCATCGCAAGCTTCCGCTGATGACCTACTACTGGGAGGTCGCCACCCAGGTGCTCGCTGCCGACGGTTGGCAGGCTCCGGCGACCTTCAGCGGCACCGACGGAACCCTGGAGGAGGTCAGCATCACAGCCGGCTCCGACGGAGTGGTCTTCGCCGCCCAGACCGACGCACGGCTGGACGGCGCGCTGAACTGGACGGAGGGGTTCGGCGGGCGCGAGTGCCCGTACCTGCTCGAGCACCAGGGATCGGTGATCTGGCACGGCGTGCACGGTGTCGGGACCATCGTGACCGCCGAGGTGTCGACCGCGGGTCCCGTCCCCGCCTTCGTCGCCAGCGCCGACGCACCGGCCGACATCGCATCCGACCAGCGGGTGGAGGCCAGGCGATGGGTGCCCCGGGAGGCGCCCGGCCGCTACGTGGCAGAGGTGGGAGGGCGCAGCTACTCCCTGTACTGGGGCGACCTGCACCGGCACTCGCTGGTCAGCCGCTGCACCGCGGGCGACGAGCCGTCGCTGGAAGACTTCTACCGCTACGCCTGGGACGTGTGTGAGTACGACTTCTGGGCTGTCACCGACCATGCCGAGAACTCCTCGGAGTACCAGTGGTGGACGATCCAGAAGATCGCCGACCTCTTCCACGTCGCCGACCGCTTCGTCCCGCTGTACGGATTCGAGTGGACCTCGGCCGACACCGGCCACCAGAACGTGATCTACGGCGACGTCGAGCGTGGCGCGCCGATCTTCTCGGCCTTCGCCGAGGGATCGACCGACCCGGCCGGACTGTGGGAGGGGCTGGCCCAGCACCCTGACTACCCGGCCATCACGATCCCGCACCATCCCGGCTCAGCCATGGTGCTCAACGACTGGGACTACCACGACCCCCGGTACAGCCGGCTGGTCGAGATCTTCCAGGCCTGCCGCGGCAACTACGAGGCCGAGGGCGCGTTCCGCCAGTACTCCGACGCGACGATGACGGGCACGTTCGTCGTCGACGGCCTGCTCCGTGGGCATCGCTTCGGGCTGATCGCCTCCTCCGACCACGGTCACGGTGCCAGCTACGTGGGAGCCTTCGCCGAGTCGCTCGACCGCGCCAACATCTTCGATGCGCTGCACTCCCGCCGCACCTTCGCAGCCACGACCCGCGACGTCGTCATCGACCTGCGGATGGGTGAGGTGTTCCTCGGCGAGGAGGTCGTCACCGACGGCCCGCGCGAGTTCAGCATCGTCGCGTCGGGCTACACCGACGTCGCCCGCATCGACCTGCTCCGCAACGGTGAAGTCGTGTTCGCCACCGACTCGCTGCCGGACCTGCCGCAGGGCTGGCTCACCGTGCCGCTGCGGCTGGAGTGGGGCGCCAGCGACGAGACGACCACGTGGGACGGGGTGCTGCGGGTCAGCGGCGGGCAGGTGGTGCAGACCCCGTTCTGGAGCCCCGACGTGACGGTGGTCAACGACACCGAGGTGGCGTGGGTCCACTCCACCAAGAGCTTCGGGGAGCTGTACGGCTCCCAGCGAGGGGGCATCGAGCTGAGCGTCGTGGGTCCACCTGAAGCGGTCGTGACCGTCACACTGAGCGGTCGCCATCTCGACGTGACGCTGGGCGAGCTGGCGGCCGACCCGTACCGGGTGCTGCCTGGTTCGCCGGGCACCTTCCGGCTGCAGGCGGGCATCGGCGGGCTGAGCAGCCTGGGCTCCTCCCGCGTCGAGGTGTCGTGGACGGACGATTGCCGAGCGCCCGCCTTCTACTACGCCCGCGCCTTCCTGGTGGACGGCGAGATGGCATGGGCCTCGCCCATCTGGGTGTCGCCGACCGGCTCGTACGTCTGAGCCCTCACTCGCGGAACCAGGCCGCGGTGTGCGCTGGGAGCACGCCCGCCTGCACCTGCTCCAGGAACGCCGACGACGCTACCGCCGTGCCGTAAGCGACGGCGTCGACATCGACCTCACCACAGTTGACCGCCACGACCAGTGCCGAGTGGGTGCCCGAGCCGGGCCGCCGGAACGCGAACACGTTCACACCCTCAGCGGCGTCCGCTTGCAGCATCTCGACCGTGTCCGACAGCGTCGGCAGCAGGTCACGGCGTGCCCTGAGCACAGCGGAGAAGAAGGCCAGCGTCGAACCCGGGTCGACCGCTTGGGCCTCGACCGACAGCGAGGCCCACTCCGGCGGCTGCGGCAGCCACGGCACGGTGCCGTTCGGGCCGAAGCCGTACGGCGGGGTGGTGCCCGACCAGGGCAGCGGCACCCGACAGCCGTCGCGCCCGGTTCCACCGCCGCGCAGCCAGACGGGGTCCTGGCGGGCAGCCGGGACCACGTCGACCTCCGGCAGGCCGAGCTCCTCACCGGCGTACAGGTAGGCCGATCCGGGTAGGGCGAGCATGGCCATCACCGCCGCACGTGCCCGCGCGAGCCCCACCGGGCCCCCGCCGTACCGGGTAGGCGGTCGGGTGACGTCGTGGTTGGACAGCACCCACGTCGGACTGGCTCCGACGGGTGCAACGGCGGAGAAGGTGTCGCGTACCACCGAGCGGAACGCCGAAGCGGACCACGGCGCCTCGAGCCAGTGGAAGTTGAAGCACTGCTGCAGCTCATCGGGACGCAGGTAGCGCGCCATGGCCTCCTCGGTCGCCACCCAGGCTTCGGCGATGGCCATGCGGTCGCCGGGGTAGTCGGCGAGCACGCGGTGCCAGCGGCGATATATGTCGTGCACGCCGGGCTGGTCCCAGTACGGGCGCTCGGCCTGCGCGAGGATGTCCTCGACGTCTCGAGCACGCGCCGCGGCGAGCTGGTCGGGGCGCAGGTCGGGCAGTCCGTCGGCCTTGACGAGCCCGTGGGCGACGTCGATGCGGAAGCCGTCGACGCCCCGGTCCAGCCAGAACCGCAGGACCCGCTCGAACTCGTCACCGACCTCTGGGTTCAGCCAGTCGAAGTCGGGTTGGCGGGCGTCGAACAGGTGCAGGTACCACTGTCCGTCGGGGACGCGGGTCCAGGCCGGGCCGCCGAAGACCGACTCCCAGTTGTTGGGTGGCTCGCCGCCGTCCTCGCCACGTCCGTCCCGGAAGAGGTAGCGGGCCCGCTCAGGGCTTCCCGGCGCTGCGGCGAGGGCCTGCTGGAACCACACGTGCTGGTCCGACGAGTGGTTCGGCACCACGTCCACCAGCACGCGAAGGCCGGCGGCGTGGGCAGCGGCCAGCAGCGTGTCGATGTCGCCGAGTGACCCGAACAGCGGGTCGACGTCGCAGTAGTCGGCCACGTCGTACCCGTGGTCAGCCTGGGGTGAGCGGTAGAACGGCGTCAGCCAGACCGCGTCGACGCCGAGGTCCGCCAGGTACGGCAGCCGGGAGGTGATGCCGGCGAGGTCGCCCACGCCGTTGCCGTCGGCGTCGGTGAAGCTGCGGACGTACACCTGGTAGCAGACAGCGGAGCGCCACCAGGGCTCCGCTGAGGGGACCACTGGAAGCACGGTCGGCCCGTGCGCCTGCGGGGACGTGGACACGGCAGAGGCGGCCCTTGCGCTAGGGGGTGGTCGGCCCGAGTCTGGCCGACTCCACCACCCAATCAGGCGCTCAGCGCTGCCGCGGCGATTCGCAGGTCGTCGACGAGCCCGGCGTATGCGGCGTCGTGGGCCTCTCCACGCGGCGCCCGCAGCACTGCGGACGGGTGGATGGTGCCCATCAGCCATCCGCTGCGGACAGCCGAGACGTCGCCGTCCGACGGTGGGCTCGGCTGGCGTGGGATGAGCTGCCCTCGCTGCCGGGTGACGCGGAACGACGGGCCGAGCAACGAGCGAGCGGCACTGGCGCCCAGGCACACCACCACCTCGGGGTCGACCACGGCCAGCTCGGCGGTGAGCCAGGGCCGGCACGCGACGAGGTGCGCCAGGTCGGGAGTCTGGTGCAGCCGCCGCTTGGCGGTGGGGGTGAACCGGAAGTGCTTGACCGCGTTGGTGACGTAGGCGTCGGCGCGGTCGATGCCGGCGTCGGCCAGTGCGCGGTCGAGCAGCCGTCCGGCGGGGCCGACGAACGGTTCGCCGGCGCGGTCCTCGGCGTCGCCAGGCTGCTCACCCACGAGCGCCAACCGAGCCGTGGGTGAGCCGGCGGAGAACACGACCTGCGTGGCGGGCCGGTAGAGCTCGCAGCCGCGACAGTCCGGTGCCGCCGCTCGCAGCTGGTCGATTCCCGCGCCGGCAGGCACCCACTCCTGGGCGCCTGGGCGCTGCGTCGTGTCGGCCGTCATGTCGGCACCGTCAGCCATCCGAGCCTCAGCCGTCCACGGCGGCGTAGCGGTCCAGCGCCTCCCGCCGCTCCTGCAGATGGTCGACGATGGGCGCCGGGTAGCCGGCGGGCGCGTCGACTCCCAGGGTCCACGGCTCGTGCACGGCCGAGCCGCTGACCGCAGCCAGCTCGGGCACGTACCGGCGGATGTAGTGGCCGTCGGGGTCGAACCTCTTGCCCTGCGAGACCGGGTTGAACACCCGGAAGTACGGGGCGGCGTCGGTGCCCGAGCCCGCCGTCCACTGCCAGCCGTGCATGTTGGACGCGAGGTCGGCGTCGACCAACCAGTGCATGAAGTGCCTCCCGCCCACCTGCCACGGAAGGTGCAGGTCCTTGACCAGGAAGCTGGCGACCAGCATGCGCACCCGGTTGTGCATCCAGCCCTCAGCTCTCAGCTGGCGCATGCCGGCGTCCACGATCGGGAAGCCCGTGCGGCCCTCGCTCCACGCGTCGAGCTCCCGTCCGGGGGTGTCGAAGCGCATCCGTGAGTACTCGCGTCGGTAGTGCTCGCGCGCCGTGTCAGGGCGGTGCAGCAGGACGTCGGCGTAGAACTCGCGCCAGGCGATCTCCCGGCGGTAGACCTGCGCGTCCTTGCCGCTGGCAGGCAGGTCTGCCAGCAGCGTGCGGGGGTGCACCTCGCCCCACTTCAGGTGCCGCGACATGCGCGAGGTCGCATCCAGGTCCGGCCTGTCCCGGTTCGCGGCGTACCCGTTGAGTCCGGTCTCCAGCCAGCGGGTCCAGGCCGCTCGCGCGGCGTCCTCCCCGGCCGGTGGGAGCTGCAGCCCGCCCGGCGGCTGTGCAGATGGGAGCTCGATGCTGTCCAGTGGTCGTATCCACGGCACGTCGACAGGCGCGTGCGGAGGCTGCGGCCAGCCGTGCTCGGCCCAGGCCCGAGCGAACGGCGTGTAGACCCGGTAAGGCGACCCGTCGGGCTTGGCCACTCGTCCGGGTGACACCGCGTAGGCGCTGCCCGTGCGCACCAGCGAGATGCCGTGCTCGGCTAGTGCCGCCTCGACCCGTAGGTCACGCTCGCGTCCGTGCGGGCCGAAGTCGGCTGTCACATACACGGAGTCCGCTCCGGCGGCACGGGCCACCGTCACCACCTCCTGCACCGGGTCTCCGGCGCGGAGCTGAAGCCCGCCGATGCGCTCACCCAAGGCACTCAGGCTGGCCCGGAGGTAGGCCTTGCGGGTCGGACCAGCCGGCCCCCACAGCGCTGGGTCCAGGACGAACAGGGGGACGACGCCCTCGTCGCCGGCGTCCACCGCAGCTCGCAGGGCCGGATGGTCGGACAGCCGCAGGTCACGGCGGAACCAGACAACTGACGTGCTCACCGCGCCATTTTCACGCTTACCACGGCGGACCGCCGGTTGGGTGGGCTCGCGCTGGCAGTGGCGCTCGCCACATGGGAGAGAATGGCTCGGTGAGCGACCTGATCGACACCACGGAGATGTACCTACGGACGATCTATGAGCTCGAGGAGGAAGGGATCCTCCCCTTGCGTGCGCGAATCGCCGAGCGGCTGCACCACAGCGGCCCGACCGTCAGCCAGACCGTCGCCCGGATGGAGCGGGCGGGGCTGGTGGCGGTGCAGGGTGACCGCCATCTGGAGCTGTCCGAGGAGGGGCGCCGGGTGGCCGTGCGCGTGATGCGCAAGCACCGCCTGGCCGAGACGCTGCTTACCGACGTCATCGGCCTCGACCTCGAGCTGGTGCACGAGGAGGCCTGCCGCTGGGAACACGTCATGAGTGAGACGGTCGAACGGCGGCTGCTCGCCCTGCTCGACCACCCGACCCTGTCCCCCTACGGCAACCCGATCCCTGGGCTGGACGAGCTGGGTGAGCCGCAGGCCGGGGAGGGCTTCCTGGACGGCGTGGTGCCGCTGACCGAGGTCGTCGGGGAGACACCGATCGTGGTGCGGGTGCGGCGCATCTCCGAGCCGGTGCAGACCGACCAGGCGGTGATGTCGGCGTTGCGCCGCGTCGGAGCGCTGCCCAACGAAGAGGTCATGGCCTCTCGGGGGCCCGGCGGCGTGGTCGTCGCGGCCGGAGGTGAGAGCGCGGAGATCGAGCAGTCGATCGCCGCGCACCTGTTCGTCAGCACGATCAGCGCTGAGCGCGAGCCACAGCCGGTCGCCGGGTAAGCGACCGCGCGGGTCGCGTTCTCGGACAGCGTCGGATCAGGCCATCGTGCTGAGGACCTCGGGCGTGAAGTCGGGGAACACCTGGGTCGAGTCCAGCTCGGGAAAGCGAGACCTCACGACCTCGCTGAGAACGCTGCGGTAGTCCTGTTGCACCGCCAGGTCCCCATCTCGCATGGCAGCACCGGACAAGCCGGCCCAGCGGCCGTGGACCTTGCCGCCGTTGACTCCGGCTCCCAGCATCAGCATGCAGTTGCCCCACCCGTGGTCGAGGCCGTTCGCGCCGTTCTCCGCCAGCCGGCGGCCGAACTCGCTGATCGTGATCACGGTGACGCGCGAGGACAGCGCGCCGATGTCGGCGAAGAAGGCTTTCAGGCCCCCGGCCAGCTCGGTGATCATGGTGGTCATGGAGCCGCCGTCGACCTTGCCGAGCAGGGTGTGCATGTCCCAGCTGCCGTAGTCGAGCGTCACGACCTTGGCGCCGACATCGGCCCGGATCAGTGTCGCCGTCTCGGCCAGGGCCTTCCCCAGATCACCGGCGGGGTAGCTGGCCCCGTTGAGTGGCGCAACAGGATCGGCGAGGTAGTCCAGCTTCGCGCTGGTCGACAAGGCGGCGCGCACTCCTTGGCCAAGCTCACCAGGCGCCCCGTCCCAGACCCGGTGCAGCGCTGTCGAACGCCGACGTTTGTTCACAGCGTCGTCGCCGGCGAGTGACAGGTCCCCCAGCGACTTGAGTCCCAGCACCGGCTGCGAGCCGTAGAGGGACGTTGGCACCATCGAGCTGCCCAGCTGCACTGCTTCCTCGGGCTTGTTCATGCTGTCCAGCCCGATGAGGCGGTTGATCCAGCCGCGGCGCTCGCTGGCACCGGGGTCGGCGTCCTCGATGACTTCCATGGCCTGGAAGTGGCTGCGATTGGGCACGTCCAGGCCGACGGCGTGCACGGCTCCGAACGTTCTGGCTTTCCACATCGGCAGCAGCGGAGCGAAGTTGGGATGCAGCCCGAACATCGCGTCCATGCCGAGCAGCTGTGACTTGGGGATGGCGATCTTGGGCCGGGCAGCGTAAAGAGCCGGTTCACCGTGCGGGACGACCATGCTGAGGCCGTCGGCACCGCCGCGCATGCTCAGCACGACGAGCACGTTGCGGTCACCCTCGGCACCGAAGGCGACCTGCCGGTGCACGTCGCCAAGCACGCTGGTCATCAGCCCGAGCCCGGCGGCGCCGGTGGCTCCTGCCAGCAAGCGGCGACGCGACAGCGTGAAGTCCGGGCAGCCGCACGGCTGCGCCGGGTCGGCGGGCGCGCTCGCCGGTGAGCTCTGGTCGATCTGCGTCGTCATGAGGAAGCCTTCGTCAGCGGGTCATGTGGTCGGGGCTGTCCAGCACGGTCGCCAGCAGTGGCACGATCCGCCATTTCTGCATGTCGTCGGGCGTGCGAACCGCGAAGGAGAGCGGCAGCTCCAGGCGTGCGGCGACGGCATCCTTCAGCGTCGGGCTGGCGGCGCGCGCCAACACCTGCTTGGAGACGAAGTTCACGACCTGAGAGAGCGTCGCAGGCAGCGGAGGCAGCCAGGAGGCGTCCTTGCGGTAGGTCACAGCGGTACGCGGGAAGTAGCCGCCGGCCACGTTCTTGTGCACATCGAACGAGTTGAGCACCCGGCTCACACCGGTCCAGGCTTCGGCGTCGTCGGGGAACCCGTCCGGTCGTCCCCAGTCGAAGGGGCGCTGCCCCATCGCCGTGGCCTGGAAGATGGCCGCTTTCGCGAAGCTGTCGTTGGCAGTCGACGGCTGCGCTTTGACGCCGAGCACTCGCCAGGTGGCGACGGCGTCCTCGACCGGAGTGCGCACCTTTGCGCCGATCGAGGCCTTGAACTCAGGATGCCGAATCAGCGCGCGCAGCGTCGCCTTGATGTCGGTGCCCGAGTCGGTGAAGACCTTCTCGATGTCGGTGACCAGGCCCGGTGAGGGATCGTCGGAGACGAACCTCACGGCCAGCCGCTGGGCCACTCGTCGGGCCGTCGCCGGATGGTTGGCAAGGTGCCGGATGTAGCGACGGGACATCTCGGCCCCGTTGGCGTCGGCGTTGTCGTCCGCGAAGTCCAGCACCTTGACTGGGCCGCGCTTGTGGACGCTCGGTTCGTAGGACGCCTTGTAGGTGCCGAAGACGTCCACGTACCAGCCGGTGAGGATGTAGGCGGAGTCGCGGACCTCCGCCTCGCTGTAGTTCTGAGTCAGGCCGACCGTGTGCAACTCCAGCAGCTCACGGCCGAGGTTCTCGTTGGTGTTCGTCGCCGTGGACTTGGCGTTGTCCAGGTAGCAGCCCATCGCGGGGTGCAGGACACAGGCGACCAGCATGTCCTCGAACCGGCCCAGAGCATGGGAGCGAACCACCCTGTCGTAGTCGGGTCGCCATGGCCAGGACTTCTTCTCGGGGGCGGGAATGTGCAGCAGGTTCGACCAGAAGTCGGTCATCACCTCATGCAGCTGGCGGTTGCTGACCATCCTGCGCATCAGCGTCCAGCGGGCGAGGTCCGCGGACACGTCGAACCCCTGCACTCCACCGCTCTTGTCGTCAGCGGCTGCGACGCCCGGGCTGCGCCAGACGTTGGGGTACCAGTCGGCCAGCGCGGCGGCCTCGGTGTCTGTGATGTTCTCGGGCTGCAGCTGCAGCTCGAACCAGGTGTTGGCGCCGTCGGCTCCGGTGGCACCGCGCAGCAGTGCGGGGGTGACGCCGTAGGAGAACCGTGACAACAGGTGACGCGTGTCTGCAGAGGGGAGGGCCACCTTCCGACTGTGTGCGTTGGTCACGGACACGCGCCAGAGCTGGTGGCAGACCCCGCCCGTTCAACGGTCGACCTTGACCGTTCGGCGGAGAACACCAGCCGAGACGGTGAGTTAGTGGCGAGGTGTGGCTGGAATCGCTGCAAGTCCCTCTGGACGGCCACCCGCCCGCCTATCGTCATGTCGGCCGACCACGCACTGTGCCGGAGAAGACCGAGGCGGAGGCGGGTATGCCCTCAGCCTCGTACGAGCAGCCGCTGCGCAGCCGCGTCTTCGACTACTCGGTCGTTGCGTTCGGCGTAGCGCTGGCGCTGGTGGCCACGGGTTTCGCGTTGTCCGCGCCCGAAGCGCCGGCCTGGGGCTACTGGCTGGCGGTTCCGGTCATCGCGTTGATCGAGCGCTACCCGATGACGTTGTTCGCGCGTACGGCGTCGGTGCAGGTCTCGTTCAGCTCCTGTCTCGTCGCCTTCCTGAGCATCCTGGTGCCCGTGTCGGCTGGGATCATGATCTGGTCGGCGGGCGTCCTGCTGGCTCAAGCCGTCTCTCGTGTGCGCTGGTCGGCTCGCGTGTTCAACCTCGGGGTCGGCCTGATAGCGGGCAGCATCGGCTTCCTGGTCATCCAAGCGGTGCGTGGCTCGACACGCGAGATCTCACCGCGGGTGCTCGCTGCCGTCGCCGTCGGCTGCGCAGTCATGTTCTTGATCGACTACCTGCTCTCGGAGGTGTCGGTCGCCTTCGAAGAGGGCTCGTCCGTCGCCACCGAGCTCATCACTCGCGACATGGCGGTGGCACTGGGGGGCGTCGTCACCGTCGACTCCGTCGGCTACCTGGGCGCCATCGTGCAACGAGAGCTGCCGCAGTGGTGCCTGGGTCTCCTGGCTGTACCGATCGCGGCGCTGCTCATCGCATCCAACTCCCGCGATGTCGCGATCGAGTCCAGTCGTCGGCTGCGTGTCATGTTCGCCTCGGCTGCTCGCATGCAGCGTGCCGAGACGCGCGACGACGTGCTGCAGCACGTCCGCAAGGCCCTGCAGGAGCTGGCCAGAGGCACCCAGGCAGACCTGCGGGCCGAGCCGCCACAAACCGGTGAGATCGGGGAGCCACTCGAGGACGGGGACGACCACCACTGGCTGGTCACCACTGGACTGTGGCGTGCGCGTCCCGACCCCGCCCTCGACTCGCAGCACCTGGGATCTCTGGCGAGAATGGCCACCGAGGCCCTCACCCGCGTCCGCATGCGCCAGGTTGTGACCAAGCTCGCGGAGTCCGACCCCCTCACCGGGCTGTGCAACCGAGCCGTCTTCCTGCAGCGAGTGGACGACGCCCTGGCCCAGTGCCGGTCGGGTCGCTCTGTGCCACCGGTGGCCGTGTTGTTCTGCGATCTCGACGGGTTCAAGAGGGTCAACGACTGGTTCGGGCACGCTGCCGGTGACCAGCTGTTGGTCGACGTCGCCCGGTCGTTGGAGCGAACCCTGGGACCGGACGGTCTGGTGGCGCGTCTGGGGGGTGACGAGTTCGCCGTCCTGCTGCGGCCGCTCCCGGCCGGAGCAGACATAGACGAGCGGGCGGGGTCGGTTCTCGCCGCGGTCGAGCGGCGGTTCGAGTACGACGGTCGGTCGGTGCTGGTGAGCACAAGCGTCGGCACCGCGTTCTCAGAAGGACGCCACACCGCCGACCAGCTGCTGCGCAACGCCGACCTGGCCATGTACGCGGCGAAGTTCGCCGGCAAGAACCGAGCGCGCACCTACCACCCGGCCATCGGGCGTGCGCGGGTAGAGACCCTGGAGCTGGCAGAGGCCCTCAACGAGGCGCTGACGCGTCGCGAGCTGACCGTGGCCTACCAGCCCATCGTCAACGTCGCATCCGGTCGCATCATGGGCGTCGAGGCACTGGCGCGTTGGCGGCACCAGGGGCGCGACGTGCCCCCGGACACGTTCATCGCCCTCGCCGAGGAACACGGGCTCATCGACGACCTCGGCGAGCTGGTGTTGGAGGTGGTCGCCGGCGATGCGGCCGCACTGTCAGCCTCGTCCGACCACCAGATAGCCGTCGGCGTCAACGTCAGTGCCTTGCAGCTGCACACGCCGAGGCTCGTCGCAGCGGTCCGCCGGGCACGCGAGCTGATGGGCTCGGCAGCGCTTGTGCTCGAGCTCACCGAGCGTCAGATGATCGGGGAGGACGCCAACGTCCTGCGTGCCCTGGACACCTTGAAGTCCGACGACGTGCGCCTTGCGCTCGATGACTTCGGCGTCGGCTTCTCCTCGATCGGCTATCTGCAGAGACTCGCTGTGCGGATCCTCAAGATCGACCGGCAGTTCAGCGCTGGTATCGACACAGATGAGCGGGACATGCGTCTGCTGTTGTCGATGATCGACATGGGGCGAGCCATGGAACTCGACGTGGTCATCGAGGGGCTTGAGCGTCCGGAGCAGCTGAGCGCACTGATGCCGCACCTCGACGGATTCGCCGACCACGTCTTCCTGCAGGGTTATCTGCTGGGCCGGCCGATGGCACTTCCCGAGGTGCTCGAGCACATCGAACGCTCAAGGGCGCAAGCCGAGGTGCTCACGTCCTGAGCTTTGCGCTCGATCTGTGGGCTGATGCTCACTCTGTCAAACTGTTGACGGCGCACACGCGCTCTATGACTGGAGGGTCCGCTGTGCGTAGAGTCGCTCGAATCGTCGGTGGATGGCTGCTGCTTCTGCTGGGTGTAGCCGCGCTCGCCCTCCCGGGTCCGGGTCTGCTGCTGCTGCTGGCCGGCCTCGTCGTGCTGTCGCAGGAGTACGCCTGGGCAGAGCGGCGGGTGGAGCCGGTGAAGCGGGTCGCCTTCGCGGCCGCCGCGGCGGGCGTGCAGACGGTGCCGCGCATCGTGGTCACTGCCGCCGTTGCTCTGGGCTTGGCGGGCATCGGTGTGCTGTGGGGTCTCGACCCGAAGATCCCGGTGTTCTGGATTCTCGGGCCGCGTCTGCCCTTCGGTGGCTGGTCCACCGGTGTGAGCTTGATCCTCTCGTCCGGTATCGCACTCGCGCTGCTGGGGTGGAGCGTCTACCGGTTCCGCAACCAGAGCCCGGAGGCGGCACGCGAGGAAGCTACTGCGGGCGTTCAGCGCCCGTACTGACTCGCTGCCCGTACTGTCGTTCCATGAGATTCGTACTGATCATCGTTGTCATCGCCGTCATCATCTATGGAGCGATGCTGTTGATGCGTCGCCGCTGAGCGGGTGCGGCAAGGCAGTCGGGGCTTACGGCCTCGCATGCAGCGGTGTCCAGGTGAGTCGGAGATCGCCCGCACAGCGCTGCCGGTCGCCCGAAGCCGCAGGTGGTCAGCCGCCGACGTACCAGCGTCCCCTGCCCGCGTGCGGCAGTGACAGCGCGGCCTCAGGCCCCCACGACCCACGCTCGTACGGCTGTACCGGTGGAGGTGCGTCGATCACCGGCTGGCAGACCTCCCACAGCCGTAGCACCTCATCGCTTCGGGTGAAGAGCGTCTGGTCGCCGCGCATGACGTCGAGAAGCAGCCGCTCATAGGCCTCGAGTGGGTCGTCCTCGGTGAACTCCTGCGCGAAGTCCAGTCGCAAAGCGGCCTCGGCTAGCCGCATGGAGGGCCCTGGGCGCTTGGCGCGGATGTCGACGCGCACGTGCGCGTCGTCGGTCAGCTCCAGCACCAGCTGGTTGGGCTGCTCCGGCACGTCGCCGGGGAACATCAGGAGGGGTGGCGTACGGAACGTCAGCGTGATGGTGCGTCGTGACTGCGCGAGCGCCTTGCCGGTGCGCAGGTAGAACGGGACGCCCGACCAGCGCCAGTTGTCCACATACGCTTCCACGGCGACGAAGGTTTCGACCTGCGAGTCGTCTGCCACCGACTTCTCGTCTCGGTAGCCCTGGTACTGGCCGAAGACGACCGAGTCCGGGTCCAGCGGCCTCATCGCGGCGAAGACCTTGGCCTTCTCGTCACGCAGCTGGTTGGCGTCGAGCTTGACCGGGGGTTCGAGGGCTATGAACCCCAGCAGCTGACACAAGTGCGTCGTGATCATGTCGCGGAACGCGCCCGTCGACTCGTAGAAGTGGCCCCGGCCCTCGATGGTCAGCTCCTCGGGGACGTCGATCTGCACCGAGGCGATGGTGGCAGCGTTCCAGGCCGGCTCGAACAGCCCGTTGGCGAAGCGCAGCGCGAGGATGTTCTGCACCGACTCCTTTCCGAGGAAGTGGTCGATGCGGAAGACCTGGTCCTCACCGACGACCCCGTGCAGCGTCGCTTCGAGCTCGCGTGCTGTCTGCAGGTCGGTCCCGAACGGCTTCTCGACGACGAGGCGGCCACGGTCGGTGAGACCCTCTCTGCCCAGCATGGCGATCATCGGCTGCATGGCGTTGGGCGGCACCGACAGGTAGAGGAGGCGAGTGACCTCACCCGGAAGCTGCTCCTCTGCCCGCTGTACCGCGGCAGCCAGATCTGCACCGTCGTCAGCGGTCGAGGGACAGAAGCTGATCCGGCGGATCAGGTCGTCAGCCACCTCGTCCTCGAGGTCGTCGACGCGCTTGACCAGCCCGTCGCGCACCTGCTGCCGGAACTCGTCGTCGCTTCCGGGCGAGTTCCGACCCGACCCGACGATCGCGTAGTCGGCCGGCAGTCG
The DNA here is from genome assembly GCA_035645475.1 of Nocardioidaceae bacterium. Lineage (GTDB taxonomy): Bacteria > Actinomycetota > Actinomycetes > Propionibacteriales > Nocardioidaceae > DASQMN01. The sequence continues at coordinate 17,704 of DASQMN010000344.1, forward strand.
CCCCGCTGCAGCCAGCCGGTACAGGCCGGGGAACAGCTTGCGCTTGGCCAGATCGCCCGTCGCTCCGAAGAGGACGAGCACCTGTGGTCCGGGACGCTCGGGCACGGCAACGCTCATGTACCCATCCTGCCTCCTCGATCGCAGTCGTCGTTCTCGAGGCGCCGATCCGGGCGCACGCAGATGAGCGGTGTTGTGGTCGGCCGTCCACCGATCCTCTCCTCGGAAGACGCGAACGTACCCGGGACGCTCGTTGCCCGGTTGCTGGCGGGACGATGACACGACCCGTCGGCCGCTTTCGACTTGTGGCGGGCCACAGCAGAGCGGACGATGAAGCGCCGCCGCCATCCGGAGAGCGCCGGTCGACGAGGAGACTGCGATGACCATGAGCAACCCACCCGAGGGTCCTGACCGCAACGTGGACTGGACCGACCTCGGTGCAGCGATGTGGAGCTACCTCACTGGCCGTGGGGCAGCCATCAACTACACCTTCGAGGACATGGCCGTCGAGGTGCCGCGGGACACCGGGCATGACGCCCCTCGGGCCACCTGGGTGCTGAACGGCAACCTCCGTATCACCACCAGTGACGACACCACAACAGACGTCGCCACCTCCTCCGTCTGAGGGCCAGGCGATGCTGCGGCTGGAGGCGGATCTGACCTTCTCCTCGACTCCGGCAGACGGGACGGAGAGGGTCACCGGCAGGGTGACGGCCGACGGCAGCACGATCGACGTCTCCGTGACCGGGCCGCTGGCAAGTTTGGGTCGACCGTCGAGTCGCATGCTGCGCCAGTTCGCCGGCTCCCTCGCGACTCGCGGTCTGCGCCTGGTGCTGCATGGCCCGCAGGGCGTGGTCATGGCCATCGGCGACGTGGATACGCTGTGGTGGCAGCGATTGATCACTCGGTCGCCCTACATCCGGTTCGGCAGTCCCCGCCTGGTCCGCCAGGTGATGGGCGGCGCCCCCAGTTCCCGCAGCCGTTCTCGCGGCTCCGCGCTGTCGGCGCCGCCGCCCACGTTGTTCCCGTTGTTCCCGACCGTGTCCGCTCTGGGACCGCGCCCGGTCACCACCACTCACGACCCACGTGGCGGCGGCCGGCCCCGGCTGTACTTCGGCCTGTCGGAGTTCCCGCAGGTCGGCGAGGAACAGCGGGTCGAGTACGTGACTCAGCAACGTACGACCATCGGCAGTGCTCAGGATTGCGACATCGTCGTCGATGGACTGCAGCCGGTGCACGCCGTCATCGAGCGAACGGCTGATGACGAGTACGTCCTGACCCACGTGGTAGCGTCCGGAACCTCGACGGTCGCGGGCCTACCGGCGCAAGCCAGCCGTCTGCGCACCGGGGCCGGCATCCTGCTTGACGCGGTACGGCTCAGCTACGTACGCGACGAGTACGCCGACCACGGGCGTCCGTACGGTGGGCGCCTAGGTGGCGAGATCGGCCGCCAGCTGCCGCAGCGCAAGCCGCGTCCTCGTACCCGAGGCGCCGTGGGGAGGCCCCGTACGAACCGGGACCCGGGCCGGTACTACCCCTGAAACTCCGCGACGTAGCGCCGGCCCGACGATTCAGCGGCTGCGCATGCCCGCGGAGAAGGAGGCTGCGCCGCCTGAGGACGAGGTGGAGTAGGACGGCGACGACCCGCTGCCTGCGCGATTGCCCGAGCCGCGGCCCCCTGATCGCGGCGTGGACGACGCCGGGCCGGCCGAGCCGGCCGACCGACCGGTCGGACGGCCGTTCGACCCGCCGGACCGTGCCGCACCAGACCGCGCCCCGGAGCCACCCGACCGGGACCGCGCGGACTTCGAGCCGCCAGACCCCGGCGGTCGGCGGGCTGAGGATCCGCGCGACCCCCCAGCAGAGGCGGTCGCGGCGGCGATGCCGGATGTCGCTGGGTCGATGAAGGCCCG
>DASQMN010000345.1:0-4411 GCA_035645475.1 Nocardioidaceae bacterium
CCGGCACGCCGGTCGTGCTCGACGTCAAGCGTGGCGACATCGGATCGACGGCGACGGCCTATGCCCAGGCGTACCTGGATCCGTCCTCCTCCCTCGCGGCCGACGCCGTCACCGTCAGCCCGTTCCTGGGCTTCGGCTCACTGCAGCCGTTCCTGGACGCCGCGCGATCGCACGACGGTGGCTTGTTCGTTCTCGCGCTCACCTCCAACCCGGAGGGCCAGCAGGTGCAGGGCGCCATCAGGGACGGCCGCACCGTGGCCGGTACGGTGCTCGCGGCCGTGGCCGCCTACAACGCCGCGGGTAACGCCGGGCTGAACGCCGTCCCGGGCTCGGTCGGGTGCGTCGTCGGCGCAACGCTGGGTTCCACGACCGAGGACCTCGACGTGGGCGGTCCGCTCCTGGTGCCCGGCCTGGGAGCCCAGGGCGGCACACCGCAAGGGCTCCGCACCTTGTTCGCCGGTGTCCTCGACCGGGTGCTCGCCGCCACCTCCCGCGACGTCCTCGCGGCAGGCCCGGACGGCAGCGCGCTGCGGGCCGCGGCGCTGGCGACCAGCGAGCAGCTGCACGCCGCGCTGCGGTCCTGACTTTCTGCTCGACGGCGAGGTTGGGAGCGGCTGGCACAGTGTCAGAGGCGCCGACCGGCGCGTCAAACCACGTGAGGAGTCGACGAATGTCCCGACGGATGCCCCTGGTGGCCGTGGCCGCGCTGCTGCTCGGTCCGCTGGCCGCCTGCGGAAGCGACGACTCGGACACGGCAGGCGACTCCGCCAGCAGCGAGACCCCCAGCGCGTCCTCCAGCACGACACCTGACAGCCCGGAGTCACCCGAGGAGACCCCGGGGGAGACGCCCGGCTCGGGCGCCGACCTCACCGGAGCCGAGCAGGCCTATTGCGACGAGGTGGCCCAGTCCCGTGCGGAGCTGTCCGGTGCGGGAGGCGGCAACATCGCGACCAGCGCCGCGGTGCAGGCGATGCAGGACATCACGGACGTGGCGCCCGCGGACGTACGCCCGGCGTGGGAGTCGCTGTCCAGCACCGCCGCCACCGTGCAGGACGTGGTGCGCAAGGCCGGACTGGAGTTGAAGGACCTCGAGAACCCCGAGTCCCTCGGTGGCCTCAGCAGCAAGCAGCAGCGCATCCTCACCGAGGGCCTGCAAGGCGTGGACATCGCGGGGCTGCAGCAGGACAGCGCGGTCATCACCGAGCAGGTGGGTGAGCTGTGCGGGCTGCAGCTGTCCCCCGGCGGCCCCTGAGAGGTGCGGTCATCCGTCAGCCGGACCAGCGGCGGGTCATTGCCGCCGCCACCGCGTCGCCGCTAGGTTCGCCGTCAGGGACGGCCGGGTCGTAGTTCCCCGGACAGGTTGGTGCAGCCGTCGCGACTGTCGAAGAGGTGGACATCCAGTGGCACTCCCCCCGCTTACTCCGGAGCAACGACAAGCAGCCTTGGCCAAGGCGGCGGCCGCCCGCCGGGAGCGCGCCGAGATCAAGAACAAGCTGAGGCACTCGGGTGGCTCGCTGGTGGACGTGCTGCACCAGGGCCGCAGCAACGAGGTCGTCGGCAAGATGAAGGTCGTCGACCTGCTGCAGGCGATGCCTGGCCTGGGCAAGGTCCGCGCCAAGGCCCTGATGGACCGCATCGGCATAGCCGAGACACGTCGTGTACGAGGACTGGGGGCCAACCAGGTTGCCGCGCTCGAGCGTGAGTTCTCCGACCACGACTGAGCCGGTGGCCGCCGAGGGCACCGAACTCAGGAGCTCGCTCGTCGTGCTGGCCGGCCCCAGCGGCGTCGGCAAGGGCACGGTCGCGGCTCGCGTCCGCGCCGAGCACCCCGACGTGTGGATCTCGGTGTCAGCGACGACTCGGGCACCGCGACCGGGGGAGATCCCCGGTGTGCACTACCACTTCGTCGACGACGCGACCTTCGACTCCCTGGTAGCCGACGGCCAGATGCTCGAGTGGGCTGTGGTGCATGGTCGTGCCCGCTCCGGCACGCCACGCGCACCGGTGGAGGCGGCCCTGGCCGCCGGCCGCCCATGCCTGCTGGAGATCGACCTGCAGGGCGCCCGCCAGGTGCGTGCGGCGATGCCGGATGCGTTGCTGGTGTTCCTGGCGCCACCCAGCTGGGAGGAGCTGGTGCGCCGGCTGGTCGGTCGTGGCACTGAGGACACCGCCGAACGTGCCCGTCGGCTCGACACCGCCCGCGCCGAGCTGGCCGCCGAGGCCGAGTTCGACGTCACCATCGTCAACGACGATGTTCGTGCCGCAGCGCAACGGTTGGTAGCCTTGCTTCGTCGCCCGTCGGCGACACCACCCCGCTGAGCCCACTGGGCCTCGCACTGCGCCGCCGCACCGGTCGAGCGCTTGCCCGGCCTGCAGCAGCCAGACCTGGAAGGTCGTACCCGTTGACCGGCACTCGTTCCAACGCCGAGGGCATCACCAACCCGTCCATCGACGACCTGCTGGAGAAGACCGACTCCAAGTACAAGCTGGTCCTCTACAGCGCCAAGCGCGCGCGGCAGATCAACGCCTACTACTCCCAGCTCGGCGAGGGCCTGCTCGAGTACGTCGGCCCGCTCGTCGACACCCACGTCCAGGAGAAGCCGCTCTCGGTCGCGCTGCGCGAGATCGAGGCCGACCTGGTGACGTGCGAGGACATCGACCCGGAGGCCGAGACCGAGGCCGCGCTGCAGGCTGAGGCCGGCCGCAGCTGAGCGTGGCCGCCGGCCCGTCGGTCGTCGTCGGCGTCGGCGCCGGCATCGCCGCCTACAAGGTCTGCGAGCTGGTCCGACGCTTCACCGAGTCCGGGCACGACGTCACCGTCGTACCCACCCGGGCGGCGCTGTCCTTCGTCGGGGCTGCCACCTGGGAGGCGTTGTCGGGCCACGCGGTCGCCACCGAGGTCTTCACCAACGTCGCGGATGTCCCGCACGTCCGCATCGGGCGGCACGCCGACCTGGTCGTCGTCGCTCCCGCCACTGCCGACCTGCTGGCGCGCGCGGCCAACGGTCTGGCCGACGACCTGCTGACCTCGACCCTGCTGACCGCGCGCTGCCCGACGCTCTATGCGCCGGCCATGCACACCGAGATGTGGGAGCACCCGGCCACGGCACACAACGTCGCCACCTTGCGCTCACGTGGCGCAGTGGTCGTCGAACCCGCGGTGGGGCGCCTCACCGGCGCCGATACGGGCAAGGGCCGGCTTCCCGAAGCGGGCGAGCTCTTCGACCTGGCGCGGCTGCTGCTGGAGCGAGGTCGCATCGCCCCCGACCTGACCGGCCGCCACGTCGTCGTCTCCGCCGGTGGCACGCACGAGCCGCTGGACCCGGTGCGCTTCCTGGGCAACCGGTCCTCCGGTCGAATGGGCTACGCCCTGGCCAGCACGGCCATCGCCCGTGGCGCCACCGTGACGGTGGTCGCGGCCAACGTGACCCTGCCGGACCCGGCCGGCGCCGAGCTCCTGCGCGTCGAGACGACGGCCCAGCTGCGCGACCGCATGCTGACTGAGGCGGCCGGCGCCGACGCGGTGGTGATGGCCGCGGCTCCAGCCGACTACCGGCCGGTCGACGTCCGCGACACCAAGATGAAGAAGGCTGACGACGGCTCTGCCCCGGTGGTCGAGCTGACCCAGAACCCGGACGTGCTGGCCGAGCTGGTGCATCGGCGGACCGGCGCTGCGCCCTTCATCGTGGGCTTCGCCGCGGAGACCGGCGACGCCGACGGTGACGTGGTGACACACGGCCACGCCAAGCTCGCCCGCAAGGGCTGCGACCTGCTGGTGGTCAACGACGTGAGCGCCGGGCGGGTGTTCGGTCGAGCCGACTCCGAGGCCCTCCTGCTGGGCGCCGACGGCTCCACCCGCTCGGTGCCGCTCGGGTCCAAGGTGGTCCTCGCGCACGTCATCTGGGACGAGATCTCGGCCCGACTGCTCCACCATGCCTGACCGGGTCGGGGCCGGCGGCTACTCTCGATTCGACCGGCGAGCAGGCGTCGGTACGCGAGTGCAGGAGAATGCGTGAGCCGTCGACTGTTCACCTCCGAGTCGGTGACCGAGGGTCACCCGGACAAGATCGCCGACCAGATCAGCGACAGCATCCTCGACGCGCTGCTCGCCGAGGACCCGTCCAGCCGCGTCGCGGTCGAGACCTTGCTGACCACCGGGCTGGTCGTGGTGGGCGGTGAGGTGACCACCACAGCGTGGGCCGACATCCCGCGCATCGTGCGCGAGCGCGTGCTCGCCATCGGCTACGACTCCTCCGCCAAGGGCTTCGACGGCGCCTCCTGCGGCGTGCAGATCTCGATCGGCTCGCAGTCGCCCGACATCGCCCAGGGCGTCGACCACGCGTACGAGGATCGGGCCGAGGGCTCGCACGACCCGCTGGACACGCAGGGAGCCGGCGACCAGGGCCTCATG
>DASQMN010000346.1:0-3273 GCA_035645475.1 Nocardioidaceae bacterium
AGCACCCAACACGATGCCTTGACATATGTGCTTGTTGCGGCCGTCGGGTGACCTCGTAGGCGTTCTAGGCGACTACGGCATCCGCGCCAACCTCGCCTTCCTGCGAAGGCTGCACGCGAGCCGCCGCGCCTCGGCGGTATCGGACCCTGCGGGAACTCGGTCCTCCTCCGCACCCACTGCAGACCCACTGCAGCCGAATCGGCTGTGACGTCAATCGCGGAAGTTGATCGCGAGGGCCCAGGCGAGCGCGCCGATGACCACTTTCGTGTAGCCAAATATGTAGCCAAGCGAGGCGACACAAGGGGACGACCAGCGACGAAAGACGACGGATCCACCGCTGATCACGCCTGGGAGCGACGGTAGGCGACACAAGGCGACGGTCCGCTCGCATCTTTTAAACCGCGGGTTGTGGGTTCGAGTCCCACGGGGCCCACCCTGTCTGACCTGCGCTTATTGGCTGAGCGTCACGGGTCTGTTAGCGGAGACCTTGTGGCCACGCTCGTTCAGTGCTGCCAGTATCGACGGGTGCACCCTTCTCGCGAGAGGCGGGCGGCAACAAGGTGCAATTAGCCTTTGGCTTCCCGCGATCGCCCGGCCGCCACTCGGAGGCCGACGAACAGGAGTCGGATCGTCTTGACAACCAAGCCCACCATCCTGGCCGTGGACGACGACCCCGCGGTCTCGCGCGCCATTGCGCGGGACCTGCGTGCACGTTACGGCGCCGACCATCGGATCATCCCCGCCAAGTCCGGCGCCGAAGCTCTCACCGTCCTTGAGGAGCTGACCTTGCGGGACCGCTCGGTGGCATTGGTGGCCTCGGACCAGCGGATGCCGGAGATGACGGGCATCGAGATGCTGGCCGAGGTACGCCGGCTGTCACCCGAGACCAAGCTGCTGCTGCTCACGGCGTACGCCGACACCGATGTCGCCGTGAAAGCCATCAACGACATCAACCTCGACTACTACATGTTCAAGCCTTGGGATCCGCCTGAGGAGCGGCTGTACCCGGTGGTCGACGGTCTCCTCGATGACTGGTCCACGTCTCATCCTCCGGAGACCTCGGAAGTGCGCGTTCTCGGACACCGGTGGTCGGACCGCAGCTACGAGGTGAAGACTTTCCTGGCCCGCAACCATGTCCCGTACCGGTGGCTCGACCTGGAGCGGGACGAGGAGGCGCGCCGGCTGCTTGACCTCGCGCAACGGACGGTTGACGACCTGCCCTTGGTGCTGGTGCCCGACGGCGAGGCGTTGGCCGCTCCCTCGACCCGGGAACTAGCTGACGCCCTCGGGTTGCGCACCCGGGCGGAACAGCCCCTCTACGACATGTGCATCGTCGGAGCCGGACCAGCAGGACTTGCTGCGGCCGTGTACGCCGCGTCAGAAGGTCTGTCCGCCGTTGTGGTTGAGCGCGACGCACCCGGAGGGCAAGCAGGGCAGAGCGCCTCGATCGAGAATTACCTGGGCTTCCCGGCGGGCCTTTCGGGAGCCGACTTGACTCACCGCGCGGTCGCACAAGCGGCCCGCTTCGGCGCGGAGACTGTCCTAGCCAGCGGCGTCACGGGCTTCGAGCAGCGCGGACCAGCGCGGGCCATCATGTTGGAGGGCGGCGGCGCCATCGAGGCTCGCGCCGTGCTCGTGGCAACGGGTGTCTCCTACCGGCGGCTGGAGGCGCCGGGGATCGAGGAGCTGGGCAGCCGCGGTGTCTACTACGGTGCGTCGGCCAACGAAGCCATGCAGTGCGAGGGCGAAGAGGTCTACGTCGTCGGCGCGGCCAACTCCGCAGGGCAAGCGGTCCTGAACTTCGCCCGCTACGCCAAGCGGGTCGTGCTCCTCGTCCGCGGCAGCCAGTTGGAGTCCGGCATGTCGCAGTACCTGGTCGACCGGATCCGCGCCACCTCGAATGTCGAGGTCCGGCTGCAGACCCAAGTCGGTGCCGCAACGGGCAACGGACACCTCGAGGGCCTCACCCTTGTCGACCGGCGAACCGGCGCGGAGGAGGAGGTCAAGACCAGCTGGCTCTTCGTCTTCATCGGCGCGTCTCCACGCACGGAATGGCTGGGTGACCACGTCGCCCGCGACGAGAAGGGGTTCGTGCTCACTGGACAGGACATGCTCGCGTCGCCCGGTGGGGAGAGATGGCCGCTGTCCCGCCCGCCGTACGCACTCGAAACGAGTGTGCCGGGCGTGTTCGCCGCCGGCGATGTGCGGTTGGACTCCATGAAGCGGGTCGCCTCCGCCGTTGGTGAGGGAGCCATGTCGGTCTACCTCGTGCACCGGTACCTGGCGACGGTCTGATGGACGCCGAAGAGCTGCGACAGCTACCCCTTTTCGACGGCCTCGATGAGGCCCAGATCGTCGATCTGCTTGAGGTATGCCACGAGTCGACGTTCGACGCGGGCCACGAGCTGTGGGTCGAGGGACAGCCGGCGGATGTCTGGTGGGTGCTGTTGGAGGGTTCCATCAACCTCGCCAGGCGCACCGGGAAGGACGAGTCCGTCGTTGGAGCCATGAGCTCCCCCGGCCAGTGGGCCGGCGGCTTCGCAGCTTGGGATCCGCACGCTCGCTATTTCGCGACCGGTCGCGCGGTGGAGCGCTCACGGGTGCTTCAGGTGCCATCCGAGGACTTGCGCAGCCTCGGGGACGAGTGGTTTGCCTTCGGGGTGCACTTCATCCGCGGCCTGGTGGACACCGTACGCAGGGTCGAGGCGAATGCCCGGCAGCGTGAGGCGCTCGTGGCCCTTGGAACGCTGGCTGCCGGATTGGCCCACGAGATCAACAACCCGGCCGCTGCCGCCAGCCGGGCCGTCGACTCGTTGCAGAGCACCTCCGAAGCGCTGGTGTCTTCGTTGGCCCGGCTGGGCTCCTACTGCATCTCCTCTGCTCAGTTCGCCGAGATCGACGCGCTGCGTCAAGCCGTCGATCCCCCTGACCCAGGCTCCGACCCGCTGGCGGCGGCCGATCGGGAGGACGACCTGTCGCTCTGGCTGTCGCACCACGGTGTCGAGGGAGAGTGGCTACTCGCCCCCGTACTTGCTGCGGCGGGCCTGGACACGGCCTGGTGCGACCGTGTGGCGGAAGTCCTGGGTGCGGAACCGTTGGCACCTGCGATCGAGTGGATCGCCCACTCGCTGACCATGACTGCGCTGCTTGCGGAGGTGAAGGACTCGACGGCCCGCTTCTCTGGTCTCGTCGGAGCCGTCCGTTCCTACTCCCAGCTCGATCGGGCCGCTGCGCAGAACATCGATGTCACCGAGGGGCTCGAGAGCACCCTCG